>JACZVV010000113.1 GCA_022572465.1 Chloroflexota bacterium
CCATCGAAGAGATGACCCGCGACGTGGGCCGCCGGGAGGAGCGCCAGGCCCGGCTGGCGACGATCGAGCGGGACCTCGCTGTAGCCGAGGAGGAGCTGGCCACGATCGACCGGTCGATCCAACTCCTTCGCTCGAAGAAGCAGGCCTTGGACCTGACGCAGGAACGCCTCGCCGAGATTCAGCGGCGGGCCGCCGGCATCGAGGATGAGATCGGGCGCCGGCGCACGGCCGTCGACAACCTGACAAAACGAGTGGCGCAGTACGAAAGCGTCACCGCCGAGGCCGCGGCCGTTACCGATGGACACCAAAGGATGCGGGCGGCACAGGAGCGGAAAGAGCGGCTGGACGTCGCGGCGCGCAACTCGCTGGAGCTGAGCCAGCGCCGGGCCGAGCTCGACCTGGCGATCGAGAAGCAGCGAGCCGAGCTGGCGGCGGCGCAAGGGCGGCTGAGCTCGAGAGTCCAGCAGCTCGCGCCGGCGTCCGACGGACTGGACAAGACGTCCAGCGAGCTCGAAGCGGCGAAGGTTGCCCTCGGGGCTCTGGAGGAGGTGGAGAGCACGCTTGCTCTCCACCGTCAGGAGGCCGAGGGCCTGATGGCCCAGAGCGCCGATCGAAAGGCCGCCAACGACCAGCTCCGAAAAGAGATGGAGCAGCTGCGGGCCAATATGGACCGCCTGGAGCAGGGCCAAGGCGTCTGTCCATTGTGCGGCACCGAGCTGGGCGCAGACAAGTGCAGCCACATCCTGGAGGACTATCGACAGCAGGGCGAGGCCAAGAAGCGCCGGCACGTGGCCAACCAGGCCGAGCTCCAACGAATCGGGGACGAGGAACAAGAGGCGCGCCGGGAGGCGAAGGCGCTGGAGGCCCGGCTCAAGGCGGAGCGGCCAGCGCTCCAGGCCCGAGTAGCCACGCTGGACCGCTCGCGGGAGGAGGCCGCGCAGGCCGCCCGCGAGCTCCCGCCGCTCCGAACGGAGCTTGCAGAGATCGAGACCCGCCTGGCCGCCAACGAATACGCTCCTGACGAGCGGCGGGAGCTTGATAACCTGCTGGCAAGGATCGAAGCGATCGGCTACGACCGGACAGCGCACGACGACGCCGCTGCCGAGTACGGCAAGCTGCGGCCGTTCGAGGAACGGCGCCGCTTGCTGGAAGAGGCGCAACGCCTGCTGCCACAGGAGCGGCTTCAGCTCGAAGAGACGGTGCGAGAGGTCGAGAGCAGGGCGCAGGAAGCGGCCCGCCTCGAACAGCAGACGGACGAGCTGCTGCGAGCGGTCGCCGGCTTGCCCCAGACCTCCAAGGCGTTGGCCGATGAGGAGGAGCGTCGCCGGACGGCGGCGTCGGGCGGCGATGATCTGCGGCAACAGCTTGGCGGCGCCCGGCGAGACCTTCAGCTTCTGGACGAGCTCGAGGGCCGCCTTTCGGAGAAGCGGTCGGCGTTGGCACGGGCGGTCGAGGAGCAGGGCATCTACGAGGAGCTGACCGCCGCGTTCGGGCGCCGCGGAGTCCAAGCGCTGATCATCGAGTCGGCCTTGCCGGAGATCGAGGATGAGGCCAACCGGCTGCTGGGCCGGATGACCGACAACCGCATGCACCTGAAGCTGGAGACCCAGAGCGCTTATCGCTCGAAAGAGGGCGTGCAGGAGACGCTTGAAATTAAGATCGCCGACGAGCTGGGGACGCGAAGCTACGAGTCGTTCAGCGGCGGTGAGTCGTTCCGCATCAACCTGGCGCTGCGCATCGCCCTGTCGCGCCTGCTGGCCCGGCGCGCCGGCGCTCCCCTACCCACGTTGTTCATCGACGAAGGATTCGGCACTCAGGACCCCGACGGCCGGGACAAGGTCATCGAGGCCATCAACGTCATCCGCGACGACTTCGAACAGATTATCGTCATCACCCATATCGACGAGCTCAAGGAGCAGTTTCCAGCCCGCATCGAGGTGGAGAAGACGCCGGAAGGCTCGACGTTCTGGCTGAGCTAGCCGGCGCCGGAGCCATTGCCATCGCCGCGCCGCGCCCACGCCTGTCGGTGGTCACTCTGGGTCCCGACCAGTCAGTCCAAAGAATCTGGCGTTGCGCCAGGGTCATTCGATTATCGCCAGGTTTTTCAAACTCGGGACAGAACAAAGCCAGAGCAGCAATGTCATTCTGAACCCCGGTTTATCGGGGTGAAGAATCTCGCCCACGGTGCGGCATCCCAACGTTCACGAGATCCTTCGTCCCGATTCATCGGGACTCAGGATGACATCGGATGCCGCGCTCGCCCGTGACCGGCATGTCCGCCGGGCGGCCCACCTTCACGACTGCCGCAGGCTCCTGCGCGGGTGAGCCAACGGGCCCTATGCTACAATTTCACCGAGCCATCAGGGGAGGGTTCATCGAGCCATCAGGGGAGGACACCCGTCGTGAAAGGCCCCCACGCCGGACCATGGAGCGCCTGATAGCCGGGGCCGCGGCCCTGGGGACCGACCTCTCGCCGGACCAGGTTGCCCAGTTCGAGCTTTACCGCGACGAGCTGCTGGCATGGAACCGAACGATGAACCTCACGGCCATCACCGACCGCGAGGAGGTCGCGACGAAACTCTTCCTGGACTCGCTCACGGTCTTCCTGGCTCTGCCGCAAGGTCTGACTCCGGCCACGCGATTGGTCGACGTGGGGAGCGGCGCGGGCTTTCCCGGCATTCCCCTCAAAATCGTCCGCCCCGACGTGCCGCTGACGCTGGTCGAGGCGACGAGAAAGAAGGCGCGTTTTCTCGAGCACCTGGTTGAACGGCTCGAGCTGTCCGGCGTCCAGATCGTCGCCGCGCGGGCGGAGGACGCCGCGCACCTGCCGGAGCATCGGGAGGCCTACCAGGTGGTGACCGCCCGGGCGCTGGCGCGGCTGCCGATCGCCGTCGAGCTGACCGTACCCTTCTGCGCCATTGGCGGCGTGGTCGTCATCTCGGTGAAAGGCGACTTCGGCCCCGACGTCGAGCGGGCCTCCGGGGCGGTCGAGCGGCTTGGGGGCCACATCAGGGAATGCACGCCGGTCACCGTGCCGTGGCTCGACGACGGACGGGCGCTGGTGATCATCGACAAGCTGTCGCCGTCGCCCGAGGCCTTTCCGCGCCGCGCCGGGATGCCGGCAAAGCGGCCCCTGGCCTGAGCGGCCCGCTGCTGGACTCATGACTTCCACCGGACCGACCCCCTCGACGCCTGAAGTGCGTCGCGTTTCGTTTCGGAGCCGGGCCATCGCCTTGCCCACCCTGCTCTCCTTCGCGATCGCCGGGGTGTTCATTTTCTTTCTGCTCGCCAGGTTCGACATCAACGTCGGCGACGCCTGGCGCATGGCCAAGGGCGCCGACCCGGGTCTGCTGGCGGCCGCGTTCGTTCTGTACTACCTTACCTTTCCATTCCGGGGCTACCGCTGGCGGTTGCTGCTGGACAACGCCGGCGCGTTCGAAGAGGCCACCGGGCGTCCTTCCCTGGCACAGTCCAGCGAATTGATCCTGATCAGCTCGTTCACCAACTCCGTCACCTGGTTCCGGCTCGGCGACGCCTATCGGGCCTTTTTGGTGTCGGACCGTTGGCGGGTCAGCTTCCCCCGGGTCATCGGAACGGTGGTGGCCGAGCGGGTCCTGGACCTTGGCGTCGTCTTCGTGCTGCTGCTGGTGGCGGGCATCGGTCTGCTCCGAGGCGACACCGCTTCGACGGCCGGGGCGGTGCTGGTCGGCGCGACGGCGTTAGCGGGCGTTGCCGGTCTGGCGTTGCTGGTAATGCGGCTGTTCGGACTCCGCGCGGTCCGTTTTCTGCCCGCCCGGCTTCAGAACGCCTATGCCCGTTTCCAGGAAGGGACTCTTGGCAGCTTTCGCCGGCTCCCGGTGCTGATCGTTATCTCCGCCGCCGTTTGGCTGCTGGAGGCGGCCCGCCTCTACTTCGTGATCCAGGCCCTGGACCTGGACGTTAGCCTGTCCCTCATCCTCTTCGCCGCGCTGGCCCATTCGCTGCTGACGACGATCCCGCTCACGCCGGGGGGCGTCGGGTTCGTCGAGGCGGGGCTCACCGGCCTGCTGGCGCTGGGCCTCGGCCGAGCCGACGCCGTCGGCGTCACGCTGCTGGACCGCTCGATCACCTACCTGAGCATCCTGGCCACGGGAGGGCTCACGTTTGCCGTTCGGCAGACCATCGGCATGCAGCGGAGAGGGGCGCAAGGTGTGACCGAGCAACCGCCGGAGCGCGCCTGAGGCCCGGCGAGCCTATCCCAATCGCCCCCGACGTTCAATAGGAACCGTGGGTATCGGACCGGGCGGGTGAATCCAACCCGGGCGGGCGCCTACAGCACCGAGCCCTTCTCCCGCAGACGCTGGATCTCCTCGGGGGCGTAGCCCAACTCCCGCATGAGGTCGTCGGTATCCCGGCCCTTGGGCCCGGCGAAGCGGCGCACCGACGCGGGCGTCTCCGAGAGCTTGACGGGGAAGCCCACCTGGCGGACCGTGCCCACGGTCTCATGCTGCAGTTCCATCACCATCTGGCGATGCACGATCTGGGGATCGGCAAAGACCTCTTGCAGGTCATAGACCTTGGTGACGCAGGTATCTTCGGCGGCCATGAGATCGTGCCACTCCTGGGCCGGCCGGGTCTTGAACGCCTCGCGCAGCGCCGACTCGATCTCTCCGCCGCGTTCGGGATCGAACTGATGCTCGGCCAGGTCGGGCCGGCCCACGAGCTTGCACAGGTTGGCGAAGAAGTAGGGCTCGTTGGCGCCGACGGCGACCCAGCGGCCGTCCTGGGCCTGGTAGACGTTGTAGTGGGCCACGCCGCCGTTCAGCCGCATCGACGCGGGCCGGGGCACGTCGCCGTCCTTGAAGAACTGCTGGGTGAACTGGACCATCAGCGAGACGACGCCGTCGGTCATGGCGATGTCGACGAACTGGCCCTTGCCGGTGCGCTGGCGGGCCAGCAGGGCGGTGAGCACGCCGATGATGGCGAACTGGGCGCCGCCGGCGTAGTCGGCCACCAGGTTCGCCGGGATGGCCGGCGTCCCGTCGCGCTGGCCGACCAGCCCCAGCGCGCCGGCGATGGAGATGTAGTTGATGTCGTGGCCCGCCTGCCGGGCGTAGGGGCCGTCTTGCCCGAAGCCGGTGAGGGAGCAGTAGACGATGCGTGGGTTGATCTCGCGGCAGGTCTCGTAATCGACGCCCAGTCTCTGGGCCACGCCGGGCCTCGACCCCTCGAGGACGACGTCGGCATCGGCGACCAGCTTGTAGAAGACCTCCCTGGCATCCTCGTCCTTGAGGTTGAGGGCGATCTTGCGCTTGTTCCGCTCCAGAGCGTTGTACGCGGCGCCCCGCTGGTCCTCCATGGCTTTGTACTCCAGAGGCACGTCTTTGAACTCAGCGCGGCGGCCGCTGGTCGCAGGCTCCTCCACCCGAATCACGTCCGCGCCCATGTCTCCCAGGTACATGGAGACGTAGAACCCCGGAGCATAGCGTGAGAGATCGACGACCTTGATGCCTTCCAGCGCCATGGCCATGGTGTTCCTCCTTTGGGTCTTGTCGCCAGCCGGGACCGCGCCGGCGACTCGGCTACTCCAGCACGCCTTCGATGACCAGCTGGGCGATCTCTTCGTCGTCGTAGCCCAGGAACTCGCGAAGGACGACGCCGGTATGCTGGCCGAGGCAAGGCCCCGGGCCGGCCGGCGATCCCGGCGTCTCGGAGAGCCGAAACGCGAAGCTATCGTAATGATGTGGGCCGATCTCCGCGTGGTCCCATAACCTGAAGTGCTCGCGGGCCTTGAGCTGGGGGTCGCTGAAGAGCTCTTCCGAGCTCTGGACCACCCCGGCGGGCACCCCGGCTTTCTGCAACCGATGCATCGCCTCGTGGGGCGGCATCGCCGCCGTCCACTGGCTCAACAGCGCGTCGAGCTCCTGTTCGTTTCGCTTGCGGCCCAGCAGCGTCGCGAAGCGGGACTCCGCGGCCCACGAGGGATCGCCCATGACGCGGCGCAGCGCCAGCCAATGGGCGTCGGTGAAGACGGTGATCACGCACCATCGATCGTGTCCCTTGCACGGGTAGGCGTTGTGGGGCGCCCCGCGACGGCTCCGGTTCCCCTGGCGGCCCGCCGTGCGTCCGTTCACGGTGTAGTCCAACATCAGCGGCGCGACGAACTGGAGGGCGCCTTCCAGCTGAGAGAGGTCGATATGGAGACCTTTGCCCGTCGCACGGCGATACTCGAGTGCGGCGGCCACCACCGCGGCGCCGTATCGTGGATTGATGAAGTCGGTGTAGGCGCCGTAGGTGCCGGCTGGATCGCGGTCGGGCCACCCGACAAGCTGAGTGAAGCCGGCCAGGGAGGAGAGCTGCGTGCCGAAGCCCGGCTGCGCGCGATAGGGCCCGGTCTGCCCCTGGTTGGTGGAGCTGAAGTAGATGACGCCGGGGTTGATCTTCCTCGCGCGGTCGTAACCCAGGCCCAGACGCTCCATGACCCCCGCCGTGAAGCTCTCGGCGACGACGTCGGCCCAGGCGATGAAGCGCTCCGCAACCGCTCGCGCTCTGGGGTGTTTGAGGTCCAGCGCGACGCCGTACTTGCCGCCGTTGAAGTTGGCAAAGAAACCGCTGCGATCGATGCCTGCCTCGTCGTCTTTGTATGGCGGCGCGCGCCGCAACGTGTCCGGCCGGGAGGCGCTCTCGATGCGGACCACCGTCGCGCCGTAATCGGCAAAGTAGCGCATCGTGATGGGCCCAACGCCCACCCACGAGAAGTCGGCGATCTTGAGACCTTCGAACAGGTCCGATCCCACGCGATCGGGAGAGCTCATGGCCGTGCCGCCGACCCCCTCTCCACGGTTGTGGAGAGGGGGCAGACCGCCGAAGGCGGGCTTCGTCCGCGTATGGAGCCCGTTTGCATCTAGATCACCCCGTTGGCCTTGAGCACCCGCATCTCATCGAGGGTGAGGCCCAGGTCTCCCTGGTAAACCTGCCGGTTGTGCTCGCCGATCAAGGGCGCCCGTCCCCGAATCCTGGGCGACGCCTCGGACGTTCTGAGGAACGGGCCGGGATAGGTCAAGCGCTCGCCTAGCTCGTCGTGCTCTATCTCGACGAAAAAGTCGCGCTCCTGCAGCTGCCGGTACCGTGACAGGTCGGCCGTGGTGAAGATCGGGTAGAGCATGAAGCGCCACTTGACCGCGCCGTCGTACAGCTCCTGGGCGGTCCTGGCGGCCAGGAAGCCCCGGGCCAACTCCTCGAGGGCGTCGACGTCTTCCTGCGAAAACGCGAAGCGGTCCATCGATTCCCAGTCCCGGTCGAGGATCTTATCGTCGATCCCCTCGTCGCGCATCCAGCGGGACATCCCGCCCCACTCAGCGGTGCCGCCGAAGGTGACGAAGCCATCCTTGCACGGCCAATGGAGCCGCGCGGTGGTCCCGCTGGGCCGAATTTTGACGGCGCCGTCGCGACCGATGTTGACCTGGTTCAGGTCCCAATAGACCGTCGTATTCATCAGCGTCCATGTCACCGCCTCCTGAACCGAGACGTCGACATGCTGTCCGTGTCCGGTCCTCTCGCGATGGACGTGGGCGAACATGGCGCCGGCCACCGCCTCGGCGCCGCCGTGCAGACCGGCCTGAGGCGCGGTGAAGGCCAACGGCGAGCGGTCCGCGTCGCCCTGGGTGTACATCAGGCCTCCCATGGCCAGGCCGACGAGGTCCGAGCCCTGGTACGACGCGTGCGGCCCGCGCTGCCCGAAAGGCGAGACGGAGACCAGCACGACTCGCGAGTTTATCCGCTCCAGGTCGGCGTAGCCCAGGCCCAGACCGTCCATGTAGCCCGGGGGAAACGACTCTATCACGAAGTCCGACGATTGGACCAGCCGGGTGAAGATCGCGCGACCGTCTCGCGATTCGAGGTCCAGGGTGACGCTGCGCTTGCCGGCGGCGTAGGCGAACCACCAGAGGCTGCGCTCCGGGTGAGGCTGGTCATGCCAAAACGGGCCGATCCGCCGGTTGCTGTCGCCTCCCGGCGGCTCCACTGTGATGACGTCGGCGCCCATGTCGGCCAGAATGCGACCGCACAGGACCGCCTGCTCGTCGGCCAGGTCCAGCACCCGGCGCCCGGTCAAGAACGCGTCGTCGCCCACGCGACCCTCCTGATGACGATTGCCCGAGGCGACGCCAGTATAGGTGGCGTCCTTTCCGGGGGTCAACGGCACGGGGCCGCCAGGGCAGGGTCTTTCAGCTATTCGTCGAGGCTCGACTCCCTCCAAGGCCGTTCGCTCGCCGTTCAGTCGTTGAAGCCCCCACCTGCGTCTGCTATAGTTCCTTCTGTTGAACGGGCCTGTGGCGCAGTTGGTAGCGCGCCTCAATGGCATTGAGGAGGCCGGGGGTTCGAATCCCCCCAGGTCCACCAAACCCTCGCGATCACGCCAAGCAGCGCGTCCCGATGACCATCGGGGAGGCCGCCCCGACGTGTCGGGGCCAGGTCCAACGTCGTTGGCGAACGGTCAAACTCCGACTCTGACTTTCGAGAAGACGCTCGCTCTAGCTCGCTGCGCCATCGGGCCGAGTCTCGGCAGGTGGGCCTCCCCGTGCAGGAAGAAATGCGGTCTTTCGTGACGTTCGCCGCCATGGCAAGGCTGAGGTATGGAACATTTCTTCTCTGTCCTCCGTCTCCATACATGAAACGGCTTCACACCGCATAACCAGATCGAAGGAGTGAACAGTGAAGATTTGGCTGATACCGCTGATCGGCTTGGCCCTGGCCGCCGCCTGCACGACGGAGGACAGCCCAACGCCCACCGCTGTCATCGACGAAGATATTCGCGGGGTTCTCACGGGAATGGTGACCATAGGCCCCCTTTGCCCCGTTGAACCTTGTGCTGACGATCCTGGCTTCACCTACTCGGGCAGAGAGCTGGTGCTCCAGCAGCCAGGGGGAGTGCTGCTCCAGGTCCCGCTTCAATCGGACGGCACTTTCGAGGCCGTCATCCCCACAGGCACTTACACGGCAAACCTCGATAACTGCGAGTTCCTGGGCTGCGGTGCTGCGTTCCCTGTCACCGTCGAGATTGAGGATGGGGAGACCACCACCCTGAACATCGACATCGACACCGGCAGCGGCGGCGCCTCGCTGATTTCGTTGGACGCCGCCGATGGTGGCGGCATCGCGGTCACCGTGTCCGGCGGAGCCACGGCGCTGATTTCAAACAGTACTATTTCAGAGAACATTG
>JACZVV010000114.1 GCA_022572465.1 Chloroflexota bacterium
CGTGCCTCTTGCCGAGAGGAGACGAAGGTCCTGTACTGACCCGCGCCGGTGGCTGAGCCACGTCAGCATTTCCGGCCAATGTTGCTGCGGCTCGGCCGCCCCATGTAATCGGGCGACGTGGGCCGGAGAAGAAGATGCGGCTCAGCCGCCTGATGTGGCTCAGCCACTGGCTCATCCACCGCGCCTGCTATACTTTACGTTTGAAATAAGCACAAGGAGCCCCTCGAAACACGAAATGACAAGCGGAACAGCATCGATCCCCTCCATCAAGCCCCACGGTGGACGCCTCATCAACCGCGAGCTTCAAGACCGGGAACGCGACGAGGCCCGAGCGAAAGCCCGAACCCTCAAGCAGGTGCCTCTCGACCCCACGGCCGTCTCGGACCTCGAGCTCATCGCCATCGGCGGATTCAGCCCCTTGACCGGGTTCATGGGGAGCTCCGACTACCAACGCGTCGTCGATGACGCCCGGCTGGCGAATGGGCTCGTGTGGTCGCTGCCCATCACCCTCGGCGTGACGCGGGAGCAGGCGGCTGAGATCACCGAGGGCCGGGAGGTCGCCCTGACGGACGGCGGCGCACCGCTGGCCCTGATGCGGGTCGACGAAGTCTACGGCTACGACAAGCGCCGGGAGGCGGAGAACGTCTACCGGACCACCGATGAGGCCCATCCCGGCGTGGCGCGGCTGTACCAGCAGGGCGAGATGCTGCTGGCCGGCGAGATTCGGCTCATCGAGCACCCGGCTTCGACCAGGGTGTTCCCCGAGCACCAGCTTCCGCCGGCGCGCAGCCGGGCGGCCTTCGCCGAGCGGGGATGGCGGCGCATCGTGGCCTTCCAGACGCGAAATCCAATTCATCGCGCCCACGAGTATATTCAGAAGTGCGCCCTGGAGGTGGTGGATGGCCTGTTCGTGCATCCCCTTGTAGGGGAGACCAAGGGCGGCGACATCTCGGCCGAGGTCCGCATGAACAGCTACTTGAAGCTCATGTCCCTGTACTATCCGGCGGGGAGGACGCTTCTGGGGGTCTTTCCGGCGGCGATGCGCTACGCCGGGCCCAGGGAGGCTATCTTCCACGCCATCGTGCGCAAGAACTACGGCTGCACCCACTTCATCGTCGGCCGGGACCACGCCGGCGTCGGCGATTACTACGGGACCTACGATGCCCAGCGCATCTTCGACGACTTCGCACCCGAGGATCTGGAGATCACCCCCCTCTTTTTCGAGCATACCTTCTACTGCACGCTCTGCGGCGGGATGGCTTCGGCCAAGACCTGCCCCCACGGCGCCGAGCACCACGTCACCCTCAGCGGCACCCAGGTGCGGGAGATGCTGAGCAAGGGAGAGATTCCCCCCGTCGAGTTCACCCGCCCTGAAGTGGCGAAGCTGCTGGCCGATGAGATGAAAGGCGTTGCCTAGCGGCACTTCGTGGCTGAGCCACATCAGGCGGCTGAGCCGCGTCAGTGTTTCCGGACCACGCTGGCGGCTGAGCCGCGTCAGTGTTTCCAAGCCAATATTGCTGCGGCTCAGCCGTCGGCATGATGGAGTGAGAGACGGCAGGTTGGACGAGTAGAGAGACGGGACTGGAGACGGGATGGAATTTATCTTCGAGGTCGGTGGCTTCGGCCTGCGGTGGTACAGCGCCCTGATCGCCACCGGCTTGGCGGTCGGGGCGTGGATCGCCACCATCGAGGCCCGGCGGCGCGGCGAGCAACCCGATCACGTCTTCAACATCGTGCTGCTGGCCCTGCCCCTGGCCCTCATCGGCGCCAGGGCCTATCACGTCATCGATCAGTGGGGCCCGCTGTACTCCAACGACCCGGCCCGCATCTTTCTGATCAACGAGGGCGGCATTGGCATCTATGGCGCCGTCGCCGGCTCGATCCTCGCCATGTTCATCTACACCCGTTGGTCGCTGGGCATCCGCTGGAGCGCGGTCATGCCCTCCTTCAGTCTCTCTCGCCGGGGGCTCAGCTTCGCCCGCTGGATGGACATCGGCGCGCCGGGGCTCATCATTGGCCAGGCCATCGGCCGGTGGGGCAATTTCTTCAACCAGGAGCTGTACGGTACGCCGTCCACGCTGCCTTGGGCGCTCGATATTCCGTTCGACAAACGGCTCCAGGGCTACGAGAACTTCGAAACGTTCCATCCGCTGTTTCTCTACGAGTCGCTGCTGAACTTCATGGCGTTCGGGGCGATGATGTATCTCGGGCGCCGCTTGTCGCACCGGCTGCACGATGGCGACATCGCCCTGATGTATGGCGTGTTCTACGGGTCGGTTCGACTCAGTTTGGAAGGTTTGCGTATCGGCAACTGGACGTACGGTGATGTCCCGGTTGCGACGGTAATCTCCGCGTTGGCCATCGTCGGTTGCGGCGGCGCTCTGCTGTACCGGCACTGGTGGGCTCCCAGGAAGCGCCGGGCGGCCCAAGCCGCGCCCGGGACCGCGGAGTGAGGTCCCCCGAGCGGCGGGGCCCCGGCAAAAAATAAAAAAAACGCAGGAGGAGACGCGTGAGCGACGTGTACGACGTAGTGATCATCGGCGGCGGCATCACCGGCCTGAGCGCCGGCATCTATACAACGAGAGCGAAGCTGAAGACGGTGCTGGTGGAACGCTCGGTGTTCGGCGGGCAGATCATCAACGCCGACGTCATCGAGAACTACCCCGGCTTCCCCAACGGCGTCACCGGGATCGACTTGGTGACAACAACCGAGGAGCAGGCCTCCAAGTTTGGTCTGGACTACGCCTTCGGCGAGGTCACCGGCATCGACGTGGGGAGGCAGCCGCTGGTGGTGCGGACCGCCGACGAGGAGTTTCAGACCAGGGCCATCATCGTCTCTTCGGGCGGCGACCACGTGAAGCTGGGCGTGCCCGGCGAGGAGGAGCTCGAGGCCAAGGGCGTCTCCTACTGCGCCACGTGCGACGGCAACTTCTTTACCGGTCAGCCCGTCGCTGTCATTGGCGGCGGCGATTCAGCGTTGGATGAGGGGCTGTACCTGACCCGCATGTGTGAGAAGGTGACGGTAATTCATCGCCGCGATACGCTTCGGGCCGCTCAGGTGCTTCAGGAGCGGGCCTTGGCCAATCCCAAGATCGAGTTCATCTGGGACACCGTGGTGGAGTCCATTAATGGCAACGGCCAGGTAGGGTCATTGACCCTGCGAAATGTGAAGACGGGAGATCGAAGTGAGCTGAGCGCGTCCGGCGTCTTCATCTACGTTGGGTTCAATCCCAACAGCAGCCCATTCCAGGGTGTGCTGGACATGGACGCGGGCGGGCACGTCAAGGTCGACCTGATGATGCGGACCAACGTGCCCGGCGTCTTCGCGGCCGGCGACATCCGGTGGCAGTCCACCCGCCAGCTGGCCAACGCGGCGGGGGACGGCGTGACCGCGGCCATCGCCGCCTACGAATATCTGGAAGCCAGCGGCTAGAGCCGCGGACGCTGCTTTACAGGGTTTTCGGCGGCCACTATAATAGAGCTACCAGGGGGCGCAAGCGCTGAACGCTTGCGTCCCGTCTCCGTTTAGCGGGGGAGGCAGCCATGGCTCACGAGCCCGAATATCTGACGGAAGAGGGGCTGGAGAAGCTGACCGCGGAGCTGGAGCACCTCCGCAACGTGCGGCGGTCCGAGGTGGCCGAGCGCATTCAACGCTCAGGAGAGCTGGAGAGCACCGTCAACAACGCCGAGTACGACGACGCCAAGAACGAGCAGGCGTTCGTCGAGGGGCGCATCCGCACCCTTGAGACTCTTATCCGGAACGCGACGGTCGTCCACCCGGACCATGCGTCGACCCGAGTCAAGATCGGCTCCACCGTCAAGGTCACCGACCCCGAAGGGGCCGAGCAGATCTACACGATCGTCGGCAGCAACGAGGCCGACGCCGGCCACGGCCGGATCTCCAACGAGAGCCCGGTCGGGAAAGCGCTTCTGGGCCGGCGGGTCGGCGACGAGGTCAAGGTGGCGGCTCCAGGCGGCTCCATGAAGCTCAAGCTCGTGGAAGTCGGCTGAACCACGGTCCTGTTGCGTGAGGCCCTCGAACCGGCGTTGAGGGGAGCTCCTCACATCGCGATGATCCGTGGAGTCCAACGGTGCAGGCACGGCCGGCGCGACCCGGCCCAGGTCGCCATCGACGTCGCTTCAGACGATCCCGCCCCGTCCCGAAAAGGCAGCACGACTCGATGCTCGCTCTCGAACTGATTCGCAAAGACCCCGATCTCGTGCGGCGCGCGCTGGCCCGCCGTCACGACGATACCCCACTGGAGACGATCCTCGAGCTGGATGTCCGGCGCCGCGCTCTCTTGACGGAAGCGGAGCAGCTTCGCGCCCAGCGCAACGAGACCAGCAAACGACTGGCCCGCACGGACCCGAAGCCGCCGGAC
The DNA here is from genome assembly GCA_022572465.1 of Chloroflexota bacterium. Taxonomy (GTDB): domain Bacteria; phylum Chloroflexota; class Dehalococcoidia; order SHYB01; family SHYB01; genus JACZVV01. Next base: position 4,383 of record JACZVV010000114.1, read on the forward strand.
GTTATCGCCGAGATGCGCCGGGTGGGAGACCGGATCAAAGGGCTGGAGGCGGAGATCGCCGAGGTCCAGCAGCGCATGGACCAGGACCTTCTGCGAATCCCCAACGTTCCGAGGGACACCGTCCCCGATGGCGCCGATGAGTCGAGCAACGTCGTCGTCCGCGAGTGGGGCCAGCGCCGGGAGTTCGACTTTCGGCCGCTGGAGCACTGGGAGCTGGGGGCCAACCTGGGCATCATCGACTTCGAGCGGGGGCAGAAGATCTCCGGCTCCCGGTTCTACGTCCTGCGGGGCGCCGGCGCCAAGCTGCAACGGGCCCTGATCCAGTGGATGCTCGATCTGCACGTGCGGCGGGGCTACCAGGAGGTCTACCCACCGTTCATGGTGCGGGAGCAGGTGCTCTACGGCTCGGGCCAGCTTCCGAAGTTTGCCGAGAACCTCTATCGCGACGCCGAGGAGGACTACTGGCTCATCCCCACCGCCGAGGTGCCCATCACCGGGCTCTACGCCGGCGAAATCCTGCCGGCGGGGACGCTGCCCATCAACCACGTGGCCTCCACGCCCTGCTTCCGGCGCGAGAAGATGTCGGCGGGCAAGGACGTTCGCGGCATCAAACGGGGCCACCAGTTCGACAAGGTGGAGCTGTACAAGATCGTGGAGCCGGAGCGGTCCGACGCCGAGCTCCAGACCTTGCTCGCCGACGCCGAGTCGGTCGCCCAGGGCCTCGGGCTCCCTTACCGCGTGGTCCAGCTCTGCGCCGGCGACCTGGGCTTCGCCGCCGCCGAGTCCTACGACATCGAGGTCTGGTCCGCCGGCTGCGAGGAGTGGCTGGAGGTCAGCTCGTGCAGCAACTGCGCCGACTTCCAGGGCCGCCGCGCCAACATCCGGTTCCGGCGCACGCAGGACGCCAGGCCCGAGTTCGTCCACACCCTCAACGGCTCCGGCCTGGCCCTGCCACGGGTGATGATCGCCGTCCTGGAGAACGGCCAGCAGGCCGACGGCTCCATCGTCATCCCCGAGGCGCTGCACTCCTACACCGGGTTCGAGCGGATCAGCGCTTAGGGAACGTAGGGTTCGAGACAACGCCGCTGGTGGAGACGGTACGACCGTGGTAATATAAGTTATACTTGAACGTCAGGGTTATATAATGTCCCATGTAGTAGGATCGAAAGGCCAGGTGGTCATCGCCAAGGAAATACGCGATAAGCTCGGCGTGAGGCCTGGATGGCTGGCCTTGCAGCGGGTGGTGGATGACCACGTGGAGGTCTCCTTTGTGCCGCCGGAGCACAACAGGTCACTTAAAGGCAGCCTGGCCAAGCATGTGAAGGCCCACGTCGCCTCAGGCGAGGAGTGGGACCGAGCCCGGGACGCTGCCTGGGATGTGGCGGTCAAGCGTAAAGCACGGCCAAGCCCACCCGTGCCGTGAGCGGTTTCCTCGACACCAGCGTCGTCGTCCGTTATCTCACCGGCGACCCGCCAGAACTGGCGGAGCAGGCGGCCGGCATCGTCGATGGTGAGACAGGCCTTCGGGTCACGGACGTCGTGCTGGCGGAGACGGCATACGTCCTCACGTCCGTCTATCAGGTGCCCCGGAGTGTAGTGGTCGACCACCTCATTGCATTCCTCCAGAAACAGAACATCGTGCTCCACGGCCTGGACAAGGGAGTGGCGCTCCAAGCCCTACTGCTGTGCCGTCCGTCGGGCCGGGTCTCCTTCGCCGACGCTATGGTCTGGGCCGCCGCTCGCTCCACCCGCGACCCCGTGGTCTACACGCTGGACGAGCGCTTTCCGGTACAGGGCATCGAGGTTCGCCGGGGCGAATGACCGCGCGGGACAGCCCATCATTCGTCCACCAGCGCTCGACGGCCAGGCCGGGGATACGCTCGAAGTGGCGGACGTTGCCCGTAACCACCGTGAGTTCGTGGGCTAGAGCGATGGACTCGATGCGCAGGTCGGCGTCGCCCAGCAGTCGGCCGATCCGCTGGCCACCGTAGGCCGCCGTGGCGGTCAGTGATGACAGCTGGCCTTGGCCTGGGCTGCGCTCACCCGGTTCGCCATGCCTGTCTCGTCTCGGAATAAGACGAGTAGGTCATCTTGACCTGATGTAGCATTCTCTGGAGTCGTTGCCAATCGCCCCACCGGTGGCAAACCCGCCCATTGTTAGCAGTTCACCTTCGGTACTTTTACAGATCCGTTTGGATAACCGCGTCAGTCCGCGCGCTACCCGCACGTCACCGACAGTTCGTCTTTGACGATCGACTGAGCGTGACAGGGCTTCACCCCTTAGTTCAAGAACTCTTGGACGAATGGAAGAACGTCGTTGATTGGTATCGCAAGGCCCACGCCTTCAATACCAATGCCTATTACTTTCGCTGTGACGATTCCAACGACCTCTCCTGAAGAGTTCATGAGCGGGCCGCCGCTATTCCCAGGGTTAACAGGTGCGTCGCTCTGTAGGAAGTTTTGATCCTCTTGAATGCTCTCGTTGCGTATTATTCGCTTGCCCGAAAGGATTCCTCTCGTCACTGTAATTTCAGTACCCAAGATGGAGCCGAGGGGATAGCCCAGTGCAACAACCTCATTTCCAAGTTCGATGGTATCGGAATCACCAAAGACCAAAGCAGGCAAGCTCTCGGCGCGTTGCGATCGGACTACCGCAACGTCCAACCTGGAATCTCTTTTAATGATGGTTCCTAAAAACTGACTCCCGTCATTGAGAAACACGTCCACAAGTGACCCCACGAACAGGGATGAAGGGAAAATGTGGTCATTTGTGAGAATCATCCCACTCTCATTGAATACAAATCCGGACCCTAGGTCCACAGAGAAGTGAAACCGAACGACGGATCCTTTCGCTTGAGCGATGACGTTCGCGAGCGTCGCGGTTGGCATCACTGCTGGCGCCAGTGTGGGTGTTGGCTGTAGCTGCGTGGCCGTGGCCAGTGTTTGTGGCGTCGGGGTCGGTTGTGGAGTCGGCGTCGCCGTTATAACGAATGGAGTGGGTGTTGGCTGCGGGGTTGCGGTCGGCTGCGGCGTGGCTGTTGCTGGAAACACGAACGGCATGGGCGTCGGCGGCAGCGCAAATGGCGTCGCTGTCGGCTGTGGCGTCGGGATCGGCGGGAGCGCAAATGGCGTTGCTGTCGGTTGAGGGGTCACCGTCGGAGCCGGCGTTGGTACAGGTGGCAAGGACACGAGAGTCGGAGTTGCCGCAGGTGTTACCGTGGGAATCCCGGCGATAACGGTCGCAACCTTAGCCTCAACGAGTCGACCCACTTCTTCTTCCGACAGGGCACTCGAGCACGCCGCCACCGCAAGCATCGCTGCTAAACCAGCCACGACGGCCAGCACGCCTGGTAACCGCTTTCGCATCGCTGCCTCCCGACATCAACAAGCTGTCCAATGCCGTCACGATCCAAGGAACAATCACCGGTGCGCGGCAGCATTATTTCCGTCGACGCCGGCTGATGGGCAAGAGGTCCTTGGCGCCGGGCTACTCGAGCAGGTCCAGGTATTTGAGCCCCGAGCCCGTGTTGAGCAGGACGACGGTGTCGTCCGAGCTCACGAGCCCCCGCGACACGAGCTCGCGGAGGCCGCACAGCGTGGCCGCCCCTTCGGGGCAGGGCAGGATGCCCTCGGAAGCGGCCATCTGCCCCATCGCGCCGAGCATGGCGTCGTCGGAGACGGCGAGGGCCGTGCCGCCGCTCTCGCGCAGGATCCGCAGAACGAGGTAATCGGCGAAGGGCTGTGGAACTTGCAGGCCCTGGGCCACGGTCCGAGGTTCCGGCCACTCGGCGCAGGTCTCTTCGCCGTCGTGGAAGGCCCGGACGATCGGCTGACACCCGACTGCTTGCACCGCCACCATGCGCGGCGGCGGACCCTCGACCCAGCCGAGATCCAGCAGCTCCTGAAAGCCCTTCCACATGCCGATGATTCCGGTCCCTCCGCCGGTGGGGTAGACGATGACGCTGGGCATGCGCCACCCCAGGTCCGCCGCCAGCTCGAAGGCCATGGTCTTCTTCCCCTCGGCGCGGTAAGGCTCTCGCAGCGTGGAGAGATCGAAGGCGTCGGCGAGGGACGGCTGCTCTCTCGCGGCGCGGCTGGCGTCGCCGATGTGGCCGTCGACGAGGGTGACGTGGCCGCCTAGGGCGACGCACTCCCTTTTGTTGGCGTCGGGGGCGTCGGCCGGCAAGAACAGGTGGGCCTCGATGCCTCCTTTAGCCGCGTAGGCGGCGGCAGCGCTTCGGTCGATCGCTCCTTCGGAACTCAACGCTCTGGTCCTCAGTACGGATGAATCGCGCGCTCGATGTGTCGGAAGCGTTCGTAGGCCCAATTCGGGGCTTTTTCCGTGGGGGCGAGAGTTCGCTCCGTGATGTTCACCTCGGCGATCGAGACGGGTTCGGCGGGAAGCTCTTCAGTAACGCCGGTCACTCGAATGCACGTGAGCTTCGGGTGCTTTTCCCTAAAGGCAAATGCGGCGCGCGTGGTTCCTTCGATCACGACCGTCTTGTCGCCATGGACTTCGACCACGGGGGGTGTGACGATCGACCGATCTCCTAACGTCATCTCTACCGCGAGCGATGTGAAGAGCTCCTGGCCGAGCGGCTGCCATCGGTGCTGGATCGTGTCTTCGGCGAGCTCGATCGGTCCGCGCTCGAGAAGCATGTCCACTGTGTAGAGGATCAGGTGGCTCTGCGCGCACAGCTCGCTCAGCGAGGACTCGTGGCGTTTCTCGGCGAGGGGGCTCTTCTGCCGCGTCGCAGTGGCGTCGACGCGCCGTAACGAGACCTCCCCG
>JACZVV010000018.1 GCA_022572465.1 Chloroflexota bacterium
ACGCCGATGACCCGGGCGATGGCGGCGTTGGACTGGCGGGCATCGTCTTGCAACAGGGAAATGATCGCACGGTCGGTCTGATCGATCTTCATGAACGCTCCTGACTTACGGGCATGAACGATTTTTCCGTCGAAGGTCGTACGCTGGAATCGCGTCGAAAAGGATACATCAAGGCCGAATATGTGTCAATTCGCGTCGCGGTCATTCGCGGCTGCAGTGAGGGCGCCTCACGATTTCGCCGGCGGAGAGTCGTCGTCGCTCTCGTCCTTCCCGTCTGGGTCCTCATCGGCCCCGGCGCCGTTCCGCCGCGCAAGTTCTCGCTGCGCTTGGGCGAACTCGCGGAGCCGCTGCTCGACTCGATGGTTGATGGCGCTCTCGGGATACTTGCCCCGTTCGTCACGCTGGCCGAAGGCGACTCCCGTCAAGATCTCGATTCCCTGGTCGATGGCGTCGACAGCGTAGACGTGGAAGCGGCCTTCCTCGACCGCCGCTACCACATCCTCTCGCAGCATGAGGTTCCGCACGTTCTGCTTTGGTATGAGAACCCCTTGATCGCCGGTGAGTCCGATGGCCTGGCAGACGTCGAAAAACCCCTCGACCTTCTGGTTCACGCCTCCGATGGCCTGGACTTCACCTTTTTGGTTTACCGAGCCGGTGACGGCAATGCCTTGCTTGATCGGAACGTCGGCCAGGCTGGAAAGAATGGCGTAGACCTCGGTGGACGAGGCGCTGTCGCCATCGATCTCCCCATACGATTGCTCGAAGGCGATGGTCGCCGACATGGAAAGCGGCTGCTTTTGAGCATACTTCCACCCCAGGTAGCCGCTGAGGATGAGCACGCCCTTATCGTGGGTCTTGCCGCTCATCTTGGCCTCGCGCTCGATGTTGACCACCCCGCCGCGTCCCAAAAACGTCCTGGCGGTGATCCGCGATGGCCTGCCGAAGCTATAGTCGCCGATGTCGTAGACGGCCAGCCCGTTGACCTGGCCCACCACCTCGCCCGAGACGTCGACCATGAACGTGCCCTCGGCGATCAGCTCGCGGATCCGCTCGGCGAGCAGGTTCGACCGGAACACTTTCTGCTCCAGCGCCTTCTCGACGTGCGGGGCCGCGATGAGCGCCGCTCCCTCTTTTCGCGCCCAGTAGTCGGCCTCGATCAACAAGTCCTGGACCAGCCCGAAGCGGGTGGAGAGCTTATGCTGATCGGCCACCAGGCGAGCGGTATACTCCACCACTTTGGACACGCCGGTCCGCTCGAAGTGCCGCAGCTTGTTTTCGTTGCAGACGCGGCAGATGAACGCGGCGTAGGCGTCCAGATGCTCGGGCGTGCGGCTGATCTGATAGTCGAAGTCGGCCTTGACCTTGAACGTCTCCCAGAAGTCCTCGTCGTGGGCCGAGAGCAGGTTGTACAGCGCGCCATCCCCCGTCACCACCACCTTCAAGTCCAGCGCCATTGGCTCCGGCTTGATGCTCTGGGGCACCACCATGCCCATGACCTCCGCGGGGTCCTCGGGGCGCACCTCCCGTTCCTTAATCACCCGTTTCAACGTCTCCCAGGAGAGGGGGTTGGTGAGCAACTGCCGCATAGGCAGGACCAGGTAGCCGCCGTTGGCGCGGTTGATGGCGCCGGACTTGAGGAGGGTGTGGTCGGTGACGTAGCCGCCAAAGACGAAACGCCGGTCGATCTTCCCGAACAGATTGCCGAACGTCGGGTTGCCTTCGATGATGATCGGCGGACTGTCCGCGCCGGAGTTGTCCACGAAAACGTTGACCTCGAACGGCAGCGAGACCTGCCGCTCCCGGGCCACCCGGGCGGCATCGGCCAGCGGCTCCGGCCCGCGCTGCTCATCATGCTTCTCTCGGAAGGCATCGACATGTTCAACGGCGAAGGCCCGCAGGTCGTCCAAGAACGCCGTCACCTGGGGCAAGTCCGAAAAGGCGCCGGCCGCGCGCTTGAACGACCCGGTGGTGGCGAACTCGGCGACTTGGCGGCTCAGATCGGCCAAACGCTGGCTGGTCTCATGCTCCAGGGCGCGGACCTCGTCCATCGTGCTCTCGACGCGCCTCATCAGACCTTCGCGCCGGCTTTCAAAATCCCGGCGTTCCGCCTCCGGGAGCTGCAGAAAATCCTCCGGGGAAAGGGGCCGGCCGTCCTTCAGGGGCAAGAGCCCCATGCCGGCGGGGGAGAACTGCACCGTGAATCCCTGGGCTCGCGCCTCCTGTTCGAGACGCTGAAACAAGGCCCGCTGCCCCGCCTGATTCTCCTCGGCGATGCCCTTTCGCTGCGTCTCGAACTCGTCGCCGGAGAAGGCGTTGCCGACCTCGCGCCGCAGGTCTTCCCGCAGCCGCTCCAGCCCGCTCTTGAACCGCCGCCCTTCCCCGGCTGGGAGGCGAAGGATCTTCGGCTGGTCGCCATCGTCGAAGTTGTGGATATAGCACCAATCAGAAGGCGCAGACGCCTCGCCCCGCTCACGACGCTCCTTGATCACCCCCTCCAGATGGGCCTTGATGATCGAGCCTCGTCCGGTTCCCGGCATCCCGGCGACGTAGATGTTGTAACCCGGCTGGGTCACGCCCAGCCCGAACTCGATGGCGCTGATCGCCCGGTCCTGGCCGATGAACTGCTGAAGCGGCGCCAGCTCGTCGGTGCACTCAAACGAGAAGCAGCCGGGGTCGCAGCGCCAGCGGAGCTGCTCGACCGCTACTTCGAATTGGCTTGGGTCCACGGTGTCTCCTCCACGTTGGGCGGTTCCGTGTCCATGATAAGAATCGGCGCGCGGCCTTGCAAGGACGGCCGGCAGCGGGAACCCCGATGACAGGGGTCGTGGTTGCTCGACCGCTCCGTTCGCGAGCGCAAAAGAGGGGCGGCCCGACGGACCGCCCCTGCTTTCACCAGTCGTTATCCCCGTCTAGCCCGGACGCATGAAGTTCCCTACGTCGCCCTCGGTCTTCGTGCCGAACGGCGTGAAGTCGCGGTCGATCCAGAGCGCCTCCATGTCCTCGACGACGTCGGCCACGGTGCAGCACTGGGTCCTGGGCATGTTTCGAAGCGCGGGCCACCAGGAGTGGAAGATGGCGCTGCGGAACATGGGAACGAAGTAGAGCTTCTCCAGCATGAGCTCCTGGATCTGCTCCGCAATCCGCTGTTGGACCGCGCGGTCCGACGTGGCGTCGAACTGCTCCCACAGCGGATCGACGAAGGAGAAGTCCCAGTCTTCGGTGTACCAGCCCGAATCGTTCCTTACGGAGCTAAACTCGGCCCGCATCTGGAAGCCCGGATATGGGGACCCTGAAAGGAGGAAGAAGTAAAGGACGTCCCAGTTTTTGCTCTCAAGCACAGCGGTTTCGTTCCTCCCGGGGACCACCAGGCCCTCGGACGTCGTCTCGATCCAGATGTCCCGCAGCGAGTCCAGGGCCACGGTCATCTCCTCCTGCGAAGAGGTCCGGGCCAGGAAGAGCAGCTTCAGCGGGTTGTCGGGACCGAAGCCGAGCTCTCGCATGAGCGCCTGGGCTTTGGTAACGTCCGCGGCTCGCTTGACGGGGTCTTTGTGGTAGCCGGGCCGGCCTTCGAACATCGCGGGGTCGAGGCCCCAGCCGCCGCCGTTGAGCTCGGGCGGGATGCCAACGCCGTGGAAGACGATGCCCGCGCCGCCGAATCCCAGCTCGTTCACGGCGTGCCGGTTCAACGCCAGGTCAACCGCCTGCCGGAAGCGGATGTCTTTCAGCACCGGGTTGCGATTGTTGAACACCAGGGAGTGGAGGGTGGAGGCCAGGCCCGCCATCTGGAATCCGGGGATCTGACCGGCCAGCTCTTCGGCGCGGCCGGCGACCCGGTTCGCGCTGACCGGACGCTCCCAGAGGGCTCGCCCCGACGTGAAGGCCGCCAGCAGGGCGCTGTTGTCGTTGATGATGAAGATCTCGATGGCGTCGAGGAAGGGGAGCTGGTTGCCATCGGGGTCTGTCTTCCAATAGTTGGGGTTGGCTTTCAGCGTGAACTTCTCGTCGGGCACGTTCTCATCGAACACGTACGCGCCGGTGCCGGTGCCTTCCGCCAACTGCTCTTCGTAGGGCTTGTCCGACGGGATGATGTACAGGGTGAAGCGCACTTCCAGCAACGAGTTGAACCACTTGTCGCTGAACTTGTCCAGGGTGAAGCGGACCGTGAACGGGTCGATGGCCTCGACGTTGCTCACGATCGAGAAATTATCCACCAGGTTCGAGTCCCGAAGGTTGCGGGGCGCGCCCATCTCCTCGAATTTCTCGGGGTTCTGGGCTCTGAACACGCTGTAGACCACATCTTCGGCGGTGAAGTCAGATCCGTCGTGGAACTTGACGCCCTGGCGGAGGTTGAAGGTGAAGATCTTGCCGTCGCCGCTAATGTTCCAACTCTCGGCCAGGTCGGGCACGGCGGTGGCGCCATCGAACTTGCTGAGCTCCACCAGCTTGTCGTACATCGGCCGGATGGGAGCGCAGGTGCCGGGGCACACGTTGAGCATCGCGTCCAAACCGCGAGCGTTCAGGTGCTGGACCGCCACCAGCGTGCCGCCGCGCTTGGGCTCGAGGATCACGGGCTCGGGAGTCGCCGTGGGCGCAGGGGTCGCCGTCGGGAGCGCTGGCGCGGTGGTGGCCGTCGGGGCCACGGTCGTGGCCGTCGGCGGCACGGCCGTGGGGTCGCCCCCGCCGCAGGCCGCGATTACCAGCACGGCCACACCGATGAGGCTTGCGAACCCGATGATCTTGCGCTGACGCTTTTTCATTACAGAGAGTCCTCCTGCTGTGAACACGGACGTCAGAGGCGATAACCACCGCATCCGCGCGGATAGGCTATCACTGGCCCAACCCCTATGTCAATCAGGCAATTCGCTCCAAATCTCGATAGGCCAAACGCCCTATTCCACCGTGGGCGCCGAGACTTGACTCCCACATACAGCCGTACTACAGTGCCGTGGCGCGATCTCAGCCGTTGTTCCCGTTTCACCTCGTTGTAGGCTTCGACACGCGCGCATCCTGGGTCCGCCAAAGAAGGCTCAGACGAACGGATCGTCATGCAGACCTATATCATCAGGCGGATCCTCCTCTTCATCCCCACCCTCTTCCTCGTCTCCATCGTGGTGTTCGTGCTCCTGCGGATCGGACCCGGCGACCCCGTGGACATCTTCCTGGGAGACGCCGCCGAGGGGACCCGGGCGCTGGTGAGCCAAAGAGAGCTCCAGGAGCTCCGGGCCTCGTTGCACCTGGACGACAACATCGTGGTCCAGTACGGCAAGTGGGTGGTCGACGTGTTCACCCTCAACCCCGGAGACTCGTTCCGTCTGAACTCGCCGGTGCTCGACCAGGTCAAGTCGGCGCTGCCACTGACGATCGAGATCGCGCTGGTCACGATGGCCCTGGCCATGCTGATCGCCGTACCCCTCGGCGTGATCAGCGCCATACGCCAGGACACGTGGATCGACTATCTCCTTCGCATTTTCAGCATCGGCTTTCTCGCCATGCCGATCTTCTGGACCGGACTCGTGGCGATATTGATCAGCCTCGAGTTCTTCAACTGGATTCCCCCGATCGAGTACAAGGAGATTTGGGAGGACCCGGTCGAGAACTTCAAGAAGCTGTGGCTTCCTATTTTGATCCTGGCGATTAACTCCTCAGCGGTCATCGCGCGGATGATGCGCTCGGGGACCCTCGAGATCCTTCGCCAGGACTATGTCCGGACGGCCTATGCCAAGGGCTTGAGCGAGCGGTTGGTCCTGAGCCGCCACGTGATCAAGAACGCCATGCTTCCGGTCATCACCGTGGCGGGACTCCAGGCGGCGATCCTTTTTGGCGGCGTCCTCATCATGGAGCAGCTCTTCGTGCTGCCGGGAATCGGTTTCAAGCTGGTGAGCTCGATCACCACCGACGACTTCCCGATGATCCAGTTCATCGTCATCATGATCGCCTTCTTCATTATGATCATCAACCTGCTGGTCGACCTCACCTATGGCCTTCTCGACCCGAGGATCCGGTACCAATAACTGATCGGAAAACGCCGAGGAAGAACCATCGACATGGCCACCCGGCTCAATCCACTCGAAACAGCCGTTCGGGCGTTCAACGCCGTCGGGCGAGGGCTGGCCCGTCTCGGGCGTTTTGTCCGTCGGAAGCCTCTCGGCGGCATCGGCCTGTTTCTACTGCTCATCGTGATCATCATGGCCATCTTCTCCCGGCAGATCGCTCCTCAAGATCCCAAGGAGCAGTTCTTCCGCAGCTCGCCCACGACCGAGCAGCCGCTGGGCGAGCTCCTCCGGCTGAAGGGGCCCTTCACCAGCGCGGTCGTGCCCGACCGAAGCACCGCCGATCCCCTCGACTCGAAAAGCGTCTTCTTTCTCCTCGGGACCGACAACCTGAGCCGGGACCTGTTCAGCAGGTTGGTGTACGGAGCCCGAAACGCGGTGGTGCTTTCGCTCATGTCGGTCCTGATCGGGACCACGATCGGCACGTTCGTCGGTTTGATCAGCGGCTATGTCGGCGGAATGCTCGACCTGGTCGTCCAACGCATCGTCGACGGCTGGATGGCGATACCGGCCCTGGTGCTCGCCATCACCATCGTCCACTCGCTCGGCCCAAGCACGTGGAGCATTATCATCGGCATCTCCGCGTTCATCTGGCCGGCGGTCAGCCGCATCATCCGCTCCGTGACCCTGAGCGTGAGAGAGCACCAGTACGTCGACGCCGCGCGCGCCCTGGGGGCCAGCGACGCCCGTATACTGTTTCGCCACATTTTGCCTCAGACGATGGCGCCGATCATCATCGTCGTGAGCACGCTGATCGGCGCGGCGATCGTGATCGAGGCTGCGCTTTCGTTCCTCGGCGTCGGCCTGACGGAGCCGAGTCGCGGCTCCTGGGGGCTGATGCTCAGCGGCGACCAGGTCCAGTTCATACGAGTACAGCCGATGGTCGTGCTGTGGCCCGGCATCTTCATCAGCCTCACGGTTTTCGGCGCGAATCTCCTGGGCGATTCGATGCGGGACGTGTGGGACCCCCGCCTTCGGGGCATCTGACCTGACCTGCCTTGCCACGAAAACCCCGCCTGTGACACAATTCATCCCAAACCAGTAGGTACAGGAGGCAGCAATGGCGCAGCTCTGTGAAGGGCTCACCATTTTGGACGTTTCGCAAGGGATGGCCGGTGGCCTGGCCACGATGGTCATGGCCGACGGCGGCGCGGAGGTCATCAAGATCGAGCCGCCCGCCGGCGACTGGGCGCGCGGCCACCCGGCCTTCGTGATGTGGAACCGCGGCAAGAAGAGCGTGGTCCTGGACCTGAAGAGCGAACCGGGGCGACGCCATCTCCGGGACCTGGCCCGCACGGCCGACGTCTTGGTCTCCACCGCGATGCCGGGGACTGAGGCCCAGCTCGGCCTGGACTACGCCGGCCTGGCGAAAGAGAACGCCGGGCTCGTCTACTGCTCGATCACCGGGTTCGGCCCGATGAAAAAGTTCGCCCACCTCAAGGGCTACGACGCCATCGTCAACGCCAAGACGGGACGTGTCCACTCCGCCGACAACCAGATCGAAAAGGACGGCCCGCGATACACCGCCGTGATGTGCGGGACCTTCGGCGCGGCCATGTATGCCATCACCGGGATCATGGCGGCCCTCTACGCTCGCGAGCAGACGGGCGCCGGCCAGAAGGTCGAGACCAGTTTGGCCCAGGCCCTGTTCTCCTACGACTGGAGCTGGCTCGGCGATCAGCTCGCCAAGCGGTCGAGTCCGCCGGCCGGATTCCTCCGGGGCTCGCCCACGCCCCAATACTTCGTCGGCCGGACCAAGGATGGGAAGTGGATTCAGTTCGCCAACTCCATGTCCCACCTGTTCGTCAATTTCCTGGCCGGACTCGGGCTGACGGAGCTCCTGGTCGAGGAGCGGTACCAGAACCTGCCCAACATCCCCGCCGGGCCCGACATGGAGGAGCTCTACGAGAAGCTCCACGTCCGCCTGCAAGAGAAGACCGCTGACGAGTGGATGAACATCTTTCTGCACGAGGTCGACGCGGCCTGCGAGCCTTTCCTCAGCACGCAGGAGGCGTTCGATCATCCTCAAGTCATCCACAACAAGAGCTTCGCGGAGGTGGACGACCCGGTGTTGGGTCCCACCAAGCAGCTCGGCCCCCTCGTCCAATGCTCCGAGACGCCGCTCTCGCCCCAGGGGCCTGCGCCGGCCTTGGGCCAACACACCGACGCCGTGCTCGCCTCCATCGGATCGCGGAAGCCGAAAACGTTCTCCAACGGCCGGGCGAAGCCGCGCTACCCGTTGGCCGGCGTCACCATCGTCGAGTTCGCCACCTGGTTCGCCGCTCCCTTTGGCACGGCCATGCTGGCGGACCTGGGCGCGGACGTCGTCAAGTTCGAGTCGCTGGATGGCGATTCCTTCCGCCGCTGGGCCGCCACGGCGACCAAGCCGATGCAAGGCAAACGAAGCCTGGCCGTCGACCTCAAGACGCCCGAGGGCCAGAAGATCGCCCACGATTGGATCAAGCGAGCCGACGTGCTGATGCATAACTTCCGGCCCGGCGTGACCAAGCGCCTGGGAATCGACTACGAGACCTGCCGCCGGCTCAACCCGAGATTGGTCTACCTGTACGGCGGCTCCTACGGCTCCACGGGGCCCTATTCGCACCGCCCGGCGATGCACCCGATCCCGGGGGCCATCTGCGGCGGCGCCCTGTATCAGGCCGGCCGCGAGATGCCGCCTCCGCCGGGCCAGGCCATGTCCCATCAGGACCTCCGGCGGACATCCAGCATCCTGTTCCAGGCCAACGAAGGGAACCCCGACGTCTCCTCGGCGCTGGGCGTCGGCACCGCCCTCGCCCTGGGTCTCTACCACCAGAAACGCACCGGCAAGGGGCAGTACATGGAGACGACCATGCTGAACACCTGCCTTTACGCCGCAGCCGACGACTATATTCAATACGAAGGGAAACCGGAGCGGCCGTTGCCCGACGGCGAGCTTAACGGTCTCCACGCCCTGTACCGCTTCTACCGCAGCAGCGACGGCTGGATCTTCCTGGCCTGCGTCACCGAAAAGGAGTGGCGCGACTTCTGCGAAGCGGTGGGGCGTACAAGTCTCACGCGGGACTCGCGGTTCGCCACGCCGGAGGCCCGGATGGAACATGACGACGAGCTGGTGGCCGAGCTGGCGCCCCTGTTCCTCGAGCGCACGGCCCAGCAGTGGGAGCTCTTCCTGGCCGAGCACCGCGTGGCCTGCGCCGAGCTCAGCCAGGAATCCTCCGCCGGCTTCGCCGCCAGCGAGCCCGCGATGCGCGAGAGCGGGATGTGGGTCGATACCCACCACCCATCGTTGGGCGACTATCAGCGGTACGGTGCTGCCGTCACCTTCTCGGAGTGCGAGAACCGGCTGGGACCGACGGTCTACGTCGGCGAGCACACCCGAGAGCTTCTGCAAGAGCTGGGGTACGGCGACAGCGCGATCGAGGATCTCAAGGACCGGAAGGTCGTCACCTGGTCGACCCGAGAGGCCGACCCCGACGCGGATTGAGGGCAACCTGATGGCCTTTATTGTGCCCGACGACATCGAGCGCTACGCCGCCCAGCACACCACGCCGCTGCCTCCCCTGCTGGAAGAGCTGACACGAGCCACGTATGAATCCATGCAAGTGCCGCAGATGCTCTCGGGCCAGCTCGAAGGGACGTTGCTCCAGTTCCTGGTGGTCCTCACCAGGGCGAAGCGCGTGCTGGAGCTCGGCATGTTCACTGGCTTCAGCGCTCAGATGATGGCCGCGGCCCTGCCCGACGACGGTCACCTGATAACGTGCGACATCGACCCCAAGGCCCTGGAGTTCTCGAAGCCCTTCTTCGATCGAAGCCCCCACGGGAAGAAGATCGAGGTGCGCCTGGGTCCCGCCATCGAGACCCTGAAAACCCTCGAGGGACCCTTCGACCTGGTGTTCATCGACGCCGACAAGGGCAACTACATCGCCTACTACGAGCGGTGCATGGAGCTGCTTTCGCCCGACGGCATCATCGCCGTCGACAACGTGCTGTGGAACGGACGCGTGCTCGATCCGAAAGACGACAGCGACAGGGCGATCGCCGCGTTCAACGACCATGTCAACCGGGACCCGCGCGTCCAGAACGTGATCCTCACCGTCCGCGACGGCATCATGCTCATCCGCAAGGTCTAGCGCGGCGAGGACCAGGGACCTCCATCCGCTGAACGGGGGCGTGGCGCTTGTCATGGGCTTCGGATGCACCCCGATCGCTGGCCCCTGGCGATTCGCCGTCTGCGCCACACGGACACCTGGCGAGCGCCGTTTCACTCCGGGCGCCGGCGCCGCTGAGCTAACCTCCCAACCGCGCCGGCGTTGTATCGGGTGAATCGAAACTCACGTGAGCGGGAGGGAAAAATGAAGTTTCGCAAACGGTATTTGGTCCTGCTGGCAGCGCCGGCGTTGCTGGGCATGCTGATGATCGTCCACACGGCTGGGGCGGCCACCAGCGGCAGCCCCGTGGTCCAAGATTCCGAGGCCAAGACCTTGGAGGACGACGTCGACGGCGGTAAGCGGCTCTACAAACGGGGGCGAAAAGGCGGGAACATCGTCGCCGCCACGGTAGAGACCCTAGGTCTCGAACGCGACGCCGTTATCAGCCAGCTCCGAGACGGCAGCACGCTGGAGGACGTCATCGTGGCCAACGGCGGCACCGTGGACGCCGTCATCGATGTCGCAGCCCAGCTAGTATCCGACAAGCTCGATGAGGCCGTCGCCGGCGGCAAGATCACCGCGGAGCAGGCGGCGGACCGCCTGGCGTCGTTCCGGGAGATCGCCGCGAGCTTCTTGACTGGCCACCGCTTCGACGGGACCGGGTACCAGGGAGGTCGAAGCTACCGATCCGCGGGGCCAAAGATCGCCCGGGGCGTCATCGGCGCCACGGCCCAGGTCCTGGGACTCGAAGCCTCGGCCGTTGTGGAAGAGCTCAAGGCCGGCGGGACGCTGGACGGAATCCTGGCCGAGTACGGCGGGAGCGCCGATGACGTCATCGCCCAAGTCATCGCGCGGGTCGACGAGAAGCTGGACGACGCCGTCGAAGCCGGCAAGCTGACCCAGGAAGACGCACACGCCCACCTGGCGAAGGCGCAGCAAGCGGCCACCGACCTGCTGGGAAAAGAGGGCATCCTCAGTGCCGGGGCGAAGGGCGAGCACAAGCAACAGCGCCCTGGCGGTCAGCATCGTGGCCGCGGAATCGCCGGCGTCGCCCAGGTCCTGGGCGTCCACCCTAGCGAACTAGCGACCACGCGCAGAGATGGCCAGACCATCGCGGATTTCGCCGCGTCGCTCGGCATCGACACCGCCACCATCGTCGACGAGCTGACCGCCGCCCAGGCGGAGCGTCTGTCGAACGCCGTCGAGCGCGGACGGGTGACCGCCGAGCAGGCCGACGACCGGATCGAGAAGATGCGCGCCGCCGTCGAGCGGTTCTTGCAGCACGTGCCGAACCAGGTGTAGCGCCTGCGGCCCAACGTGTCCCCTCAAAACGGGGCTGGCAGGGAAGCCGGCCCCGTTTTCACGTGGTTCCTCCCGTGGTCGCTCCAGCTTGGGCGTCGCTCTCGAGGTTGTGAAACATTTCCCAGGTTTGCGGTATAATCGGTCTGGCCTATCACTTATCGTTCAGGACATCACATGCTGAAGCACTTGTTTGGAGAGGTCGTTTCGGCGGAGGCTGGGAAGCACTCGCCGGTCACGCTGCGCGTCAACCAGGGGATGGCCACGTTGCTGTTGACGATCCCCTTGGCATTCACGATCTTTGCCCTGACCCGTTTGGTGTCGCATCCTCCTGACGTCAAGGATCTGGCGCTTCTCGGCTCCTTCTACGTTGCCACCGCCATGGGCATCACCGTTGGGTTCCATCGAATGCTGACGCACGGCAGCTTCGAGACCAACCCTCTGATCAGGGCCGTGCTGCTCATCTTCGGCACGTGGGCGATTCAAGGAGCGGCCATTACGTGGGCCGCCATCCACTCCAAGCACCACGTCTTCGCGGACACCGATCAAGACCCTCACAGCCCAGTCAAAAACTTCTGGCACGGCCACATGGGATGGTTCTTCAGCACGCTTCGCGGCGAGCCAGAGCAATACGCCAAGGCCCAGCTCAGGGACCCGGTGGTGATGTTCATCAGCCGGACCGCCTTCTGGTGGGCCGTCCTCGGGATGGTCATTCCATTCCTGATCGGGGGCTGGAGCGGACTCCTTTGGGGGGGCGCGGTCCGCCTCTTCCTCGTGCACCATGTCACCTTCAGCGTGAACTCCATCTGCCATTACTTCGGCAGCCGTCCCTTCGACACCGGCGGGCAGGACGTGAGCCGCAACAACTGGGTCGTGGGCGTGCTGGCCATGGGCGAGGGATGGCACAACAACCACCACGCCTTTCCCAAGTCGTCGTTCCAGGGACTCAACTGGCGACAGCTCGACCTCTCCGGCCAGTTCATCCGACTCTTGGGCTTCTTGCGGCTGGCCCGGGGCATCTACACCGTGCCGCCCAGCGTCGTCAAGGCGCGGCTCGCCGCCCAGGCGGAATCGACCCCCTAGGCCCAGCGACGCGCGACTTACGCTGGCAGCGAAGCCGTCACCTGAACCGAAAGACGCGCATCGCCACCAACGACATCCCGCCGATCCACGCCGCCAGCACCGCCAGCTCCAGCGGAAAGTCCCAGATCGGCTTGGCGTCCAGCGACACGCCGCGCATCGCCTCCAGCATCGGCGCCAGGGGCAAGTACGTCACCACGGTGGAGACTCCTCGGGGCAGGTCGTCGGTGGGAAAGAACGTCCCCGAGAGGAACATCATCGGCATGACCACGGCGTTGCCCAGACCCGCGGCGGCCGGAACGGTTTTGGCGTAGGCGCCCACGACGAAGCCGATGCCGAGGAAGACCAGGTTGCCCAGGACGACCAGGATGGCCAGGTACCCCAAGTTGCCGTGGACGTTGGCGTCCAGGATGAACACGCCGGCGCCGAGGATGACGGCTGCTTGGACCAGCGACAGCGCCAGGTAGGCCAGGATCAGGCTCGCGAAGAACGTCCTCACGCGCAGTGGCGTGGCCAGGATTCTTTTAAAAATTTTTTGCTCCCGGTACAGCGCCAGGACCGTGGCCAGGCCGATGATGGAGAAGGTCATCACGCCCATGCCGACGAATCCCGGCAGCAGGAAGTCAAAGTAGTCCGTCTCCAGAGTGCGAACGCCTTGCACGTCGAGGCCCAGGGCGACCGGCGCGTCGACCAGCGCAAGGTTCACCTGGTCGAGGAAACGCTGGATGAGCCCGATGCCCGAAGAGGCCGTCGGACGGCCCTGGTCGTAGAGAAGCTCGATTCGCGCAGGCACGTTCGCGCCGACATCGCCCGCCAGGCCCGCCGGCAGGATCAGGAGGAAGTCCAGGTCTCCGTCGATGACCTCCTGGCGTGCTGCCTGGGAGTCGCTCCAGATCTCCACCTCGACGTTGTCGATGATGTCGAGGCCGGCGACGATGCGCCGCGAAACGTCGTCCTGAGCGAAGTCGACCACGGCGATCTCGTGCGTCGGCGCATCGCCCAGGTCGAAGAGCGCAAAGATGCCGACGAAGATGAGAGGAAATGCCAGGGCCCAGAACAGCGACTGGCGGTTCCGGACCAGCATCTTCAAGTTGGCGACGATCAGGACCGCAAGCACCGGCCTCTCCCCTCGCCTAGTCCGGCAGGGTCTTGCCCGTTAGCGACAGGAACACGTCCTCCAGCGTGGCCGGCTTCACTTCGAGCTGGTCCAAGCGGACCCGCGCTCCCGACGCCCATCCGAACAACGCAGGCAGGGTTCGCGAGGTGTCCGACGACCGCAGCGAGTAGCCGGCTCCGGTCTCCATGACGCTGACGACGCCGTCCAACGACTCGAACGCGGCCCGGTCGGCCCGGCCGTCCACCGTGAACTCGACCTCGTAGGGAGCGGGCAGCGTCCGCACCAGGGCGGCGGGCGTGTCCAAGGCGACGATCAGCCCCTGGTCCATGATAGCGACCCGGTCGCACAGCGACTGGGCCTCCTCCATGTAGTGGGTCGTGAGGATGACGGTGCGGCCCTCCTGGTTGATGGCCCGGATCAGGTCCCAGAGGTTGTGCCTGGCCTGGGGGTCGAGACCGGAGGTCGGCTCGTCGAGGAAGATCACCTCCGGGTCGTTGACCAACGTCGCCGCGATGTTGAAACGCTGCTTTTGGCCGCCCGACAGCTTGCCCACCGTGGTGTCGGCTTTATCGATCAGGGCCACGTTGGTGAGCAGCTCGTCGGGTTGGACGCGCTGGCGGTAGAACCGGCCGAACAGGTCGAGGATCTCCCGCAACGTCAAGTAGTCGAAGTAGGCCGACGCCTGAAGCTGCACACCGATGTGCTGCTTGATTTCCTGCCCGTCCCGCTGGCTGTCCAGGCCCAAAACGGTGGTCCTGCCGGACGTCGGCTCCAGCAGACCTTCGATGCACTCGATGGTGGTGGTCTTGCCCGCGCCGTTGGGGCCGAGGATGCCGAAGACCTCGCCCTTGCGGACGGAGAACGAAATCCCGCGCACCGCCTCCACCCGGCCGAACCGCTTGGTCAACGCCTCGACCGTGATGTCGTGCTGCTCATTGCCCATGTCGGTCCGGTGTCGCCGCTCTCCCCGCCGTCAGCATTCGGTCCCGATTCTGAATTCGAGAGTGGATATCCCGACAGAGTAGGCCCTGTCCCAGTATATGCGCTTCTGTCACATATCTGAACCCGTTGGGGGCGGTCAACGTCCCCGCGTGTCCCCATGCGTCCCGTCTCGCCCGTTAGCAATCGTGTTAGCAGTCGGGAGCCCGAGCGGACACGAAGTTCTGAACCATCTCTTTATGTTGACCAACGAAAGCTTCCTCGTCAGACAGATCATCAAAGCTCGTGTAGTTGGGGCTGTGGTCGGTGAAGTAGTGGTAGCCTCAATTACGATGGCATCCGTTTCTTCCTCGTAGGCCCTTCCGATTCAGGACACTACAAGACGATCACGCAGCGGCCGCGGGTGCCCCCGGCCTCGAGGCGGCGATGCGCCTCCGCCGCCTGCTCCGGCGCATACGTCGCGGCGACACGAAGGGTGATGAGCCCGTCCTCGGTCTGCTGCCGAAGCTGGTCGAGCAGATCGGCTCGATGGTCGTAGTCGCGCACCAGCGTTCGGTGGAAAACGATCCCACGCTCGCCGGTACCACGCCAAGCCCGCACCGACGCAAAGGCGCCTCCGTCGCGGACAGCTCCCACCGCGAGCTCGTTCTGGACGGCGCCGTCGGCGAGCGCATCGACGCCGTCGGGGGCCACGTTCCGGATCTGCGCGGCGATGTCGTCTCCCCGAGGCACGACGAGGTCGGCGCCCAGGTCCCGAACCAGCTGTTCGTCGGCGCTCGACGCGTCGGCGATGACGCGAAGCCCGTCTGCCTTCGCGAGCTGTACGACGTAGCCGCCGTAGCATCCCGCCGCGCCCGTGACGGCCACGGTCTGGCCTGGCTGCAGTGCAAGCTCGTCGAGCGACAGACGTGCCGTGAGTCCGTTCATCGGCAGCGTCGCCGCCTCGACATGGGTGGAGCCCGCGGGCGCCCTCACGACCGAGTCGGCGGCCAGCACGATGCTCTCCCTATAAGCGCCGTGGCTCCCGGTCGGGAGCACCATCGCCATTACCGCATCGCCGACGGCGAGATCGGTCGCAGCGTCGGCTCCGATCTCGTCGATGACGCCTGCCAGGTCCATACCCGGAATGTATGGCGGCGGATTCTTCCGCAGCGCCTCGGCCCTGGCTCCGTTCCGCACAAAGGTGTCCGTTGGGTTGACCGCGGCGGCGTGCACCCGAATCCGCACTTCACCGGGCGCGGCATGAACCTCGGGGAGATCGACGACCTGCAGCGCCTCCGGACCACCGAACTCGATCACTCCGACTCCTTGCATGACTCCTCGCTTCCCTTGCGTGTCCCGGCCGACATCTCGTAGCGCCATCGCTCGGCCTCGTACCGGGGCTATCGAACTACCGCAATCTTTTCGCTTCCTCGATTATTTCATCCAACCAACCCGCTTATGCCAATCACATGGTTACGCGTCCAACCCAACGACGTACACAGGCACCTGAATCGCGCTCTTGAAGTGGGGGAGATACCTACAAACCTTTTCATAGGTGAGAGAGCCATCCCAGTTCTTGTCGAATTCTTTCCTGACTCGGCTTTGGAATCCCAGCGTGGTGACTATGTAGACTCCAACGTCGATCTTGTCCAAGCCTGAGTAGGAGCTCACTTGAAACTTCAACAGGTCTATACCGATAAATGAGGCGTGGCCGAAGCCAACCTCCACTCCAATCCTGTCCTTAAGAAAGTCCATCTTTGCCGATGGATCACTCGGCTCATCGAAAACGGGCGGTTGACTCTCCCACCCCTTGCCGACGAACCTACCCCTCACCCACTCGTTGAGTCCTGGGCGGGACAGAGCATCGGTTTCTATGGGCGCTCCCGCGAGGACTTCTTCGATTTCGTTCTTCAACGTCAGGCTGCTGTTCAGCACCTGTTCTGCAAACCGGAACGAGAACCGTCGCAGTCCGACAGTTAGACCCATAGCCTGAAACTCCCGCTCCCTCCGGTGCCGATCCTCCGGTTGGGTATGGATGCTAACACGGCGTGCCCAGTTTATCGAGTTCGCAACGGCTATCTGGGGCCGCCAAGGCGGAGCATCACCCTGAGCTACGAGGGCCATCTGCCCAGCACCTTACGATGGCCGGAACCCCACTTGGTGGTCCCGTATGACCCGTTGGCCCAGACCGGCCTGGCCTTCTCCCCGTTCCAACGGCAATGCGATATGATGGCAGCCGTTGCGCGACGTCACCGACATTGCGCGACGTCACCAAAAGGAGATGGAGAAGCCGATGCCCGATGCCGGCGGCCCGCTGGACGAGACCCGGAGCCGCTTTCCTAACGGCGATCAGGAGATCGACGCGATGTACGTCCGTCCACAGGGCGCCGGCGTCGTACCCGGCGTCGTTCTCCTGCACGACGTCTACGGCCTGACCGACCATATCAAGGACGTGGCCCGGCGGCTGGCGTCCCAGGGCTACGGCGTCCTGGCGGTGGACCTCTACAGCCGCGGGGGCCAGCCGGGGTGGCCACCCAAGCGGGAGGAGATCGCCCGCATGATCAACTTTCCCGACCAGAGAACGCTCACCGACGTCCAGGCCGCCGTCATCGCGTTGCAGGCCCGGCCCGACGTGGCGAGCGACCGCGTCGGGCTGGTAGGCTTCTCCCTCGGCGCGCGTTACAGCCTGCTCGCCTGCGGCGACGGCGCCCAGGTCGCGGCGGCGCTGATGTTCTACCCTGTCGTCGTCTACCCGGAGCTAACGGAGGCACGCCCGCGCCAACCGTTGCAATCGGTGCCGCGCATCCAGTGTCCGTGCGCCGTGTTCTACGGCGATCGGGACGCCACGGTGCCCCTGGCCCACGCCACGTTCTTCCGGTCGTTGCTGGAGGGGCATGGCAAGCGCCACGAGTTCCACCTGTACCCTGGGGCCAACCACGGTTTCTTCAATCCCACCATCAAGACCTACGATCACGAAGCGGCGGAGGACGCCTGGGCCAAGAGCCTGGCGTTCCTGAAACGCCATCTGCGAACGGGCGGCAAGAGGTTGCGAGATGAGCGATAGCGATCTGTGCTATTTGACCATTAGCGACCTCGCGCGCCTCATCGAGTCGAAGGCGATATCGCCGGTGGAGGTGACCGCCCAGCAGCTCGCCCGCGTCGAAATGCTGGACGGCCGCTTGAAGAGCTACGCGACCGTGATGGCGGACCGGGCGATGGCCGCGGCCAAGGCCGCCGAGGGCGAGATCGCCCAGGGCCGCTACCGGGGGCCTCTGCACGGGACGCCGGTCGCGGTCAAAGACCTCTGCTACACCAGGGGAGTCCGCACGATGGGCGGCTCCCGGGCCTTCGCCGATCACGTCCCCACCTTCGACGCGACGGTGGTGGCGAGGCTGCAAACGGCGGGCGCTATTCTGCTGGGAAAGCTCAACCTCACCGAAGGCGCGATGGCGGGCTACCACCCGGACTTCGACATCCCGGTGAACCCGTGGCGGTCCGATGTCTCGTCGGGCGTGTCGTCCAGCGGCTCGGGCGTTGCAGTGGCGGCCGGGCTCTGTTTCGGCGCGCTGGGCAGCGACACTGGGGGGTCGATCAGGTTCCCCTCCGCCGCGTGCGGGGTCGTTGGCCTGAAACCCACGTGGGGCCGGGTGAGCCGCTACGGGGTGCTGGCGCTGGCTGAATCGCTGGACCACGTCGGTCCCATGGCCCGCAGCGTAGCCGACGTCGCGATCGTGCTCCAGGCGATCGCCGGCCTCGACTCCAACGATCCCACTTCGCTGCCCGACCCGGCGCCAAACATCCTCAGCGGCATCGAGCGCGGCGTGACCGGGATTCGAATCGGAGTCGACGAGCAATACGTCACGAAGGACGTGGACCCCGAGCTGGCCGAGGCGGTGCTGGACGGCGTGCGAGTGCTGGAAGGCCTGGGCGCGGAGATCGTCGAACTCCACATGCCCGAGCTGGGCGAATTTCTGCCGGCATGGCCGGTGCTCTGCTCGGCGGAAGCCGTCGCCGCCCATGAGGCCAACTACCCCTCCAGGCGGGAGGAGTACGGGCCCGCGCTTCGCGAGTGGCTCGACATGGGCGCCGGCGTTTCGGGCGCGGACTACGCGAAGGCCAACAACCTGCGGGCCGCATGCAATGGGCGCATTCGAGAGATGTTCGAGGCCATCGACGTCCTCGCCTGCCCGTCGATGCAGACCCCGCCGCTTCCCGTCAAGCCGGCGGACCTCTACGGGCCGTTGCGGCGAGGTCCCGGCGTCCCGTCCTGGGGCATGCGCTTCACCGCACCGTACGACTTCAACGGCGCTCCTACGCTGTCGATGCCCTGTGGACTCAACCGCGAGGGCCTGCCCCTCAGCCTTCAGCTCGTGGCCCATCACCTCGACGAGGCGCTGCTGTGCCGCGTCGGCCACGCCTACGAGCAGGCGACGGAGTGGCATACGAAAAGGCCGCCGCTCGAGTAGGCCGGCCGGGTTGCCCTCACCCCGGCGCTCTCCCTCGAAGGGCGAAGGGATTTTGGGTGGCTTCTACCGCTGAGCCGTTCTCGTCGACTTCCGGTCCCGGCCCGCGCGCCGGCGGCTGCCGGCATCGACGCGCTCCGAACCGGCCAGGCGGGCCAGATCGTCCCAGAATTCAGGGTAAGAGACGTCGACCGCCTCGGCGTCCTGAATCTCCGTGACGCCGTCGGCCACCAGGCCCGCGATCGCCAGCGTCAGCGCCAAGCGATGATCGCCGTGGCTCGAGCAACGAGCGCCGTCGAGCCGGCCTCGGCCCCGAATGACCAGGCCGTCGGCCCGCTCTCGGATGTCGACGCCCATGCGCTCGAGCTCGGCGGCGGTCGTCGCGATGCGGTCGCTTTCCTTCACGCGAAGCTCCCCGGCGTCCCGAATCTCGGTCACGCCCTGGGCCATCGCGGCGGCGACGGCCAGCAACGGCAGCTCGTCGATGCACCGCACGGCCAGCGACCCGCCGATGGTGATGCCTCTCAGACCGCTGGACCGGACACGGATGTCGGCCACCGGCTCCCCGCCGGCCAGCCGCTCCGCTTCCACCGACAGGTCGGCCCCCATCTCAACCAGAGCGTCCACGATGCCGGTCCGGGTAGGGTTCACGCCAACCCCGCGCACCACGATCTCCGCATCGGGGTGAAGCGCCGCGGCGACAAGCCAGTAGGCCGCCGAGCTGAGATCCCCAGGAACGGTGAGGTCCATCGCCTCGAGCGGGCCAGGCCGGACCGCGATCCGGCCCGGCTGGCAGTCGATGTCGGCGCCCATGGCCTGGAGCATCCGCTCGGTGTGGTCTCGCGTGGGATGCGGCTCTTCCACCACGGTTTCGCCGGCGGCGGCAAGGCCCGCCAGCAGCACCGCCGATTTTACCTGGGCGCTCGCGACCGGAAGCGCGTAGTGGATGCCCTTTAGCCGGCCGCCGTTGATCTCCAGGGGCGCTCGGCCGTCGCCGGCGACGCTTCGAATGTCTGCGCCCATGCGCGAGAGGGGCTCGATGACGCGGTCCATTGGCCGCCGACGCAGCGAGTCGTCGCCGGTGATGAAGGAGCGAAAGGGTTGGGCCGCCAGCAAGCCGGTGAGCAGGCGCATGGTCGTGCCGCTGTTGCCCGCATCCAGGGGCTCGGCAGGCTCGGCGAATCCCGCGCCGTCGCCGATAAGCATCGTCTCCGGACCGGCCTCCGAAAGCTCGACGCCGAGCTGTCGCAGGCAGGCGGCCGTCGCCCGGCAGTCCGCGCCCCGAGCGACGCCCCGCACGGTCGCCGAGCCGGCGGCCAGGGCGTTGAGGATGAGCGCGCGATGGGTAATAGATTTGTCGCCCGGGACGGCCAGCTCGCCGCGGAGAGTCCGGGGACGGGACAAGGTCTCAATCATGAGCGACCACCCAAAGCGGCGGCTTTAGCGCAACCACCTCTTCTTTTTTTTGCCGCTCTCTTCGGTCTCATACCGGCTCATCATCTCGCGGCTCTTCCTGGCCAGCACGTCTCCAAGCAGCAGGCTGCTCATCTGCTCGGCGGCGCCGGGAAGGGCAACCGCAGCCGCGCCGGTCGGGGCCTGGGTGACGCCGGCCATCCACTTCTCTCGCTCCTCATAGACGTGGGCAAAGAACTGGGCCACGCCTTTTTCGTCGGACTCGTGCAGGCACCGCCGAAGCTCCAGGAGCTCGGTGATGAGACGGTCGACCCATGGAGCCAGCTCCGAGGCGTTGGTCACGCAGATGTCCCGGTTCATCTCGGGGTCGCCGGAGGCCAGCCGCGAGATGTCGCGGTAGCCGGTGGTCGCCATCTTGGCCATCTCATGCCAGGATGGGCTCTTGGTGGTCGAGGCAACCAGGGCAGCCGAGATAGCCATGGGAAGGTGACTCACCGCCGCCGCGAAGCTATCGTGCTCCCCCGCCTCGATGAAGAACGGTTTCGCGCCGATCAGATCGACGATGCTCACCACCGCTTGTGTCGCCCACGGAGCAGCGTTCGGCGCCGGGATGACGCAATAGTCGGCGCCCTCGAAAAGACCGGCATCGGCGGCCGTGGGCCCGGACTCCTCTTTGCCTGCCAGCGGATGGCCTCCGACAAAGCTGACGTGGCCGGGCAGGATCTCCTTGGCCCACTGGAGAATCCGGGTCTTGGTGCTGCCTGTATCGGTGACGACACACTCCTCCGGCAGCTGGGGCGCGATGTACTCCATCACCTCTTTGATCGCCAGCACCGGGGTCGCGATGATCACCATGTCCGCTTCACGGACCGATTTGCCGATGTTCCACTCCAGGGAATCGATGGCGTTCATCTTCTGAGCGGTCCTGCTGCTGGTTGGCTCGCGGTCGTGGCCGGTAATTTTTAAATTCGGTTGTTTCGCCTTTTTCAGGGCCAGGCCGATCGAGGTACCGATGAGCCCTAGCCCGATAATCGTGATGTTCGACAAGCCACCTCTCCTCTCCGACCGTCGGTCGTCGAGCCCAAGATACCCCTCATTGTACAGAACGCCCTTCCGGGGGGAAAGGCTTCATGAAGCGCGGGGCCGAAAAGCGGAACGCGGGATGGCTAACCGGCGCGCGAGGCGAGCAGCGCCGCCACGCGATCGAGGATGCGGTTGCCGACCTCGTACTTGGACATCAGCGGCAACGCCTCTTCGCCACCGGCGCGGTCGAGCATCACCACTCTGTTGTTATCGGACGAGAAACCGGCGTCATCGGCCGTGATGTCGTTGGCGACGATCAGGTCCAAGCTCTTGCGGTCGAGCTTGGCCCGAGCGTTGGGGACCAGGTTGTCGCTCTCGGCGGCGAATCCGACCCGGATGAAATCGCCCTTCACCTCGGCGAGAATGTCCGGCGTGGGCAGAAGATCGATGCTGAGCCGCCGATTTTTTTTCTTGATCTTGGACGCACCGGGACTGGCCGCCTCGTAATCGGCGACGGCGGCGGCCATGACCAGGGCCGACGCGCCGGGCAAGGCCGCTTCCACGGCGTCGCGCATCTCCCGCGCCGTCGCAACCCGCACCATCTGGACGCCTACGGGGTCGTCCAACGGCGTTGGCGCGGTGATCAAGGTTACATCCGCGCCCCGGTCTCGCGCGGCCTCCGCGATGGCGAACCCCATCTTGCCCGACGAGCGGTTGGTGATGACGCGGACCGGGTCGATGGGCTCCTGGGTTCCCCCCGCGGTCACCACGATCCGCCGGCCGGCCAGGTCGCCGTCGCGGCCCAGCACGAGCTTGACGGCGCCGATGATCTCCGAGGCGTCCGCCAGCCGGCCAACGCCGGTCAAGCCTGAGGCGAGGTAGCCAACGCCTGGATCGACGACGGTGAAGCCACGCTCTTTCAGCAGGGCGAGGTTATGCACCGTCGCCGGATTGTCGAACATGTGGCCGTCCATGGCCGGGGCGACGATCACCGGCGCGGCGGTGGCCAGCACGGTACAGGTCAGCATGTCGTCGGCCAGCCCCTGGGCGAACTTGGCCAGGGTGTTGGCCGTGGCGGGCGCCACCACCACCACGTCGGCCTGCTGCGCCAGGGCCACATGCTCCACGCTCAGCTCCGAGTCAGCGCCGAAGAGGTCGCGAGCAACGGGCCGGTGCGTGAGGCTGGTGAACGTCAACGGCGTGACGAATCGCGTCGCCGCCTCGGTCATAACGACGTCGACGAGCGCGCCGGCCTGGGTCAGCTTGCTCGCCAGGTCGGCAGCCTTGTACGCGGCGATGCTGCCGCTGACGCCCAGGACGATGCGCTTCCCCTTCAGCATCCCCGCACTCCGAGCTACCGGCCCGCTTTCGTGTTCATCTCATGCAGCAGCCGAAGGCCCGTCAGCACGAGGTTGGGGTCTATCACGTCGATCACTTTGGTGTCCTCGGCGATGGGCCGGGCCAGGCCGCCGGTGCCCACAACCTTGGCGCTGCCCCCCAGTTCATCTTTGAAACGGGCGACCAGCCCCTGGATGAGGCCGACGTACCCGAAAAACAGCCCCGCTTGCATGCTCTCCACGGTGTTGCGTCCGATGGCTTGCTTGGGTCGCGCCACCTCGATCCGGGGAAGCTTGGATGCGTGCTCGAACAGCGCCTCGGCTGCGATGTTCATTCCCGGCGCGATGGCCCCGCCCAGGTAGTCCCCTTCGCCGGTGATGGCATCGAACACGGTAGCCGTGCCGAAGTCGACGACGATCACCGGCCCGCCGTAGAGCGCATAGGCGGCCACGGCATGGGCGACCCGGTCGGCGCCAACGTCTCGCGGGTTCTCGTAAAGAATCCGCATGCCGGTCTTAATTCCGGTCCCCACCACGAGAGGGCGAATGTCGAAGTAGCTTTGGAACGCCTCGGTGAACCTCGGCGTCAATGGGGGCACGACGCTGCTGATCACCCCTTCGGTGAGGGCGCTCCGTTCCACCTGGTGATAGCTCATGAGAGTCATGGCCAAAGCGGCGTATTCGTCGGCCTGGCGGCGGACATCGGTAGCCATTCGCCAGGTGGCCCGCAGCTCCTCGCCTTGGAATACACCCCACGTAATGTTGGTATTTCCGATGTCCACTGCCAGCAGCATCGCCCATCTCCGATGGGGCAATTATAGGAGTCGCCCAAGACCGGCGCAAGGAAGAGCGGAAACGAGGGAATAGGAATGAGGGAGGGAGGACGATAGGAGAAAGAAGGAAGACGGGGCTCTACTCTCGCCCCGTCGGGCCGGTCAACTGGCGTGCAGGGCTTTGATCGCCTTGGGCATCGCCGGCAGGAGGTCCGAGGCCGCCATGCCAGCGTCGCCCAGCTCGTCCCGCACCAGCTCCCCGGCGGCGCCGTGGACATAGGCGCCGGCGGCAGCGGCGTCGAAGGCCGAGAGGCCCTGCGCCAACAGGCCCGCGACGGCGCCCGCCAGCACGTCGCCGGTGCCCGCGGTGGCCAGCGCCGGGTTGGCGAAGGGGTTGATCATGGCCTGCCCCTCGGGCATCACGACGATGCTATAGGCGCCTTTGAGCAGCAGGGTCTTACGCCACCGAGACGCCGCGTCGCGGGAGGCCTTCAACCGGTCGGCCTGGACCTCGTCGATCTGCCGGCCCGCCAACCGCGCCATCTCTCCCGGGTGAGGCGTCAGCACCGCGTTCTCGTGGATCCGCTGCCACCAGTTGGGCGTGTGGGACAGGATATTGAGACCGTCGGCGTCGATGACGATGTGAGGCGACACGCCCGATGGCATGGCGGTGAGCAGAAGACGCACCATCTCCGAGACCTCGGCGCGTTGGCTCAACCCACAGCCTACCAGCAGTGTCGTGTAGGAGGGCAGGGCCTGGTGCACCCGTTTCGCGCTATCGGCCCCGTTCACCACGCCCGGCTCGGACTCCTGGAGCGGCAGGTAGGTGACCTCGGGCAGTTGGGCGGCGATGGCGGGAATCAGACTCCGCGCGATGGCCAGGGTCACCAGACCGGCCCCGACACGGATCGCCCCCGCGCAGGCCAGATACGCCGCGCCGATATAGTCCGGCGAGCCGGCCACCACCATGACGCGGCCGAACGTCCCTTTGTTGGCGTTCAGGGGCCTGGCTGGCAGGACCGAGCGCGCCCAGCCGGCCGACGCGAGCTCCAGCGAAACGTCCCGGGCCAGGTCGCCGGGGATGCCGATATCCACCGTCACGAGGCGTCCGACCTTGACTGCGCCGGGGAAGCCGAACAGGCCCACCTTGGGGAAGCCCAGGGCCACGGTGAGATCGGCGGCCGGGGAAGCGGCATCGCACTTCCCGGTATCGGCATCCAGGCCCGACGGCACGTCGACGGCCAGCACCAGCAGGTCCGGGTGACGCTTTCTGGCCGCCTGCACCTGCTCCAACGCGGCCCGGATGGTCCCTTGCAACGGTCGAGAGCGCCCGGTGCCGAGGACCGCGTCGATCACGAGGCGGGACGAGTCCAGAGCCTTCGCCAGCGGCTTGACGTCGCCGTCCAACTCGCTGATGTCGACCACCAGGTCGCGCAGCATCTCCAGCTTCGATTCGCCTTCCCTCCGTGGTGAGCAGAGAACGATGTGGACTCTCCCTCCCCAAACGTTCAGGTGCCTGGCGGCAACCAGGCCGTCGCCGCCGTTGTTGCCCGGGCCGACGAGGACCGTGATGTGCTCGCCTTTGAGGTCGCCGATGAGCGCCTGGGCCTGCTCCGCGACGGCCAGCCCGGCGTTCTCCATCAGCCGGTCCGTGGAGACGCCTCGGCTCTCCGATTCCGCCTCCAGGGCCTGCATCTGCTCGACGGTCACGACTTTCATGGGGCGCCTCCGACCACCGATGCCACGGCATATTCCTTGGTGTGCGAAAGGCTGATAGCCAGCTCTCCAATGCCCAGCAGACGCGCCCGCTCTTTGGCCCGCCCGTGCAAGATCAGCACAGGCTTGCCTCGACGGTTCGGAAGAATCTCGATTTCGCGCCAGCCGATGCCCCGAACGCCGGTCCCCAACGCCTTCATCGTCGCTTCCTTGCCCGCGAACCGCGCGGCAAGCTCCGATATGCGGTTGCGATAGAGCGCGAGCTCGGCCTTGGTGTAGATCCGGTTCAGGAAACGTTCGCCCCGCCGCTCCAGGACGCCCTGGATGCGATGGGTCTCCACGATGTCCACGCCGACTGTGAGCAAGCTCTACTCCGCGAGCAGACCGGCCGTGCGCAGCACCGCCGGAATGTGGCGCTCCCAACCCATGGCCATGATGTGAACGCCGCCGCACAGCCCTTGGAGCCCGCGGATCGTGCGAGCGGCGATCTCCACCGACGTCGCGGGCCGGTCCTGGCTCCCGTCGATCTCGTCGATCAGGCTGTCGGGGACCCGGATGCCGGGAATCTTCTCGTTCATGAAGCGGGCCTGGTTGGCCGACTTCAGGAGAATGATGCCGGCCAGCACCGCGACGTTCAGGTGCTTGGTCTGCTCGATGAAATCGGCGAACTCGTCCAGGTCGTAGACCGCCTGGGTCTGGATGAACCGGGCGCCGGCTTCGACCTTCTGCTCCAGCTTGACCAGTTCAGGCTCCAGGGGCCGCGCGCCGGGGTTCGCCACGGCGCCGACGCAGAAACGAGGGGCGCCTTGGAGCTCGTGGCCGGCGATGTCCCGGCCGTCTTGCAGCGACCTGGCGGCCTCCACCATCGCCACCACGTTGAGGTCGAAGACGGCCTTGGCGTCGGGGTGGTCGCCGGTGCCGGTGGGGTCGCCGGTCAGGCACAAAACGTTCTCGATGCCCAGGATGGAGGCGGCCAGCAGGTCCGATTGCAGCGCAATTCGGTTCCGGTCTCTGGCCGTCATCTGCATGATGGGCTCCAGGCCCCGGTCGAGGAGTACGCGGCAGATAGCCCAGGGCGCGGCCCGCATGACCGAAGCCTGCTGGTCCGTCACGTTGACGGCGTCGGTGACGTCCTTCAGGATATCGGCCGTTGCCAGCGCCTTGGTCAGGTCGACCCCTTTGGGCGGCTCCAACTCGGCCGTGACGAGGAATTTCCCCGATTCGATCTTGTCAGCGAATCGACTCATGAGCTCCACCGGTGCATGGAACTGCCATTATAGAGCCCGCCAGTCGGGGCAGTCTACACATCAGTCGGGGGCAGTCTACATACGGAAAGGCCGCTGGACCTGGGCCGGTGGGGCCGCGTCGACCCGTGGGGGCAGCGGACACGGAACCCTGGCGTATAATAAGGCTCGCCATGGGACTCTCCGACAGGTTGAGGAAGCAGTCCGACGGCATCTGGCGCAAGATCCTGGCCCATCCGTTCGTCCGGGGCCTCGGGGACGGGTCGCTGACCCTGGACCGATTTACGTTCTATCTTCGCCAGGACTATCTGTTCCTCATCGAATACGCCCGGGTCCTGGCTGTGGCCGCCGCCAAGGCGCCGGACCTGGGGGGCATGGCGCGCTTCGGCCAGCTCATGCACGCCACGCTCACGGAAGAGATGGAGCTCCATCGCCGGCATTGCGCCGGCTTCGGGCTCACCGCCAGCGATCTGGAGCAGACCCGGATGGCCCGGGCAACGTCGGCTTATAGTCAGTTTCTTCTCGCGACGGCGTACGGGGGCGACGTGAAGGAGATCGCCGCGGCCCTGCTGCCCTGCCAATGGGGTTACGCGGAGATCGGCCTCCACCTGGCCGCCACCGGCGACACTTCGGAAGCGAACCCGTATGCCCAGTGGATAGGCGCCTACTCGGCCCCCGAGTTCCAGGAGCTGGCCGACTGGCTGAAGGGATACCTGGACGACCACACGCGCCGCATTCCTCTGGACGAACGACGACGCCTGGAACATCTGTACCGCGCCGGCAGCCGCCACGAGTACCTGTTCTGGGACATGGCCTACCGCAAAGAGTCGTGGCCTGTGTGAGGCAGGCGGAGAGCGCCCTCGCGAGGACGGAACCATGACCGCGAAGATCATCGACGGCAAGCGGATCGCCAGCGAGATTCTGTCGGAGCTGACAGAGCGTGTCGCGCGGCTGAAAGAGACCCATGGGATAACCCCTGGCCTGGCAGCGGTGCTCGTGGGCGACGATCCCGGGTCCCAGGTCTACGTTCGCAACAAGACCCGAACGTGCCAGAACATCGGCATGGCCGCCGAGACCATCAACCTGCCGCAGACGGCCAGCCAGAAGGAGATCGTCGCTACCGTCCAGGACCTCAACCGGGACGCCCGGTTTCACGGCATCCTGGTGCAGCTTCCCCTTCCGGACGGCATCGACGAGAGCGCGGTGCTTCAGACCGTCGACCCGGACAAGGACGTAGACGGACTGCACCCGGTGAGCATGGGCCGGCTGATGGCGGGCCACCCCGTGTTCGTCCCGGCGACGCCCTTGGGAATCCAACAGCTGCTGTTGCGCACCGGTTGCGACCCCGAGGGCAAGCACATCGTGATCCTGGGCCGCAGCACGATCGTCAGCAAGCCTCTGGCCCTGCTGCTGGTCCGGAAAGAGCCCGGCGCCAACGCCACCATCACGATGTGCCACACCCGGACCCGTAACCTGGCCGAGCTCACCCGGCAAGCCGACGTCCTCGTGGTCAGCACGGGCCGGCCCCGCTGGGTCACCGCCGATATGGTCAAGGACGGCGCGGTGGTCATCGACGTGGGCATCAACCGCATCGAGGACTCCACGGCCAAGCGGGGAACGCGCCTGGTGGGCGACGTGGACTTCGAAGGCGTCCGCGAGAAGGCCTCGGCCATCACGCCGGTCCCCGGCGGCGTCGGCCCCATGACCGTGGCCATGGTGGTCTCCAGCACCGTCCA
This sequence comes from Chloroflexota bacterium, assembly GCA_022572465.1. Taxonomy (GTDB): domain Bacteria; phylum Chloroflexota; class Dehalococcoidia; order SHYB01; family SHYB01; genus JACZVV01. The sequence continues at coordinate 28,321 of JACZVV010000018.1, forward strand.
GGCGGCGGAGCGGACCGCCGGTCCCACGGGCCGGTAGCGAAATGGGCGACGGCGACGGCCCCCTGGCCGCAACCGCCCTGCGAACGTCTGACTTCGATTACGCGCTGCCGCCGGAGCTCATCGCCCAGCGACCCATCGAGCCTCGGGACGACGCTCGATTGCTGGCCGTGGACCGCGCCGGCGGCGCGATCGCGCACCGGCGTTTCTTCGAGCTGGGCGATCTGCTTCAGCCGGGCGATCTCCTGGTGTTCAACGATAGCCGGGTCATCCCGGCGCGTCTTCGAGCGCGACGGGTCGACACCGGGGGCAGCGCCGAGCTGCTGCTCCTCCACCGGCTGGATACGCAACCCTCGGCCGGTCCGGCATCAGGTGGCGAAGCCCTGATTCCTATTGAGGGCCGGGAGGAGAGCCGGACTCGACGCAGCCGAATATCACAACCTGTGACGAGTCCAACGAAGGGGCCGGCCCTCTGGCAGGCCCTGGCGAGGCCGGCCAAGCGCCTGAAGCCTGGGACCCGTCTGCGGCTCGAAGGCGGCGGCGATCGTCACGAGGTCGAGATCGTCGAACGGCACGGCGAGGGCATCGTCACGGTGCTCATCGCCGACGAGGCCGCCATCGAGGAGTGCGGCCAGGCGCCGCTGCCGCCCTACATCCGGGAGCCGCTGGCCGACCCCGAGCGCTATCAGACGGTGTATGCCCGCGTGACCGGCAGCGCCGCCGCGCCCACCGCGGGCCTTCATTTCACGCGGGACCTGCTCCGGCGGCTGGAGGAGAAAGGGATCGAGCTCGCCTTCGTCACGCTCCACGTCGGGCTGGACACCTTTCGGCCCGTGGAGGCCGAGGACCCCCGGCGTCACCGGATCCATCGGGAGTATGCCGTCATCGGCGAAGAGACGGCACGCCGAATCAACGAGGCGCGAGCCGGGGGCCATCGCGTCGTCGCGGTGGGGACGACGACGACCCGGGTGCTGGAGACGGCCGCCTTTCGTCCGGAGATGGGCCGAAGCCGGCATGCGGTGGGGGCACCGGGCGCTGTGACAAGCTCCGGCCCGGCCCAAGGGTCCCGCACAAGCATCGTGGCGCCCTTCGCCGGCTGGACGGGCCTGATGATTCTGCCAGGCCACGAGTTCCGCGCCGTCGACGCGCTGATCACCAACTTCCACCTGCCGCGCTCGAGCCTGCTGATGCTGGTCAGCGCCTTCGCCGGCAAGGGGCTTATCGACCGCGCCTACGCCGAGGCGGTCCGGGAGCGCTACCGCTTCTACAGCTTTGGGGATGCCACGATGATTGGGTGACAGCCCCCCATTGCTGGCTTCCTTGTCCGGGGTGTTACAATATTCACAAAGGCCCCGCAGCCCGCTGTAGGCGGGCCCTCCCCCCCGGGGCGGCAGGGAAGCCATGCGCGACCTGGTGACATTGGCAGAGCAGCACTTCGAGCTGTGCCACGTCGACTCGGCCCTTCACCGCGCCGAGCTGCTCATCTGGTACGCCGACGTCGACGCCGCCATCGACGATGGGAACGTCGGCTATCACTGCCCCGATTGCGGCCGGCGGGCGTCGTCGGGCATGGACGAGTTCGTGCACCACGAGACCCGAGGCGGCCTCCAGTGCGGCGCCTGCCGCGGGGAGCCCGAGGAGCGGGTCGGCGCCCTGGACTGAGCGGCCCACCAACGGAGCGTCGTTGACGGAAGGCCCCCAATGGCGGTCAAAGCGTATATCCTGATCACCGCCGATCCCGGCCACACCGCCGGCCTCACCGAGAAGCTGGCGGCCCTTCCCGGCGTCAGCGAAGTGCATGAGGTGATGGGCCCCTTCGATATCGTGTTGGAGTTCGAAGCCGACGAGCTCGAGACGGTGACCCATGCCCTGCGGAGCTCGATCCGTCCCCTGGAGGGCATCCTCAACACCGTCACCTGCGTCGCGATGGACTAGCGCGGCGCCGTCTCTTTCCCCGTCCGCCGTTCCCCTTCCCTCGTCCCTGATCCCTGGTTCCTTAGAATCTCGTTCGTATTCCTTCTCCTGGTTGACTTGGGGAAACGCTTCCCGGCACAATGGCATTCAAGCTCCGGCGCCTCGCCGATAACGTGGGCCGGCCGCGAGAGGAGTTGGCCATGCACGAGCCGAAGCCGGTGAAGGTCACGATCTACTCCGACTACATATGACCCTACTGCTACATCGCCCTGGACCGGGTCGATAAGCTGATAGCGGAGTATGCGGTGGAGGTGGAGTGGCGTGCGTTCGAACTCCATCCAGAGCTCCCGCCGGAGGGCGGCTCCCTGGGTTACGACCCCGAGCGCACCAAGGTGTTCCGAGCGCGGCTCCAGGAATCGGCGGAGGAGGCGGGCATGCAGATGCGCTTCGCCGACAAGGTCTCCAACTCCCGCCTGGCCCTGGAGGCCACGGAGTATGCCCGGACCGAGGGCAAGCTGGAGGCGTTCCACCGGGGCGTGTTCGACGCCTACTTCGGCAACGCGGAGAACATCGGCGACCCCGACGTGCTGGCGCGTGTCGGCGAGGCCGCGGGCCTGGACCCGGCGGAGCTGCGGCGCGTGCTGGAGGAGAGGCGGTACTCGGAGGCGGTGGAGCGCCAGATCGAGCTCGCCCGGCGGATGAACATTCAGGCGGTGCCATCGTTCATCTTCGAGGGCAAGTACCTGGTGCAGGGCGCCCAGCCCTACGAGGTGTTCAAGCAGGTGATGGACGAGTACGTGCTGCCTGGCGTCGCTGAACAGGCCTGAGGGCGTCCTGGCCCGGACACGCTCACGCGAATGTAGCGCTAAACCTGCCGCGAACTCCCATCTCGGGGGAGCCCTTGTGCTCAACCTCAGCCATCTCAGAGACCGCGACTTCTCCGGCAGCCGGTACCGGTGTTTACTCCTCACCCACGCGCCGCACCAGGCCGTCGCACGCCTGCTGACCCAGGTTGCTGGGCCGCATGCCGCGGCAGACAGAAGTCGGTGCTGTCTGCCGCGCGGTTCTTGGAACCGCAAGAGGCCCGGCTCGACAGGGACTAGGGGTTCGTAGCGGACGACTGCCAAGACAAACTTCGGTCCAGGTGGCGGAATGAGAATAAGAACGCCCCGCTCATTCGAGCGGGGCGTTTCTTGCATCTTAACCAGAGGAGAGTGGAAGGAAGGTTAGTTTACGACAGTTTGCGCCCCGATTCATGGCGATGAATCGCGAATCGTCGGGGCGACCGACCTAGAAGCTAGGGCGCGGGGCCAAAGCCCTGCGATCCTAGACTCCCTAGAAAGGAGGTGATCCAGCCACACCTTCCGGTACAGCTACCTTGTTACGACTTCGTCCCAGTTACCGGCCCTGCTCTCGGCGCCTACCTCCCCAGCGAACCGGGGTTGGCCCAGCGACTTCAGGCATTGCCGACTTCCATGACGTGACGGGCGGTGTGTACAAGGCCCGGGAACGTATTCACCGCAGTGTGCTGACCTGCGATTACTAGCAACTCCACGTTCATGCAGGCGAGTTGCAGCCTGCAATCCCAACTGAGGGAAGATTTGATGGGATTGGCTTCGCCTCGCGGCTTCGCGACCCTTTGTTACTTCCCATTGTAGCGTGTGTGTAGCCCTGGGTGTAAGGGCCATGATGACTTGACCTCATCCCCACCTTCCTCCCCTTTTACAGGGCAGTCTCTCGTGAGAATACAACACGAGACGAGGGTTGCGCTCGTTGCGGGACTTAACCCAACACCTCACGGCACGAGCTGACGACAGCCATGCAGCACCTGTTCTAGTTCCCGACTTAACGGGTCGTCGCCCTTTCGGGTCCCTACTTCTAGAATGTCAAACCCAGGTAAGGTTCTTCGCTTTGCATCGAATTAAACCACACGCTCCGCTGCTTGTGCGGGCCCCCGTCAATTCCTTTGAGTTTTAGCCTTGCGGCCGTAGTCCCCAGGCGGGATGCTTAACGCGTTAGCTTCGGCACGGAGGGGGTCGATACCCCCCATACCTAGCATTCATCGTTTAGGGCGTGGACTACCCGGGTATCTGATCCGGTTTGCTCCCCACGCTTTCGGGCCTCAGCGTCAGGTAGCGCCCAGAGAGCCGCCTTCGCCACTGGTGTTCCTCCCGATATCTACGCATTTCACCGCTACACCGGGAATTCCGCTCTCCTCTGCGCCCCTCCAGTCAGGCACTTTCCCCGGACCCCTCCCAGTTGAGCCGGGAGATTTCACCGAAGAGTTACCTAACCGCCTACGCGCCCTTTACGCCCAGTAAATCCGGACAACGCTCGCCTCCTACGTATTACCGCGGCTGCTGGCACGTAGTTAGCCGAGGCTTATTCCTGGGGTACCGTCCTTCCTCTTCCCCCAGAAAAGGGGTTTACGACCCGAAGGCCTTCTTCCCCCACGCGGCGTCGCTGCGTCAGGCTTTCGCCCATTGCGCAAGATTCCCTGCTGCTGCCTCCCGTAGGAGTCGGGGCCGTGTCTCAGTCCCCGTCTGGCTGGTCGTCCTCTCAGACCAGCTACCCGTCTTAGGCTTGGTGGGCCGTTACCCCGCCAACTACCTGATAGGCCGCAAGCCCGTCTTCCAGCGCCCGAAGGCTTTCCTCCCCAGAACATGCGATCCGGGGAGCGAATGCGGTATTACGCCGCCTTTCGGCGGGTTATTCCCCACTGGGAGGTTGGTTGCTTACGTGTTACTCAGCCGTCCGCCACTGACTTCCACCAGAACCCGAAGGTCCCGGCAGGGTCCGTTCGACTTGCATGCATAAGGCACACCGCCAGCGTTCGTCCTGAGCCAGGATCGAACTCGCTAAAACAGTTTAACCTTACCTTCCACTCTGCTCTTGTTAAGGTGCGATACGAACCATGCCGAGGCACGCTCCGCATTGGCTATGCTAGCAAGACTCCACCGGGATGTCAAGGCCTGTACTCGGTCGCTACCCATGAAACGCCGGGGCGCCTGGGCCGCCTCAGCCGCTAGCGACAACGGGCCGGAGGCGCTGATGTGGCTCAGCCGTCCCAGATCACGGCGGCCATCGTGCGCATCGCCGCGGCTGCGTCGCGCTTGACCGTGACCAGGCTCACGCCCAGCGCGTGGGCGACCCACGCCTGGTGCAGCCTTTTGGGGCCGAGCCAAAGCTGCAAAATGCGTTGCTGCCGGGGCGTGCACCGGCCCAACGCGTACGCCAGCTCCCCGGCGTCGACGGCCTCGTCGGTGTACTGTCGACCCGTCTCCGACGCCTCGCGAGCGTTCAGGCGATAGCTCCGTCCCGGGGAGCGGAACAGGGAGCGCAATCGCGACTTGACGACCCGAGACATCTCCCGGTGCGTCAGACCCTTCTCGGCGCCGATGACCTCCATGCAGGCGTGGCCCTTGTCCGGCCCTAGCCGGAGCCGAGCCGGCCGTCGTCATCCGCCGGTGCTTGACCATCGGCCCAGATGGAGTCTCGCGGCCGCTCTCCCCAATGTTTGCGCCGCGCCCGGGCGAGGACCGACTCCACCGGCTCGCGCTGATCCCATTCGAAACAGCACTGGTAGCAGTGGTAGACCCGGCCGTCGCGGCGGTACTGGCCATGGCACTTGGGGCACGCTTCGAATCCCGCCTTAGCGGGACCGCCACCCTCCCTCGATGCCCGTTGGTCGCGCCGCCGCCGGCTCGCTTGAAGTGGCCCCGGTCTCACCTTTTCGCCTCCTTGCGCCGGTCTGATCGCCAGACTCGCTGGGCCTAATGTACGTATTTATTACGTACATTCGCAAGGGGCCGGTGTCGGAGAATGCCTAGCAGCTAGCTCGTTGGGCTATACTGGGCGCGTCATGGGGCAAGCGCTGGGCGAGGAGCTGAAACGGCTGCGGCGGGCCAAGGGTCTGAGCGTGCGGGTCCTGGCACAGCGGATCGGCGTGCCCCACACCACCTATGCCAACTACGAGCGGGGCCTGGCGGCGCCGCCGGTGGAGCTGCGCGACGGTCTGTCGTCGGCTCTCGGCGTCTCCCGCGAGCGGCTCGACGACTTGATCGAGGATGACCAGTACGAGGTCTTTCTGCGCGCCCGGCCTCTCAGCGAAGAGGGGAAGGCCGCGGTCAGGGATTTCCTGCGCCTGGTCCGCCAGCGGGAGAAGGATCGCCCGCAGGGGTGAGACCAACCTCGGGCCCCTGAGGCGGCGTGGAGTCCATCACGCGCCGCGCCGTTGGAATCGATCTCGCGACTTCCTGCTCGTAGGCGAAGTCCCACGGCGCCTGGTCCAGCCGCCTCTCCTTATACCAACGGTAGCAGTCCTCCAACCCTTCCCGAAGGCCGATCCGGGGCCGCCAGCCCAGGTGGTCGGCGATCTTCTGGATGCTGAAGATGCGGCTGAAGTCCCAGTTGTAGGGAAAGACGGAGCGTTCCAACTCCGGCACTTTTTTGGGGTCGAGGTAGCGCACGTCTGGCGCCTTGCCGACGATCTCGCCGATGATGCGAATGTATCCGTTGAGGGTCGGTATTTCGTCGCCGGCGACGATGTAGACCTCGCCGTGGGACCTGGCGTTGCCGACGCACGCCATGAAGGAGCGGGCCAGGTCGTCCACGTGGACCCACTGATGCATGTTGAGGCCGTCGCCGGGAACGATGATGGGCCGGCCTTGCTCCACCCGGGCGAAAAAGCTCGGCTCCCAGGACAGGTTGTAGTTGTCCGGGCCATAGATGCGATGCGGCCGAATCACCGTGACGGGGTAACCGTGCCGCCGGCCCGCCTCGGTCAGCAGGTCGGCGCAGGCCAGCCGAATGGCGCCGACGGAGTCGGCGGGCGGGTCGGGGTCCAGCGGCGAGCTCTCGGTCACAGGAAAGACATCGGCCATGGCGTAGATGCGGGTGCCGGAGCACATCACGTAGTGTCCCATCCCGGGCAGCGCCTCGGCCAGGATCTCGGCGTCGGCCGCCTGCTCGCAGACGATGTCGAAGACGGCATCGAATCGCCGCCCTGCCAGGGCCGACCGCATCTGCGCGCGGTCCCGGCGATCGGCGCGCAGCCGCTCGACCTGGGGAGGCAGATCGGCGGGCGTCACCCCTCGGTTGAGGACGGCGACCTGGCCCCCGTCTTTCAGCAGCTCACGGACGAGGTGCAGCCCGACGAACCGCGAGCCGCCGATGACCAGGGTTTTCATAACGCGTCGGGTTTCCTGAAGGCGCCGTTATCGTAGACGGCGTCGCGGCCAGGTCGGCGACCCCTACCGCAGCACGCCGGCTCCCTCGAGCTCCTCGATCTCGGCGTCGGTCATGCCGACGAACTCTTTCAGCACCTTGTGCGTGTGCTCGCCCAGCAAGGGGCCGGGCGAATCGATGCTTCGCGGCGCTTTGGGCAGAATGAAGCCGAGGTTGGTGTAGGGATGCTTGCCGACGACGGGGTGCTCGAGGAAGCTGAAGGTGCCCCGGTGGGCCGTCTGGGGATCGTTGAAGTTGTCCTCGATGTCTTGGACCACCGCAGCGCAGACTCCGGCCTGTTGCAGGCGGAGCATCAGGTCCTTGGCGTCGTGCCCCTTGGTCCATTCGGCCAGCCGCTTCTCCAGGTCGTCCAGGACCTGAGAGATAAGGGCGTTCAGGCGTACCCAAACTCTCCGCCGGTGACATTCATGTACGAGGGACTCGCCACGCCGGATGGAGGCAGATATGCCCCCATCGCGGGAGTCGCCAACGTGACGACCGTATATTGCAACGAATCCGGCGAATGGCTGGTGAGCATGTCGGACCGGTATGGCTTCAACAATCCTGACAGCGTATGGGATCTCGGTCCGGAGTTCGATGTGGTCGTGATCGGCGATTCCGTTGCGCACGGAATGTGCGTGCCGACTGGTACAAGTGCCGCGGCGAGGATTCAGCAGCAGATCCCACGCACTGTGAACCTCGGCTACAACGGCAACGGCCCGATGATGGAGCTGGCCTCGCTTCGAGAGATGAGCGAGGTGGCGCGCGGCCGGCATGTCGTCTGGATGTTCTTTCCGGGCAACGACCTCGGAAACCTCTCGCGAGAGTGGGAAACCACTTACATGAGCCGGTACTTGGAGCCCGAATATTCTGCGGGACTGGTTCAGCGCCGCGAGATCGTCCAAGCATCGCTTGCAGCCTATCTGGAGGGTCAGATCGCGGCCCAGACCGGACCTCCCCCGGTGCCGCTGCTTCGCAGCATCTACGAGGACGTGTCGGCTACCCTACGACTCACAGCATTGAGGGAGCGGATCCGGTCCAATTTATTTTCGAAACCTGATTTTCCGAGATAGATCCGCGTTCCCTTCCGAGATCCTATCAGATTGATTTCCCCGTCCGGTGTGAGGTTTACCTCAGAGATAATGTTGTAAAGTGGGATAGAACCTT
>JACZVV010000115.1 GCA_022572465.1 Chloroflexota bacterium
CGGGGGGCATCTACGCGACGTTAAGCGACGAGCTGGTGGAGGCAGGCCTCACCAGCCTTCGCCTGGATTACCGCATGGCCGGTGAGCTGGAGGAGTGCGTCCTGGACACGTTGGCGGGGGTCTCGGTGCTGAGCGGTCTGGGGGCCGAACGCATCGCGCTGGTGGGCCACTCCTTCGGCGGCGCGGTGGTGATCACCGCGGGGACGTTGAGCCCGGCGGTGACGGCCGTAGCGGCCCTGAGCAGCCAGACGGCGGGAGCCACCGGCGCGGGCAAGCTCACGCCCCGTCCGCTGCTGCTGGTCCACGGCGAGGACGACTCGCACCTGACCTATCGCTGCTCGGAGATGATCTACGAGTGGGCCGGCGAGCCGAAGGAGCTGAAGATCATGCGCGGCGCCGGCCACGGCCTGCGAGAGTGCGCCGACGAGCTGCGGTTGTTGCTACGGGACTGGCTGGTGGAGCGGTTGGCCGGCTAGCGGCCCGCGCGCGCCTTCGACAACGACAGACCCTGCAACCAGACGTTTGCTCACCCTTGCGGGAGGCCCAGACCTCTCGTGGCGATGATGTTCAGCTGGATCTCATGGGTGCCGGCGTTGAAGGTGCGCGAGACGGCCTTCAGATACCAGACCATGAATTTGCCATGGAACGGGGCGTTCTTGACCTCTTCGCCGTACCGACCCAGCTGGCCGTGCAGCCCAAGGACTCTCATGGCGGTGCCCATGATGCGCTGGCTCAGGGGGCCGACGATGGCCTTGCAGATCGAGGCTGACGCGCTCACGTCGCCGCCGACGGACTGAAGCCAGGCGACCCGATAGTTGATCAGCCGGGCGATGTTGCACTCGATGTAGCGGTCGGCCAGCATGTTGCGAACGATGGGGTCGGCGGCAAGGGGCCTTTCCTTCACGTACGAGGCAAGATCGTCGAGGTAATGCCGGAGGGTGGAGACGAAGTCGATCTGGGAGCGCTCGCCGCTGAGCTGGTTCATCGCGACGTACCAGCCCCGGTTGACCTCGCCGACCAGGTTCTCCGCCGGCACCATGACGTCGACGAAGAAGACCTCGTTCTCATCCGTGGAGCCATGCATCTGGACGATGGGCCGGACCGTGATGCCCGGGCTGTGCATGTCGACCAGGAGCATGCTGATGCCCCGGTGTTTGGGAGCGTTGGGATCGGTGCGCACGAGCATGAAGATCCAGTCCGCCAGGTTCGCCTGGCTGGTCCAGACCTTCTGGCCGTTGACGCGGAAGTAGTCGCCGTCCCGTTCGGCGCTGGTGGCGAGGCTGGCGAGGTCGGAGCCGGATTCGGGCTCGCTGTAGCCCTGGCACCACCACTCCTGGCCGTTGACCATGGGGGGTAGGAAACGCTTTTTCTGCTCCTCGTCGCCGCTGCCCAGGAGGACGGGCCCAGCCATGTTGACGCCTTGCCGGTTGAGGCCCCAGTTCTCGTAGTAGCCCATCTCTTCTTTGAAGATGAGCTGCTCCCGCCAGGTGCCCGGACGCCCGCCGTACTCCTGGGGCCAGCCGAGCCCCAGCCATCCGGCGGCGGCGATCTTTTTTCCCAGGTCTTTGACGGTGGCGACGTACCACTGCTCGTACTCTTCGGCGCCGTTCCGCGGCGGATTTTCGTAGACGGGCTTGATCTCCTTGTCGATGAAGCCCTTCACCCGTTGCCGGAACGACTCTTGCTCTGGGGTCATCGTGAACTGCATGGGTTTCCTCCGGCGCCGGTCCTCTTGCCGCCAGGCAGCAGGCATCCCTCGATGCGGCCCAGCGGCAGCCATCGCCCGATCCGGGTGATGCAACAGCCCGCCATTGGCGGATCGTAGCCGGTTCCGCGATCCAGGGTCAAGAGAGAGGGGACTAGTAGATCACCTGGTCGTCGATGAGGCGCTGCACCTCGTCGTCGGCCATGCCGAGCATGTCGCGGAAGACGGTCTGGTTGTCTTCCCCCATGGCAGGGGCCAGCTTGAAGATGGCGCCGGGCGTCTCGCTGAGGTGCCAAGGTATGCCGTGGACGACGTCTTGAGCGTCGAGACGGGAGTCCTCGATGCGGAGGCTGGTGCGCCGGTGCTGGTCGTGGGGATCGAGATAGACGTCTTCCAGCGTCGCCACCACCGCCGCGGCCACGCCGTGGGCCTGAAGCGTGTGCATCACGTCGTAGTTGGAGTGCCGTCGCGTCCACTGAGAGACCCGCTCGTCCAGCTCGTCTCGATGTCCCAGGCGGCCGAAGAGATCGGCGAACCGTTCCTCCTGGGTCCACCCCTGCTCGGAAGGACCGACGGCTTGGACAAACGCCAGCCACTCCTCCTGCGTCTTCACGGCGATGGAGACCCACTTGTCGTGGCCGGCGCAGGGATAGATGCCGTGTGGCGCCATGGATGGATGCCGGTTGCCCTGGGGCTGGGCGACCCGGCCGTTCATCGAGTAGTCCATGTGCCCCTCGCCGACCAGCGAGGTCAGCGCCTCGTAGAACGACAGGTCGATGTACTGGCCCTGGCCGGTCCGCTCTTTGTAATGGAGGGCGGCGAGGACGGCGAATGCGGCGGTGACCGCCGTCGTGGGGTCGGCGTCCCACACGTTGACCATCAGCCGGTCGCCGCCGAAGTAGCCCACCATGCTATCGACGCCCGACACGCTGTTGATGGAGGGGCCGTATCCCAGGAGGTCGCGGTAGGGGCCGTTCTGGCCCGCGGCGGACATGGAGACCATGATCAGGTCGGGCTTGACCTCTCGCAGGGCCTCGTACTGAAGGCCGAATTTTTGAAGCACTCGCGGCGAAAAGTTCTCGATGACGATGTCGCAGTGCTTGACGAGCTCCTTGACCAGCTCCACGCCCTCGGGCTTGGTGAAGTTAAGGGTGACGCAGGTGCGGTTGCGGTAGACGAAGTTGGCTTCCAGCGCCTTTCGAATCTCCGATGGGTCGGAGGAGATCTGGCGCATGATGTCGGTGCCGGCGCGAGACTCGATGCGAATCACCTCGGCGCCCATGTCGCCCAGGAGATGGGCCAACACCGGGCCGGCCCACACCTGGCCCAGGTCTGCGACGCGATAGCCGTCTAACGGGTTGGGCATGGAGTATTCCTCAGATGATGCCGGTGCGGCGCAGGTCGGTCAGGTCGTAGGTGCTGAACCCAATCTGGCCGCACAGGACCTCGGCGTTGTGCTGACCGAGCTTGGGCGCCGGACGGCTTGCGCGCCACGGCGTCTGAGAGAACTGATAGGGCGCGCCGGGGTAGCGGAGCTCGCCCGCCTCGGGGTGCTTGATATCGACGAAGTAGCCGCGCTCGCGCAGCTGCGGGCATCTCGCCAGGTCCCGCATGTCCTGGACGGCGTGGAACGGGATGCGGTTCTCCCGGCAGGTCTCCCAGAGCTCGGCCTTGGTCTTGTCGGCGAGGAACGGCTCGACCAGGGCGTCGACCTCCTCGGGGTACTCCTTGCCCATGACCTCCCGGTCCTGATAGCGGGGATTCGTGGCCAGCTCCCGGTTGCCCATCAGCTCGACGAACCGATGCCAGTGACGGTCCTGCACGGTGATGAGGGAGTAGAAGCCGTCCTTGCACGGCATGATCACCCAGGGGTAGCCGATATAGCGCAGCCGGACACCGTTCCGCGTGGGATAGAACCCGACGTCGACGAAATCTATGACGTTCATGGTGTTGATAAGGGTGGCCATACACTCGGCGCTGGAGATGTCCACGTGTTGCCCCTCGCCGGTCTGGCGTCGCGCGAACAGGGCGGTCATGGTGGCGGCGGCGGCGTTGAGGGCGCCCCAGTAGTCGCCCCGGGAAAGCGGCGTCGTGAGGGGCGAGCGGTCCGGGTCCCCGATGCGAGAGGCCACGCCGGACTGGGCGGTGGCGTTGATGGCGTAGCCTTTGTAGTCCTTGTACGGGCCGGTGTGGCCGAAGGCAGTGACCGAGGTCACGATCAGCCGGGGATTGACCGCGCGGAGCGACTCGTGGTCCAGGCCCAGACGCTGGAGGTCGGCGGGCTGGCGATTCTCGATGAGCACGTCGACGTGACGGCACAGTTCGATGAAGATATCGCGCCCGGTGGCGGTCTCCAGGTCGAGCGTGACGCCGCGTTTGCTGGTGTTGAGGTTCAAAAATAGGCCGCTGCGCTCCAGGTGAGGAAGGTCGCCGGGGAAGGGACCGTGGCGCCGGGCCTCGTCGCCGACCCGCGGCCGCTCAACCTTGAGCACGTCGGCGCCCATGTCGGCCATGAGCTTGCCGGCATAGGGCGCGGTGATGAACTCGCCGAGCTCCAGGACGCGGATGTCGGACAGCGCGGCGGGCGAGGCTTGCGGCAAGATGGTTTACTCCTAATGGGGCCGGACCGGCCAGCCGATTATATCGGCGGGCGTGATGCACGTCCACAACGGCGCCGAACCGGCTCTTCACCTACTTCCTCCTCTTCCCTTGTCCCCGGTTCCTCGGCCCTCTCCTTCTGTGACAACCCGGCAGAGAGCCGGTATGATGGGCGCGCCAACGAACCTACACAGGGAGGCTCTCATGGACCGATCGCTCGCATCGCTCGACGGCAAGACGGCTATCGTCACCGGCTCGGCCGGCGGCATCGGCAAGGGGATCGCGCTGGGGCTGGCCGCCTTCGGCGCCAACCTGGTCATCGCCGACAAGGACGGCGACACGGCCAAGGCGACGGCATCGGAGATCGAGGCCATGGGCGTCCAGGCGCTCCCGCTCACCACGGACGTGCGGGAGTTCGACCAGGTGAAGGCGATGACCCAGGCGACGCTGGACCGTTTCGGCGGCGTCGACATCCTGGTCAACAACGTGGGCGGGACCTTCCGCGAGGACTTCGTCAACCTCAGCGAACGCGGGTGGGACGCCCTGATCCGCATCAACCTGAAGTCGGTCTTCTACTGCACCAAAAGCGTCGCCGACGAGATGATCCGCCAGGGAACCAAGGGCTCCATCATTCAGGTGACCAGCATCGAAGCGTGGCGCGCCGCGCCGGGCTACGCGGTCTACTCGGCGTGCAAGGCGGGTCTGGACAACTTCACCAAGACGTTGGCCCTGGAGTTGGGCCAGCACGGCATCAGGGTCAACAGCATCGCGCCCGACGCCATCCGCACGCCGGGGATCGCCATGGGAACGACGCCGGAGGACGAGGAGCGCGCCCGCCGCTACATTCCTCTGCGGCGGATCGGCACCATCGAGGACCTAGCGGGCGTGGCGGTCTTCCTGGCCTCGGAGATGTCGGCCTTCATCACCGGCACGACGATTCACGTCGACGGTGGAAACCTCGCCGCCGGCGGGTGGCAGCTCAACTTCGATGGCGTGTATGTGACCGGCGTGTAGGGAGAAGGAACGGGGGACGGGGGCGTGAAGGTGGGCGACGTGGGGCAGATGCTGCCGATCGATCGGCCCGGGGCGCTGCGGGCGAGGTTCGCGGGCGTCCACGACCTGGTCGCCGCCGAGGTAATGGACCTGACGGCCGCGCAGTTGGACTGGCAGTCGGACCGGTGGGAGTGGAGCCGGTGGAGCATCCGGCGCCAACTGGGACACATGGCGTCCTGCTTCTACGGGTGGCTGTGTGTGAGATGGGGTTCCGTACTGTACCCCGACGGCCTGCCCGCCGAGCATGTCGCCCTGGCGTCGATGACGCCGGAGGAGAGAGTCGAGCAGATCGTGCGGCTGGACGCGGCGGGACTGCTGGAGCGGCTGGACCGAGGGATTGGGCTCGCCCTGGAGGCGCTGGACCGCGAGACGCCGCGATCGCTGAAGGAGAAACGCATCACCGTCCGGATCGACGCGCCATGGGATTTCATGGCTCGTGCCCATGCGGAGGGAGTCGACAAGGATGCCGACGATCCGTTTCGCTGGCACTTGACTTTGGAAGGCACGCTGCGACATACCTACTTTGAGGTAATCACGCACCTCTACAACATCCAGCGGTTGAAGCGGGCCCAGGGCATGACCACGCGGGTGGAGGTCCCCTTCGAAGGGTACTGGGCGCAGGACGATTGGGACCGCAGCGAGCCGTAACGGCGTTGGGACTTTCGCCCCGGCTCAGATCACGTTCTCGCGCGTCAGCGCCTCAATGTCGTCGGTGGTGAGGCCCAACACTTCTTTGAACACGTAGTCGTTGTCCTCGCTCGGCGCTGGCGAGGCGCGGTTCGGCCTGCCGCCGATGTGGGCCGGCGACCGGGTCATCAGCACGGGATGCTGCTTCACCGGCCAGGTGCCGATCTGGGACTGGGGCAGCTCCGCCAGCCACTCCCGCAGCTCGAGCTGGGGATCGTGCTCGACGCGGTCCTGGGCCGTCTGGCAGACGCCGGCGGGCACCCCCGCAGTCTGAAGTGTGTGCATCATCTCGTAGCGGTCGCGCTCCCGCGTCCACGCCTCTACCAGCGCGTCGAGCTCATCCTGGTTCGCCAGCCGGTCGTCCAGCGTGGCGAAACGGGACTCGCGGGCCCACGCCGGCTTGCCCATGACGTCGACGAGGGAGCGCCACTCGTCGTCGGTGAAGCACGCGATGGCCACCCACCGGTCGTCGCCTTGCGCGCGATAGGCCCCGTGGGGCGCCGCCGGCTTCCACGGCGAGCGGTTGCCGATCCTCCGCCAACGCTCCCCGTTCGCCTGGAAGTCCAGGAGCGCGGTGCCGCTCAGGTAGATGCCGATCTCGGTCTGGGAGCTGTCGATGAAGACGCTTTTGCCCGTCCGCTCGCGGTAGTAGACGGCGGCGAGGATTGCATTGGCCAGGTTGTAGGCGCCGAACCAGTCGAGGAACGAGTAGCCCCAGGCGCACGGCGAGTAAGGCTCGGGCAGGCCGATCATCTCGGTGTTGCCCGACAGGGCCTGGGCTATGGGCCCCAGGCAACGGTAGCCTCCGTACGTGCCGACGCTGCCGAAACCGGACTGGGGCACGTAGACGATGGTCGGGTTGAGTCGCTTCAGCTCCTCGTAGCCGAAGCCCCACTGGTCCATGACGCCGCTTCGGAACCCCTCGGTGACGACGTCGCTGACCTCGACGAGGCGGCGGAACAGCTCCTTGCCTTTGGGGTGGGCCATGTTGAGGCCGAACCCGACCCGGCCCGAGTAGATGTCGTTGTGGAAGCCGCCGAGGTTCTCGCCCATGACGTATTCGCCGATGTTGGACTCGCCGGATGCCTCCAGCGCCTCTCGCCCAGCGGCGGGTGGGACCGCCTGGGAGCGCAGGCCGGAGGGCCGATCGCGCCACTCCAGGTGGATGACCTCGGCGCCCATGGCCGCCAGGAAGTGCGGCCCGCCCGCGCTGGCCAGCATCTGGGTCAGGTCCAGAATCCGCAGGTGGTTGATGGCGAAGGGCTTCTTGCGCCAGCTTGGCGTGACGACGGTCTGGGTGGGGCCGCTCTCCGGCGCCGCCCCGAGCACGGGCCGGTCGTCCTCGTTCAGCTCGGCGAAGACCTCCTGGTTATGCTCGCCGACCTTGGGCGCGCGCGGCCCGGTGCGCCAGGCAAGCTGGTCCGAATGCCAGGTGCCCGAGGGGTAGGTGAAGGTCTTGCCTATCTCCGGGTGCTCCACCGGCGCGAAGGTCTGGCGGGCGTTCCAATGCGGGTCGCCGAGATTCTCCTCGGGCCGTCGCACCGGAACCCACAGGATGCCCAGCTCCTGGGCCTCCCGCCACGGCCCCTCGAACATGACGCGGTTGATGAACCGTTTCGCCACGTGGTCGAGATGCTCCTCGACTTCGGGCCGAGTGGCGTACTCGGGGTCTTCGTACGCCTGGCTCTTGAGGTCTTCGAGATAGCCGTGCTTCTCCAGCAGCGGCATCAGGTAGTAGTAGTAGTCCTCGCCGCGCGCCCAGGGCATGAACCAGCGCCCGTCCTTGGTCTGGGCAAGCACGGGCGGCTGAAGGGATGGCTGAGCGCCACGGCCGGTCATTCGATAGAAGGGAGACCTGGTATAGAGCCAATGGGGCACGTCTCGCTCCGTGGAGCAGCTCACGACCTGGTGCACCGACACGTCGAGGAGCTGGCCGACGCCGGCGGCGCCTCGAAACAGCAGCGCTCCCATGATGCTGATGACCGCCAGCTCTCCAGCGAGCTGATAGGCCTGCCACATCTGGCCCGCCATGGGCGGCGTCTCGTAATGGCCGTGGGTGTCGGGATAGTAGCCGCAGTTCATCATGGTGCCGCCCATGGCCAGGTGAATCAGGTCCGATCCTTTGTACTCGGCGTAGGGCCCGGTCCGTCCGAAGGGCGTGATCGAGGCGTGGACGAGCCTTCGATTGGCCTGCTCGATCCGATCGGGGCCAAGGCCCCAGCGTTCCATGTCCGCCGGAGGCGCTGAGTCGATCAGGATGTCGGAGCGCTTGACCAGATCGAGAAAACGCCGGCGCTCGCCGGCCTTCTCCAGGTCCAGGGTGATGCCGCGCTTGGCGACGTTGTAGTGCCAGAAGTAGAGGGAGTGCTCCGGGTCCCGACGCCCCTGGTAGAACGGGCCGATGGCCCTGGTGGGGCTGCCGCCGGGCGGCTCGACCTTGATGACGTCGGCGCCGAGGCCGGCCAGCCGTTTGCCGCAGTAGTCGCCCTTCTCGTCGCCGATCTCCAGCACTCGTACGCCCGCGAGGGGCCACTCGGGTTGAGCCATGGCCGGTGATTCCTCCTATGCGCGAGCGCACGACGCCCACTTTTCGAAGGGGATGGTAGAGGCGGCGAATCGAGGTTGTCAAGAAGTTGTACTCGCTCAAAGGAGGTCCAAAACTAGTACCAGATCTTTTGACCTCCTGCGAAGATCGGGAACTCGCTTTTCAGCAACCCACGGATTTCTCGATGGGACCGTACCT
>JACZVV010000116.1 GCA_022572465.1 Chloroflexota bacterium
GACGCCGTTGGGGTTAGAATATCCATCGCTGTCTCCGGTATTAAAGTTTTCGACAGCCACAGTCGGAAGGAGGGACCCTTGTCAAATTACCTGATGATCGCATCCAGGGACTGTTTCGAGTACGGCGACGTAGGCTATTTTTGCAACCAGGCCCAGGACCTGGCGGCAAACGGCAACGACGTCACCCTCTTCCTGGTGCAAAACGCCGTGCTGATGGCCCGCAAAGGGATCGACTGCAACCCGCTGCCCGGAGTTCTGGAGGGCGGGTCGAAGGTCGAGGTGCTGGCCGACGGCTTCTGCCTGAAGGAGCGGGGCGTCAAGTCCGGCTCGATGCTCTCGGGCGTGAAGGTCAGCGACGTCGATCACCTGGTCGACCTGCTGACCCAGGACGGCGTCAAAGCCGTGTGGCACTAGGAGGAATCTTCATGGCGAAAAAAATTACGATCGGCTTGATGGACGCTCCGTACGAATCGGAGACGACCACCACCGTGTTGCGCATCGTCGACTCGGCGCTGCGCAAAGGCCACAGCGTCAACGTCTTCGCCTACGAAGGCGCCGTCAGTCTGACCAACAGGGAGCAATCGCCCCATCCCGATCCGGTCAAAGGGACCTCGGCCGAGGAGCAGGACCACCCCAACACGCATCTGTGGGTGGAGGGACTGTTCAAGATGGCCGACGGGCGTCTCGACTGGATCAATTGAGGCCTCTGCGTGGACGAGCGTGGCTCGTCCAACTGGATCGAAGGTCCCCGGCGCGGCGGCCCACCGGACATCTACAAGTGGTTCCAGGAAAGCGATACGACCCTTGTCATAGGGGCGAAGTAGGAGACACCCATGGCCAGTATTCTTACCGTTGTTGAACGGTCCTACCACGGGACCATCGAGGAGCAGGGCGACACCGTCCTCTGGCTGGCGGCGGCGGTGAAGGGCGCCGGGGCCGACATGGGCGTGCTGCTCCGGGGCAATGCCGTCAACTACGCCGTGAACGGCCAGGACGCCGGCGGCCTCACCATCGGCGGCGTGCCGCTCAAGGTGCCGCCGACCATCGATAAGGACATCGCGGACCTGATCGGCAAGGGCATCGCCGTCTGCGCCGTGGCCGAGGACCTCCAGACCCGGGGCATCAGCGCCAACGACCTCGTCAAGGGCGTTCAGGTCATTCCGCAAAAGGACATGGCCGGGCTCTGGGACAAGTACGACGCCATCTGGCACTGGTAATCCTCATCCCCGCAAGTTCCCATCGACCCGCGGGTCTGGATCCGACCGTAGCTGTACGTTAGCTCCCGCCCCGACGCGCCGGGGCGGGAGCTCTTTCGAGGGCGCGGCGAAAGCCGGTCTTTTCGTTGTCCGCTGTTTTGACCGCTGTAACCGGCGCCGCTACAATATCCAGTCGCCAGAAAAAGGTCCGGTCGCGAAAAAATAGGGCACACAGCCAATGCGCATCCTGTCTCTACTACCCAGCGCCACGGAAATCGTCTTCGCCCTGGGTCTCGGCGATCAACTGGTCGGCGTTACCCACGAGTGCGATCATCCCGCGGAGGCGGCGCGGCTACCTAAAGTCACCCGCTCGCTCATCGATCACCAGGACAGCTCCAGCAGCGAGGTCCACAGGCATATCGCCGAGTCGCTGCACAACGGCAGCAGCATCTACGCCCTGGACCAGGAGCTGTTGGAGCGCCTCGACCCGGAGCTCATTCTGACCCAGGAGCTGTGCGACGTCTGCGCCGTCTCCTACGACGAGGTGCAGAGAGCGGTCCGCGTCCTGCCGGGTCCCCGCCGCGTGCTGTCGCTGGAGCCGACGGACCTGGGCGGCATCCTGGAGGCAGTCCGCCACGTCGGTGAGCTGACGGGCACGGTCGGCCAGGCCGAGGGCGTCGTCGCGTCGTTGCAGCAACGCATCGACCGGGTGGCCGCCCGGACCGCCGACGTCAACGCCCGGCCTCGGGTCTTCGCCATGGAGTGGCTCGACCCGCCGTTCGTCGGCGGCCATTGGGTGCCCGAGATGATTCGCCTGGCCGGCGGCGTCGACGGCCTGGGCGCGGAGCGCCGTCCATCGCACACCATCGCCTGGGCCGATATCGCGGCGTACGATCCTGAGGTCGTCGTGCTGATGCCTTGCGGCTACGACCTGGCAGAGACCGTCAAGCAGCAGCGAAGGTCCTCGTTCCCGGACGAATGGCGCAGCCTATCGGCGGTCAAGAGCGGGAACGTCTACGTGGCCAACGGGTCGGCCTACTTCAATCGGCCCGGCCCCCGCATCGTCGACGGCTTGGAGATCCTGGCCGAGATATTCCACCCGACGCTTTTTCCGCGGCAACAACCTCCGGAGGCGTGGGCTCGGCTCGACGACGCCTGACCCGCGGCGGCGAACGCTCCTGGGCGGATCGGAGCGCCGTACCGTTGGGCTGCACCAGCGGGATGCGGGCGTCCCGAAGGCCGTCGGCTAGTCTCGCTGCTGCAAGACCTCCCGGGCCGGACTCGTGATCTTGTCCACCCGAATCAGCACGCCCGAGCCGTTCCGCTCGGGGTCACGGTCCAGCTCGGACTGGATCGTGCGGGCCATGATCTGCTCCCGAATCGGGCCCGACGAATGCACCGTGGCCTTGCCGTGGAACCGCCAATGGACTCTGCCGGCCAGGTCCGTGTAAAAGACGGTCACGTTGGGGTTCTCTTCGATGTGCTCCATCAGTCCCTTGCGGACGCGCTCCCAGTAGGCCAGGTGATCGTCGTCGAACGCCATCATGCTGCCCTTGTATCCCAGGTTCGGCTCCCCTTTTGCCGAGGCCGTCACGAGAATGCAAGGCGTCCCGTTGGCCATGGCGTTGTCGACCCTGTCCCGCATCTCTTTGGTGAAGTTGATCATGGCGCCCTTTCACTCTATCAATGCCGCGAATTCGCTCCGAGGCTACCACCGGCTGGCGGCGCGTCAATCGGCCCAAAAGCTACGGCAGGGGTTTGACGTAGAGCAGCTGCCGGCCAGGGGCCGGCCGCTGGCGCGGGCAGATGAATCCCATCCGCTCGTACATCGCCAGGGGCACGACGTTGGTCTCCGTGACGTCCAGAACGGACCGGCGGCAGCCTCGTTCCACGGCTCGCGTCAGGGCGTACTCGACCAGCGCCCTGCCCAAGCCTTTGCCTCGCGCCCACGACTGGACGAAAAGGTCTTCGATGTTCGCCTCGTAGGCCGACACCCAGACGGAGAAACGGTATCGCTGTTGGAGCATCCCAGCGCACCGGCGCGACGCATCGTAGGCCACGAAAAACTCCGTGTCCGGATCGTCGATCAAGCGCGCCACGTCTCGAAAGAGACCGTCGAACGGTAGGCTGCTGCCCAACCACTCGGCGAATCCCTGGAGGCAATCGGCCACGCACCGAGCGTCGTCGTGGCCGGCAATGGCTATCCGGTGTGTTTTCATTCAGTCGAAGACCCCCGAGGAGTGTAAGGATTCGTATTCATCGTCGGGCATGCCCAGGACCGTCTTGTACACGTGCTCGTTGTGCATGCCCATGGCGGCGGCCGGCCCCAGATCGGCGGGCGTCCGCGACAGCCGGAACGCCGGAGCGTCGCACATGAACGGCCCCAACACCGGGTGCTCCAGGGGAACGAAGTGCGCCCGGTGCGCCAGCTGCGGGTCTTCGAACAGACCGGCGCAGCTCCGCACCGCTCCGGCTGGAACGCCCGCCGATTGAAGCGTCGTCATCACCTCCTCGGCGCTCCGCGGGACGGTCCAGCTCTCGACCAGCCGGTCGAGCTCGTCGGCCGCCGCCAGCCGGCCCTCGGACGTGGCGAACCTCGCTTCGTCGGTCCAACCGGGCGCGTCCATGGCCCGCCGCATCCGCCGCCAATCGTCGTCGTCCCGCACGGCGATAGCGCACCATTCGTCATCCCCATCGCAGCGATAGACGCCGTGGGGCGCCATGGACAGCGAGCGGTTCCCCCGGCGAGTTGGCTCCCGTCCCGTAGCGGCATACTCCATGATAGCCGGGGCGATGACCTGGAGCGATGCCTCGTACTGCGACAGGTCGATGCACTGGCCTTGCCCCGTGCGGTCCCGTTGGTCGATGGCGGCGAGGATGGCGACGGCCCCGAACCACGGGCCGACCACGTCGGTGTATGGCGTGCTGGTGGCCGATGGGGCGCGGTCGGGCCAGCCGGTCAGATGCGTCAAACCCACCAACCCCTGAAGCTGCATCCCGGCCGCGCGGTGTTGGGCGTGGGGCCCCGCCTGGCCCTGCATCGACGAACGGAGCATGATGATCTCCGGCTTGATCTTGGCCAGGTCCTCGTAACCCAGCCCCCACCGCTCCATCTGGCCGGCGCTGAAATTCTCGTTGACCACGTCGGCCCACCGGACCAGACGCCGCACCACGTCGTGGCCGCGGGGGTGATGCAGGTTGAGGGTAACGCTGAGCTTGCCGTGGTTGTACAGAGCGTAGTAGCCGCTGCGGTTTCGGCCGGGCTTGTCTCTGAACGGCCCCATGGCCCGCGTGCCGTCCAGCCGATTCGACGTCTCGACCTTGACAACCGTGGCGCCGTGTTGGGCAAAGGGCCTCGTGGTCGCCGGGCCCGCGACGGCCCAGGCGAACTCCAGCACGCGAACGTCGGCCAGCGCTCCACTCATGACCCGTGATGCCTCGGCATTGCTTATGTCAACCATGCTCTCACGCCGGCCAGCGCGCCTCGATGGCGGCCGCTCCGGGCCTTGTCGACCAACCGTCCATGTTAGATCACCGATGCGCGCGACAACCGGCCTATGGCTTGGTCGTTCAGGCCCAGCAACCCGCCGTAGACCTCGCCGTTGTGCTGGCCGACCCGTGGCGCTGGCAGCCGTATCTCCCGAGGCCACGAAGTGGCTTGGTACGGCGCCCGAAGATACGTCACGCTTTGGCCCACCTCAGGCTGGTGGAACTCCTGCCAAAACTCCCGCGCTTCCAGCTGGGGGTCCCTGAGAATGTCCGCGGGGGCGTTGACCGGAAAGATCTGGATGCCTCGGCGCTGCCCTTCCATCCACAGCTCCTCCTTGCCTCGGCCCGCGAGAAAGTCGGCGATGATCGCCTCCCAGCGGTCCCAGTCCCGCTGCTGGATGTCGTAGGTCACCAGCTCTTCGAATGGAACGCCGGCCAGCTCGCCGGCGCTGTCCTCCTCGCCCATCCATGCGACCAGCGCCCGGGTGGACCGGCCGGCGCCTCGACCGACCAGAGCCCGATAGGCCACGTATCCATCGCGGCACCGCCAGACAGCCTGGGCGACCAGCGGCGAGTAGAGCGCCTTGGTTCCGACACGGTGCCGCACGAACCCGCTGAGCTGCCAGTGGGCCTGATCGTCCAGCAGCGAGTTGGTCACCGCCTCTTGCATGGACGTCTCGACATGCTGGCCCTGGCCCGTCGCCATCCGATGATGATGGGCCAGCATCGCGCCGGTAGCGGCTTGCAGCGAGACCTGAGCGTAGGCCTGTTCGCCTCCCATACGCACCGGTGGGCGGTCGTCTTCGCCGGTGATGGAGACCCAGCCTCCCATGGCCATGGCGACCAGGTCGGTCGCCTGGTAGTCGCCATAGGGTCCGTCGCTGCCGAAGGGCGTAATCGCAACCGTGATCAGCGCCGGATGCATCTTGGCCAGATCGGCGTGCGCCAGGCCCAGGCCGGCGAGGCGACCGCCGCCGAAACTGTCGATGACGAAGTCCGCGACTGCCACCAGGTCCATGAACAAGGCCCGGCCGGTTGCCGCCTTCAGGTCCAGCGTAATGCCTCGCTTGCTGGCATTGTAGGCCGCCCAGGGCAGGCTCCGCTCGGCGTCCGGCCGGTCGCCAACGTAGGGCGGAGTCATGCGAGACGGGTCGCCGCCGGGCGGCTCGATCTTGATGACGTCGGCGCCGAGATCCCCCAGCATCCGGCCCGCCAGGTAGCCCGGTGGGCCGGTAAGATCGAGGACGCGGTACGGGGCGAGGGGCAGGTCGCTGGCCGGGTCCGGCATGGTGAACGCTCTCCCGGCCCGCCGGCTACTCGAAAACACCCTGCTGTTGCAGGTCGGCATGCTCTTCCGGAGACATGCCCAGAAGCTCGCCGAAGACGTAGTCGTTGTGCTCGCCGATGAGCGCCGCCCGCTGGTGGTCGGGCGTGACCTCCGACATACGGAAAGACGGCTGGCTGTAGGTGCGTTGGCCCATCACCGGATGCTCCAACACCTTGAGGTGACCGCGATGGCGAAGCTGGGGGTCTCGGTGCAGGTCGTGCCCGTTGGCGACCACCGCCGCGGGCACGCCGGCGCGATTGAGGGTTTCGACCGCCTCGTCGGCTCCGCGCGGGCGGGTCCACGCTTCGACGATGGCGTCGATCTCGGCCTCGTTGGCCTTGCGGCTCAGGAGCGTCGCGAAACGTGGGTCTGTTTGAAGCCCGGCCTGGCCGATAGCGTTGCAGAGGTTCCGCCAATGAGTGTCGTCGAGGACGGTGATGGCGCACCAGCCCGACCGAGGCGGGTCGTCCTTGCATCGATACACGCCGTGGGGCGCGGCGCCAGCCGCGCGGTTGCCGTCGCGGGTCATCGCCCGGCCGTTGACCGTGGCGTCGAGCACCGCGGGCGCCAGGAAGTGCATCGAGGCTTCGAGCTGCGAGAGGTCGATGTACTGGCCGCGCCCGGTCCGCTGGCGGCGGCGGAGCGCCGTCACGATGGTGGTCACGGCGAACCAGGGGACCACCAGGTCGGTGTACGGTTGGTTGGGTCCAGCCGGGGAGCCATCGGGCCAGCCCGTCAGATTGTCGATTCCCGCCAGCCCCGCGAGGGTGCGCCCGAACCCGACGTGCCCGGCGTACCGCCCCGTCTGCCCTTGCATCGCCAGGCTGATCATGATCAGGTTGCCGTTGACCTTGGAGAGCTCGCCGTAATCGAGGCCCCATTTCTCCATGATCCCCACGCTGAAGCTCTCGGTGGCGATGTCGGCGACCCGGGCCAGCCGCTTGGCCACCTCCCGCCCCTCCGGCTTTCCCAGGTCGAGGCGGATACTCAGCTTCGTCGGGTTGTGGTTGGCGTAGTAGCCGCTCTTGTTGACGCCTGGCCGGCCTTCGATGAACGGGAACCCGAGACGGCTGCCGTCCAGCCGGGTCCTGCTCTCGATCTTGATCACCTGAGCGCCGTAGAGGGCCAGAAACTTGGTGGTGACCGGTCCGGCCACGGCCCAGCAGAAGTCCAGCACCCGCACCCCGTCCAGCGGCAGAGGCCGGCGCGTCACGCCTTGTTCCTGCGTCTGGCTCACGTCAGATCGCTCCCGCCGCCTTGAGCGCGGCCAGGTCCTGATCGCCGAGCTGGAGCTCCCCGCCGTAGATCTCGCGGTTGTGCTCGCCCACCATCGGCGGGCGCAGGCGCAACGACCACATCGGCTCGGTGGTCACGACGAAGGCCCCCGGATAGGTGACCGCGTCACCGAGCTCCGGATGCTCGATCGACTGAAAATATTCGCGGTCGGCCAGCTGCTCGTAGCCGGTGAGGTCGGTGGCGGAATAGGTCGGAAAGAGCATGATGCGGCGCTCCAGGGCTTGGTGAAAAATCTCCTCCTTGGTGTGGGTCAGGAAAAACCGGGTGAACACCTCCTCCCAATGGTCCACCTCCTCCTGGTTGAGTTCGTTGGTGCTGCGGCTGTCCCAGTCCCAGTCCCACAGGTCTTCGACCATCTCCTCCTCCGTCATCCATTCCAGCAAGGGGTACATCTTGTAGCCCCAGCCGGGCGCGACCCACCAGCACCAGGCGATGTAGCCGTCGGTGCAAGCCCAGGAGTACTTGCCGATGACGTTGCCGCGGCGCTGCCGGGTCCCGCGCTCCTCGATCCGCTGGAGCATGTCCCAGTTCTGCTGCACGGTGATCAGCGCGTTGGCGATGGCCTCCTGAATTGACAGGTCGATATGCTGCCCCACGCCGGTCTCGTCCCGGTAATGCAGCGCCAACGCCGTGGCCATGGCGCCCTGAGCGCCGCCCTGGCAGTAGGACTGCGGGACGCGAACTCGCGCCGGGGGCGCGTCGCTGTCGCCGCAGATGTAGAGCAGACCTCCGCGAGCCATCATGATCAGGTCCGACGCCGGGGCCAGGGCGTCCGGGCCCGTCTGCCCGAACGGCGTGATGGAGACCATGATCAGATCGTTCTTGATGCGTTTCAGGTCGTCGTACCCCAGGCCCAACCCCGCCAGATAGCCAGGCTGGAACGTTTCGAGGACGACGTCGGCAGACCGGACGAGACGCCGGAACAGCTCACGCCCGTCGGCGCAATCCAGGTTCAGCGTGACGCCCCGCTTGTTGGTGTTGTAGGCGAACCAGTACAGGCTCTTCTCGGGGTGCGGATCGTCGTGGTAGTAGGGGCCAAGTCTGCGGGCGGAATCGCCACCGGGCGGCTCGATCTTGACGACGTCGGCGCCCAGATCGCCCAGGAGCCGCGCGCAGAGCTGTCCCTTCTCGTCGGCGAGGTCAAGGATGCGAAATCCGTCCAGCACGCTTCTATCTCCTGAGGGTCTCGGCTGTCCTCACGCTTCAGGGAGGCGCGCTCATGATACCCAAGCGCCGCCGCCGCTGCAATGAACCGCTCTCACAGCCACACCCGCCGAGCCAAACCCTGGTCCAACTCGTCCAGGACAGCGTGGAGC
>JACZVV010000117.1 GCA_022572465.1 Chloroflexota bacterium
CCACCTGATCGGGCTGCAAACCTGCCCTGCTGACGCTCTCGCGGACCGCGGCCGCTCCCAACGCGGTCGCCGGCATCGTCGACAGGCCGCCGCCGAACTTGCCCAGCGGAGTGCGGGCCGCGCCGGCAAACACGATCTCTTCCATCGGCATTTCACCTCGGGACTGGCTCCAAAGACGTGAAGACATCGGCTACAGCGCGATGGCCTAAGGCCGTCCACTCACCCCGTCGCCGCGAGTATACGGCTGGGCCGGCGAAGGGGTCAAACCGAGACTCGTGCTTGCTCCTATCTGTGACGCCCTGCTACGATACGTTATGAATTCTGTCGAAGACGTTGTCCCGACTACGTTGGGATCTTCGATCTGGAGGATGTCCCGTTGACCACGAAAGCACAGCCCGGCCCGGTCACGATGGAGAAGCTCACGTCCCTCGCCAAGCGGCGGGGGTTCGTGTTCCAGTCCAGTGAGATCTACGGCGGCCTGGCCTCCACCTGGGACTACGGTCCCCTCGGCGTGCTGATGAAGCAGAACGTCAAGGCCGCGTGGTGGCGGTCCATGGTCCAGGAGCGGGACGACATCGTCGGGCTGGACGCCGCGATCCTGATGCATCCCAAGGTATGGGAGGCCTCGGGGCACGTCGCGGGCTTCGCCGACGCGCTGGTGGAGTGCAAGAGCTGCCACCATCGGTTCCGGGAGGATCATGTTTGGGTTGTCGACGCAACCGACGAGCAAGGGAAGATTGCTACCGTTGGGATAGAAGCTTCATCATTGGCAGAGGCAACAGAAATGGCCTATGAGAAATTGGGCATTGAAGAAAAGCTCCCTAAAGGGACATTCACTACTTTCACATTGCAACCCGTGCCTCTCGCCAATTACCCCAACCGTTCTAACACACCATGCCCTTCATGCGGTCAGATCGCCCAGCTGACCGACGCTCGCATGTTCAACCTGATGTTCAAGACGTTCGTCGGCCCCGTCGAGGAGGACGCCGCCATGGTCTATCTCCGCCCGGAGACGGCCCAGGGCATCTTCGTCAACTTCGAGAACGTCCAGACCACCACCCGGAAGAAGCTCCCCTTCGGCATCGCCCAGATGGGCAAGTCCTTCCGCAACGAGATCACCACGGGCAACTTTATCTTCCGGTGCCGCGAGTTCGAGCAGATGGAGATGGAGTTCTTCGTGATGCCCGGCGACGACGACGAGTGGTTCGAGCGCTGGGTCCAGGCCAGGGTGGACTGGTGGACCGGCCTGGGCCTCCGGCGCGAGAGTCTGAGGCTGAGGGAGCACGGCCCCGACGAGCTCTCCCACTACTCCAAGGCGACCACGGACATCGAGTTCAAGTTCGCCTGGGGCTGGGGCGAGCTCGAGGGGATCGCCAACCGCACCGACTTCGATCTGAAGCAGCACGCCAAGCACAGCGGCAAGTCGCTGAAGTACTTCGACGAGGCCAGCGGCGAGAGCGTGGTGCCCTACGTCATCGAGCCGGCCAGCGGCGTCGACCGGGGCTTCCTGGCGTTCCTCACCGACGCGTACGAGGAGGAGCAGGACAAGGACGACGTCCGCACCGTCCTTCGCCTCCACCGTGCGATCGCGCCGATCAAGGTCGCGGTGCTGCCCCTGAGCCGCAAGGCGCCGCTCCAGGAGCTGGCGCAGGACGTCTACGCCAACTTACGCAAGCACTGGTTCGTGCAGTACGACGCGGCCCAGTCCATCGGGCGGCGCTACCGGCGGCAGGACGAGATCGGCACGCCGCTGTGCGTGACCATCGACTTCGAGTCGCTGGACGACAGGCAAGTGACCATCCGCGATCGCGACACGATGGAGCAGGTGCGGGTGGCCATCGACGAGCTCGTGCCGGCCCTGCGCCAACGGCTGGAGGGGTAGCGCCCGCCAAGGTGTCAAGCCACTCAGGCGGAGGGTCCCCACCTACCGCTTGCGTCGAGGCGAGAGCGTGCGTGCCAGTAACGGGACGGTGATCGTGCCCAGGATGTCCAGGATTATCAGAATGGCCGCAAGCCGCCAGAACGCCTGGGAGCCTACCTCGCCCCAGATAGCGGTGACCAGCATGGCCGCGACGGCGATGACAAGGGCAGTGGTCACCGCCATGCTGGCGGCCACCGGCAGGACTCCCCTGGGCCGGGCCAGCAGAATCAGGGAGATATGGTTGGCCGCAAACGCAACGATTCCTATGGTGCCCAGCGTTTTGGCGACGGATGTGTCCTCGAACAGGTCCGACTGCCATATCAGCGTGACCAGCAGCGCGAAGGAGACCAACGAGGCGGTGATGGCGGCGGCGGCAAGGGGGCGATAGCGTCCGCGTTCCCAGTGGAACAAGCTCGGCAGGGTCAGCACGATAAAGCCGGCCAGGGCGGCGGCGGTGCCCAGCACCCGGCCGTCGGTGTCATTGAACTCCCCTCGACTCACAATCACGATAGCCGTGATCGCGCTGGCCACGAGAGTGCCCATGAGAGCGATCAACGTCGGGCGGAGCACGTTCCACCGCCGCGCCCGGGTTGTCAACGTTTCATCTGCCGAAGCTGCCATGTCTTTGTTCCTTGATCGAGTCTTTCGTTCACGATATGGCGTGGAGGATCAACAGGAAAGGGTCAGATGTACTATTCCCAATAGTAGACTCCTACTCCGGAATTACCCAGAGTCCCGGCGTGCCGGGACCGCCCATGCGCCGGACGCCCTGATCTGGGAGATGTGGCTCGACATCGTTCAGTCGCCGGTCGAGAATTTGGAGTCCCGGCAGAAGCCGGAACGGGGCTCGAACGGTGCGGAGAGACACCTCAATCTTGACGCTCAAGAACGGCGGATTGATTCGTAACGCCGGGCTGCTCACTCACGTACGATCGATCCCCCAACGCCGCGACTCTCCATCGTCAGAGCGCATCTGGCCCGGGAAGCCCAATGCTATACTACAGGGCGGTTCAGCATCCGGAGCGTCTTTCTCCGGCTGCGATTTTGGACCAACGACGGCCCGCCATGCCCCGCCGCGCGACACAGACCCGCGAGATGGACGTTCTGACGGAGTTTCTCCGCCGGGTCCAGAAAGCGCGCGCCACGTCGGACTACGGGCCGGTCGAGGAGATGGTCGCTCCCGACGCTACGGTCCTTACGGGCGACGGCGAGGACCGAGGCGCCGAGGCCTTGGTCGGGTTGCTGAGACGCATGGGCGGCAAGCGGTTCCGGGCGCAGATCGTGGCCCCCAAGGGCGGCCTCATTACCGTCCTCATCAGTCCGGTGACCCGCGACGGCGGTTGGGGCCCGAGCTGGGAGCAGATTTATGAGATATACGACGATCAGGTGGTGGGGCTGACCGACCTGGGACGCACGCCGGACATGGTCTACCGCTCGCGGAGCCAGCCCAACTAGCCCAGCCTTTCAGCATCAGACGATGAAAGAGGCCACGATACCCGCTGCGCAGACCGGCGCCCTGCCCCGAAGCGCTTCCACGAAGCCGTGGCTCGAGGCGGCGGCCATCACGGTGTTGTTGGGAGTGATGGCCCTGGCGACCTACAACGCGGTCACCACCGACCGGTTCGCGGCCGACCTTTCCATCACCGAGTTCTTGCAGAGAGCCGACCTGGGGTGGCTCCGAGGCCCCCTTTTCTGGATGGGTGTCCGAGGCGTTGCAGGCCTGTTCATGGCCATCTCCATCGTCTGGCTGTGGCTCCGGGGCTACCGGTTGGCGGCGGTCCTCGTTTGTTTGATGCTGATCCCCGACGCCTCCAGCTTCCTCCTGCGCGATATCTTCGACCGGCCCCGGCCCGACGCTGGGATCGTCAACGTCTACGGCGGCGCTCAGGGGGACAGCTTTCCTAGTGGCACCGCGCTGCACTGGATCTTCTTCGGTGGGGTCATGGTCTTTCTGCTGCCGAAGGTCGTCGCCTCGAGGCGGGCCACCGTGATCCTGAGCGGCCTCATCGGGCTGTGGGTCGCCGCCATGGGCCTGTGGGTGATCCACCACGGGCGCCACTGGCCCAGCGACGTGTTCGGCGGCTACCTCTACGGCCTGTTCTACCTCGCGCTGTGGATCAAGCTGTACTCCTGGGCCAAGGCCTGGGAGGCCCGTCACTCCGAGCTGTTGAGCGCCGTGGACCGCGCCCTGCGGCGGGTCGGATCGCGATTCGGCTTGGCCAGGACGCCGTGACGTAGACTGAAGCGAGGCAATTGGGCGATGCGAATCCTTCACTTCTCCGACCTCCACATCGGCATCGAGAGCTACGGACGTCCCCTGACCGACGACGACCTGAAGTCCGGTCTTGCACCCGGTGAAGGAGGCATGCCGCCCTGGTTCGCGCCGGGAGAAGACCACAGGAAGTACCTGGGCCATTCCACCCGCCTCGTCGATTTCCTGTGCGCCTTCGACGAGCTGGTCGCCTACGCCCTGGAAAACGAGATCGACCTGGTCCTGTTCAGCGGCGACGCGTACAAGAATCGCGACCCTTCGCAGACTCACCAGCGGGAGTTCGCCCGGCGGATCGCTCGATTGTCCGACGGTGGCGTGCCGGTCTTTCTCCTGGCGGGCAACCACGACCTTCCCCACGCCGCTTACCGGGCGACGGCGATTCAAATCTTCGAGACCCTCAACGTCCCGCAGGTGACCGTCGCCGAGGAGCTGCGGGTCTACGACATCGAGACGCGCGGCGGGCCCCTCCAGGTGCTGGCCCTGCCCTGGCCGCGCCGCAGCGAGCTCCTGACTCGCGACGACGTGCGCAATATCCCCTATCAGGAGATCAAGCGCCTCCTGGAGCAAAAGATCACCGACCTGCTGGTGGACCGCGCGGAGCAGCTCGACCCGTCGGTCCCCGCGGTGCTGGCGGCCCACGTCTCGGTGGACACGGCCAAGGTCGGCTCCGAGCGGATGATGATGATCGGCGACGACCACGTGCTCAGACGAAGCAACCTTGTCGCCCTGCCGGTGGACTACATCGCGCTGGGCCATATTCACCGCCGTCAGGAGTTGGCCCATCGGTCGCCGGGTGAAATTCCCACTGCCGTCTACCCCGGCAGCCTGCAGCGGGTCGACTTCGGCGAGGAGGAGCACGACGCCAAGGGTTTCTACGTCGTCGAGCTGGACCCCCAGGCGCCTCGGGGCTCACGGGTGAAGTCGGCAACGTTCCGGCCCGTGGCCGCGCGGGCGTTTGCGACGGTGGACGTGACGATACCGGACGACGACCCGGACCCGACGGCAACGGTGGTGCGCGCCATCGACCGATCGAGGGAGCGGGTTGCGAATGCGATCGTGCGCGTGCGGATAAAGGTGGCGGCAGCCCTCGATCCAGCCCTGCGAGAGCGCGAGATCAGGGCCGCGCTGGCCGACCGAGGCGCTCATTCGGTCGCCTCGGTGACGCGGGAGGTAGAGCGCCCGCGCCGCGTCCGCCTGGGCGCCTACGGGGCCGAGAGCAAGTCGCCCGAGGAGCTGCTCCAGTTCTACTTCGAGACCACCGGCGTTTCCAAGGAGCGCGCCGAGAAGCTTACGGCTTACGCCCGCCGCTTGCTGGAAACCGAGGAGGAGTGAGTCGCGGTTCTTCGGAACCGTCCCGGGCATCCCGCCCCAGCGGGACCGGGCGCCCCGGCCTTAGCCGGGATGGCGCGCCTGGCCGAGAGCGTGGACGAACCGATGGCCGGCGGTGGCGAAGCTGAGGACGGCGACGACGTATAGCAGAATCGTGACGTGGCCGATCAGCAGGCCGATGGAGAGCAGCACCACGCGCTCGGGCCGGGTCATCACGCCGACGTTGCACGCGATCCCCAACGCCTCGGCCCGGGCCTTGACGTAGCTCACCAGCACCGACGCCGTCATGACCAGGAAGACCAGCAGAATCTCTTCCGTCGCGTCTCGCCGGGCGAAGTGGACCAGGAGTCCGAAAAGAATCGCGGCCTCGGCCAGCCGGTCCAGCGTCGAGTCGAGCAGAGCGCCTACCCTGCTGGCTTTGTTGGTGGCCCGCGCCAGCGCGCCGTCGAAGAGGTCAAGCGTCCCACTGGCCAGGACGATGGCGCCACCGGCCACCAGGTGTCCCGTGCCCAGGGCGACTGCCGCCCCGACGCTGCCGGCCAGGCCCAGGATGGTCAGGACGTTGGGTGTCACACCGAGCCGAGCCAGCAGCCGCACGACCGAACCGGTGACCCACCGGTCGAGGAGGTCCCGCAGGCGGCCCCGCATCGTCTCGCTGCTCGGTCGAGGGACGCCGGGCGATGCATCGCTCACCTGGGTCACCCCTATTGTTGTTGGCGGCGCCCGGCCCAGCGCAACGGGTCCCGCTCCTCCAGCAAACGCTGGTAGTAGTCCATCACTCGTCCGGCGACCCGGCCCCAACCGAAGTTTTGAGCGTGGGCCCGGCCCCGCTCGCCCATCGCGCGGCGCATGTCCGGGTTGTTAATCAGCCGGATCAGGGCCGAGGCCAGGTCCTGGTCGTCCTTCGGCTCCACCAGGATGCCCTCGCCGCCATCGGTGACGACGCTGGCGTACCCCGGAATGTTGGAGGCCACGACGGGGCGGCCGGCGGCCATCGCCTCGAGAAGCACGATGCCGAAACTTTCCGCCCCCGTCGCCGGGGAGCAGAATATGTCCGCGGTCCGATAGTAGCTCGGCAGCTCGTCGTAGGGGACGGGACCGACGATCTCCACGTCTTCCAGCGCTCGCTCTCCCAGGATGGACAAGGAGGCCGCGTCGAGTTTTCCAGGGCCGACCACGATCAGCCGAATCTGGGGATATTCCCATTTCAACCGGGCGTAGGCGGCCAAGAGATACCGCAGGCCTTTGCGCTTCTCCATTCTACCCACGAACAGGAGATTCAGCTTACCGTCCATGAACCGCTGGATGGGAGGCGCTTCCGAGCCGAAGTGGGCCAGGTCGATGCCGTTGGGGATGATATTGAAGTAGCCGGGGTAGTACCGGTTGATGAGGTCGGCCGCCGGTTGGGAGACGGCGACCTTGCCGTGGAGTTTGCGGAACCATCGCTTGAAGAGCGGGCGCCACCCCACGTAGCCCCGGCTTCGCCGGGCGTAGGCGTGGAAGGTGGCCACGTTCACGGTCTTGGAGTAGGTGATCGCCGCCCAGGGAAGCGCCGGCAGGAAGGGCTCGTGGATGTGGAGCACGTCGAACTGCTCGTCCTCCAGGAGCCGCTTGAGCCGCGGGCCGCGGTGGAAGGAGAGGGTGACGCGAGCGAAGGAGCCGGCGACGGGCACCGGGATCGGCTTGCCAATGAAGACGAGGTTTCCCGTCTCCTGCTCCTCGGGAGGCTTGGACGACGGCGCGACGATCATCGTCTGGTGGCCCAGGCGCTGGAACTCGTTGGAGAGGTTTTCGATATGGTTGTTGACGCCGCCTGGGTAGGCCCAGTCGTACGGCGACACGAAACCGATCTTCATCAGGCCTCACTTCCCGCAGCAACGATCAGCGGAGATCGGCGGGCCGGCCGCCCCTTACGCCACTTTGGCAGCGGACTTCTCGCGGCGGTCCACCACCGAGGTCTGGCTCGTTCCTCGGTCCCAGATGGGTTCGAAGGCCATCCACTGGGCGGGGTATTCCCGGATGTAACGCTCCATGACCACGATAACACGGTCGGCCAACGCTCGTACTTCTTGCGGATCGTGGCCGTTCTTCGAGACGAAGATCGGCTCGTTGAAGAAGACGTCGTAGCGGTCCCGTCCAGCCCGAACGCTGTAGCTGGGCAAGAGCGTGGCGCCAGTCCGCAGGGCGAGGTCCGCCGCGCCCATCGGCATCAGGGTCGGCTTGCCGAAGAAGCTGGTCTCCTGGCCCTGGCCGTGAATCACGCGGTCACAGGCCAGGCCGACGAACCTGCCTTCCTTGAGGGCGCGGAACGCCGCTTTGACGCCCGACGCTCCCGCCTCCGCGAAGGTCAGCCCTTGGGTGTTCCGCAGGGCCATGACAAAATCGTGGTACTTCACCGGCGCCAACCGCTCGGTGAGGATGACGATATCCATGGAAATGAGCAAAGCTGCTTGCATGACCAGGTCCAGGTTGCCGAGATGGGCGGAGGCGACGATGACGCCCTTGCCGGCCCCGCGGGCGGCTTCGAGATGCTCCCGGCCGTGGAAGACGACCCGTTTCTCGACCTCCTGGCGCGACATGCGGGGAACGCGGGCCAGGTCATAGTAGTTGAGGCACATGTTTCGAAAGGCCTGGCGGGTGACGCGCCGCAAGCGTTTCGGATCGACGCCATCCCCCAAGACGCCGCGGAGGTTCGCCTCGATGGCGGCGCGCGATTCGCGGCCGAAGTGGAAGGTCAGGAAGGCCCAGCATTCCATGATCAGGAGGCTCGTCCACGTGGGGAGCACGACAACGAGCTTCGCCCCCAACCGGAGGACGTAGTATCTCCACATCGCTACGAGTTGGCGCCGTTGCGGGCGAACTCCTGCACCAGCCGGCGGGCTTCGTCGTCGGTGTGCTGCACCGGTGGCGACTTCATGAAATACGCCGACGGCGCCTCCAGGGCGCCCGTGATGCCCCGGTCCAGCGCGATCTTGCAGCACCGAATCGCGTCCACCACCACCCCCGCCGAGTTCGGACTGTCCCACACCTCGAGCTTCAACTCCAGGTT
>JACZVV010000118.1 GCA_022572465.1 Chloroflexota bacterium
GGTTACATCTTCGATTTTTACTTCCTCGATATGGGGTTTGTATTCGCCCTTTTCTGCAAGTTTCCGAAACAAGGAGTCCAGCTTTTGCGCCGCATCCCCACAGCCGATTGAGAGGAGTATTTCAATTTCAGGCTCCTCTATGCCGTCCAGCTTGAGCCGAACCTTCACAAGATCGATGCTCGTGATCACGCCGTCGCCCGCGAAATCAAACGTGTCATCCTGGATCGGCACCAAGGAGAAAACTTGCCCGGTGGATGCCGCCTCCACCAGCTCTGGCCTTCCAACGATGTCTGTCAGGAATGCCATCAGGTAGCGGTCTCTGTCCTTGGCCAGACTGGCCTTCATCGATAGGTTCGATGTCGCGTGGTCGTAGACGAGGACGTCCTCGCTGGCCGGCCTAAAGGTCGTGAATCCTATCTCGTCGTCCTGCCAACAAGCGACTGTTCTCATATACGATCCCCGCGAAATGAGAATGACTGTCTCGCCGGCGTCATCGAATCGCTTGAGCGTGCACTTTCCCTTTGCGTCACCCGCGAAGAATTCGCCCAGGCTCCGTTCGAGCCGGGCAACTTTCGCCGGTGTTATCGTTAGCCGGTCCAGCCGTAACGGGTACACGCTGAGCTTCGGAGCCCCTGCAAAAAGCAGATATCTTGTCCAAGCGTATTCGAATGCTTCGCGATGCTCTAGAAAGAGCTGCATGGCGAGTTCTTGAGCAGACACCTCCGGCATGTCCAGATCGAACTTCTTGTAAGTCCTGACCACCAGATTCATGCCCCGGGCGCAGATGTCGTTGATCCGGCGGAACTCCTCCAGAACGACATCCTTGAACTCGGCGTTCTCCGCCTGGTTGAGGAATTCGTCGAGCGCCTCGGCGTTCAGTAGCTCCCAACCAACAGGCTTGGTCTCCCACTTGAAGTGGCCCAGATACTGTTCCAGCACGTCCGGCGAGATCGCAGAAATGAATGTCTCAAAGTTTAAGTCGCGGTGTGGCATCTGAAACTCCTCCGCACGGGACTAGCCCGCCCACCTTTGATTTTATCAGAGGCTGAGGGGCCTGGACGTGCATTATGTCTGGATGAGCACCCAGACTCCTGGCCTCCGTGAACGCACGTTGTATACTGGCAGTCGACATGCGAGATCTGGCGAATACGGCGGCGAAGGATGCTCATCAGGCCGAGCGGCAGGGCATTGCCCTGGAGGGAGGTCGCTCGGGGCATCGCGTCGGGGGCCGCCATGGGTCGGATGCCTTCACCGGAGGAGGCGGCCGACGCCGCACTTTTCCTCTGCTCCGATGCGTCGACCGCCATCACCAGCCGGACGGTCAGCAACAACTGTGGCACCATCATGCACTGACGCCGCCCGGAGCCTCGGCGTTATTGACAGCCCTGGAGCCCCTTTCTACAATCCGACCCACCACCCCGACCTCAACCGTCACGTCCAGGCCCTCGGCTTGAATCGATCGGCCAGGGAGGCGTCATGTCAGAGGCCCCAGTCCAGTCGAAAGCCGCCTCGGTCCGCATGCTGCGTGACCTGGCTGCATCCATCGACCCGGCCAGGATGCGCCGTCAGCGCTTCCTCAAGACCGTGGAGGCCATGGAGCGCCACGATGTCGACGTCCTGCTGACGCTGACCGCGCCCAACGTCAACTACGTCTGCGGCGCCCGCATTCCGCTGAGCGAGTCGGGGCGGGAGCAATACGTCCCAGTCGTATCCGTCGTCGTCCGGGACAAGGACCGGCCGCCGCATCTCTTTACCCCCACGCCTCAGGGCGCGCCTCCAGACCTGCCGGCGGAGCACGTCCATCCCCCGCTGGTCCCCGAGTTCGCCCAGGGCGTTCGGCAGATGGTGGACTCCCTGCGGCGGCTGGTGGGCCCGGCCCTCGACGGCAAGGTGGCGGTGGACGATCTCACCGCGGCCATGTACACGATGCTCCCGGAGCTCCTTCCCGAAGCCACCATCGTGAACGGGGTCGGGGTCTTACAGGACGCGCGCATGGTCAAAACCGAGGACGAGGTCCGATGCATTCGCATGGCACAGGTCATCAACGAAGGGGCCGCATACGATGTCCTCGAGGCCCTGCGGCCCGGCGTGCGTGAGAGCGACCTGACGGCCACCTACCTGAGAAGCATCTACGAGCTGGGGGCTACCGGCAACGCCCTGGACGCCATCTGGCAGGTGACGCCGCAGATGCTCAGAGACGGTCCACACACCCTCAACGGCGAGCTGGCGTTCGTCACCGTGCCAAACGACCGAATCATCCGCGACGGCGAGCTCATCATGATGGATACCTGCGTGGAGTATCTGGGCTACGGCTCCGACCTGGGCAGGACGTGGCTTTGCGCCATGCGCCCTCACCTCTCCAGCCAGCAGCGGGACCAGTACCAGCGATGGCGGGAGGTGTTCGAGCGCATGAGGGAAGAGGTGCGCCCCGGCAGGACGGCTCTGGACCTCCGCCGGGCGGCGCTGCATATTGGCGGCCCCAAACCCTGGTTGAGCCATCATTACATCGGTCACAATATCGGCCTCGCGCTGGCCGAGCCTCCGTTTATCGGCACCGATCTGGGCCTCGACTACGAGGAGTCGATGGAGCTGAAGCCGGGCATGGTGTTCGTCCTGGAGCCGTGCATCTGGGAGGACGGGGTCGGCGTGTACCGCGCCGAAGAGTTGCTGGTGGTGACGGAGAACGGCAACGAGCAGATCAGCGACTTTCCTCACGGGCCGTGGGCGGGTGAGTAGCATGACCCTCCACGGCCTCCAGGGCGTCGACTACGAGGAGCGCATCGACTTCGCCCGCCTCCGGGCCGATCGCTTCCGCCGCTGTCTCGACGCCATGGAACGCCACGGCCTGGACGCCTTGATTCTGGGCAAGCCGTGGAACGCTCGCTATGCCGCCGGGTTTCGCAACACCTACGTTGCCGGGAAGCGTGGGTTCAGTCCTACCGCCATCGTGATCAGGGAGTCGCGAGAGATACACCTCTTTACCTCCAACTCCAACGGCGTTCCTCCGACGGTCCCTCTCGACCATCTGCACCTCCCTCACTGGGACCCGGCCAACACCACGGCCAGTGTCAAAAACGTCCTGGGGCCCGTGGCTCGCGGTCGTATCGGAGTCGATGCCATGTCGCCGGTGTACGCTGAGCTTTTCAAGCGGGAGATGCCCCACGCGGCGTTCGTCGACGGTGAGGTCGCCATGCGGGAGGCCAGGGCTGTCAAGACGCACGAGGAGATCGAGTGCTTGAAGATATCGCTGGCCGTGGCCGAGGCCGGGATGTACGCGGTGGTCTCGTCGCTCAATCCGGGGGTGACGGAGCGTGAGCTGGTAGGGGTGTTCGGCGAGGCGATCGCTCGCCTGGGTGTGACCATCCCGGCCGTGGACGGCACGTTTTGCGTGGTGCCTACGAGCGGGGACGAGATTTCGACGAGACAATGGGGGCAGGCGCCTTTCCGGGAGCTGGTGGAGGACCGGCCCTTGGCAGCCGGCGATCTGGTGGCATTGACCTCCGGCGCGCTGTACCTCGGGTACGCGTCGGACGTTGGGCGTACCTGGCAGTGCGGCGACGAGGGGGTGTCGCCGCAGCGGCGGGACCTGCACCGGCGGTGGGCCGAGGTCTATGAGGCCATGGAGTTGGCCTGCCGGCCCGGAAATACGGGAGCCGACGTCTGGCGGGCCGCCGCGACCGTCAACCCGCCATCGCCCATGCCCCTGGCCCATGGCATCGGTCTGGGATTCGAGCCCCCGGTCATCGGCCTGGACCAGGGTAGAGAGCTCGACCAGGAGTGGGTGATGCAGCCGGGTATGGTGCTGGTGCTGCAGCCCTATGTGTGGCGGGAGGGCGTCGGCGGCGTCTTCAGCAAAGAGACCATCCTGATCACCGAAGACGGCTGCCGGCGTCTTTCAAATTTTCCCTATGGCCCGCTGTCCGGCTGACTGCCCCACGGGACGGCCCCCAAGCAGGGAACGGGAGGACCAGGGAGGGTAAGGGACCCCTCGTCTGAGGCGCTTCGGTCAAACGGTGTTGCACCGTCGCTAGGGAGAAGTAGCGATGAGGAGAAGCGAATCGAGGACCCTGACAACCCACACGGGCAGCCTGCGCCGCCCTGACTATCTGCTGGAGCTGCTCCGGGCCAAGGAGAGAGGTGAGGCAAACGACCAAGGCCGCTCTCGATCGGCTGACCATCGGCCTGGCGTCTGAGGTGCAGGAACACACTATGGCCGTCAACTCCTTGGGCCCAGGCCTGGTCATCACCGAGGGCGCCAGACTGTTCAATCCCGGTCGCGCTACCTGGGACGGATGGGATGATTTTGCGTCTGCTCCTGGCGCGGGTTGCGCCGGCTAGCGATCGAGCCAGACGGCTTCCAGTCGGCCGCTCACGTCGATGGAGAGCGGCGTGATGTGCTTCCAGTTCTTCACGTAGCCCCGCACGCCATGTCTCCGACGAGGATTTGGCGGCGTTCCAGAGAGTCCTCGGGCGGTTGATCGCGGGACAAAAGGCGCCGGACGAACTGCCGCCGGATGCGGCAGAGATGAGCCCAAGGGCCATTGAAGTGGTGGCGGGCTGCTAGCGGAGAGTTGGCTCATGATCAGCAGTTGTCTGGCGAGGGTCCTCGGCGGCTCGCAGCCAGTCATGGCCCAGATCGATCGGTGTGCGCTGGGTGGTTCGGCGGACGGCGAACCCGGTGGGCTCCGGCCCGTTTAAGATGGCGAACTATAAACCCGACACCGTCATCGAGTACGTGAGGAACGACAACTATTTCAGACCTGGCCTTCCCTACCTGG
This sequence comes from Chloroflexota bacterium, assembly GCA_022572465.1. GTDB lineage: Bacteria > Chloroflexota > Dehalococcoidia > SHYB01 > SHYB01 > JACZVV01. The sequence goes on from JACZVV010000118.1 coordinate 4,779, forward strand.
ACGGCGTCACCTACACCATCATCCCCTTCGCCAACGAAGAGACGGCACAAGCGGCATTCCGCACGGGCAAGTTCATGGCAGTCGTCTGGGACGCCACTACCGTCCAGACGATCAGGCAGAAACTGGTGGACGAGCTCGGCTTCGTCCTCCATAAGGCGACAGCCGGGCGCAGCGATCTGCACCTCAACAACAGGCCCCCGTTCGACGACCAGAGAGGGCGGCAGGCCATCAGCATGGGCCTGAACCGCCAGCTGATCGTGGACGCGTGGCTGAAGGGCGAGGGCAGCACCCTGGCCAGCCCGGTTTTGCCGGTGGATCAAGGCGGCAGGTGGGGCTTCTCCGAATCTCAAATGGCCCAGCGCCCCGGCTTCCCCACCGCCAGCGACACTGATCGGGCAAACGCCAAAGCCCTCCTGGGCGAGGCAGGCGTCGACCCCAGCAGCATCACCATCGACTACGTGGCGGTGCAGGCCTTCGCCCGCGCTGGGGCTCCAGAATCCATAGCCGCAGCCCTCAACGAGCTGGGATTCGAGGTCAAGATCAACGTCCTGGACCGAGTCGCATCGGAGCAGAAGATCAACGCCGGCGATTTCGACATCGTCCACCAGGTGCACATCATCAACATTGATGACCCCCTGGACAGAGGCGGCATGGAGTCCCTGATCGAGGGCCATCCCCTGAACGACGGAGGGTGGTCGACGCCGCTAGACCGGGATGCTTAGCCCGCAGGCGCACCGGCCTCGTTCCTGGCCGGAGAGGGCCAGTGGTAGGCCCCATGCTCGGTTCCAGCGTGAAACGACCTCCGGGTAAATCAATGCTGATCTTGTAAAAGGCTCAGGCCCATGGCTACCCCCCTCCAAGGTCTCCGTGGGTCGATTTCAGCCGAGACTCTCCTGGCGCCATCGTCTCCATGGTTCTCGCCGACTTCGGCGCCGAAGTCGTGAAGATAGAGCCGCCGGAGGGCGATCCGACCCGTAAAGAGCCTGCCTTCTACATGTGGCGCCTGGGAAAGAAAAGCGTGACTCTGGACCTGAAGATACCGGTCGGCGTGGCGAATTTCAAAGGCCTCGTCCCCACCGTGGACGCGGTGATCGAAGACATGGCTCCGGGTGTTGCGGTGCGTTTGGGGATCGACTGCCAGCGTCTGAGGAACGTCAATTCCCGGCTGGTGTACGCGGCGATCACAGGCTTGGCGTGGCTCCCCTGCCCCCTCCTGGGGCACGATGCTCGGCGGCGACGTCCTCCGATAACGCGGGGCAGACGTGGTGGGTGGCCGTGGCGCCGGATGTCGCCATCAGCCTGGCGGTGTTTGGCTTCAATGTCCTCGGCGACGACTTGCGAGACGTCTTCGATCCCCGTTTGCGGGGTGAGGGATAGGTTCGAGAGCGACGCCCGTGGTCAGATGACCTCCTCGACCACGTAATCGAGGTAGGTCTCCTCTGAAATTCCCAGCTTCTGGCGCAACACCTGCTCCGTGTGCTCGCCCAACAGCGGCGCCGGCGAACGCACCGACAAGCGTTGGCCGTCCAGCACGATGGGGCACTGGACGATGGGCACCTCGCCTAGCTCGGCATGGGGCAGGCGGGCGATGGCGCCCCGGGCCCGCAGATGCTCGTCCCGCTCCGTCAGATCGGGACCGTGGGACACGACACCGGCCGGAACGCCATGCCGTTGCAGGTGGCGAAACGCCTCCCACGGCTCTTTCCCCAGAGCCCACTCGGCCAGCGCTCGCTCGATCTCGTGGGGAGCGCGACGGTCCGGCGAGCCCGTGACCTTGGCCAGCGCCGACAGCGCTTCGTCGTCGGGAGCGGTGACCACGATCCACTGGTCGTCGCCGCGACAGCGAAAGCACCCCTGAAGCAACGCCCCGATGGCGCCCGCGCGGTTCCCCTCGGGCTGGGCCTCGTGGCCGTTCACCGTCCAGTCCAGAAGCTGCGCGCCCGCCAGCATGACGCCGCACTCGAGCTGCGAGATGTCCACGTGGTCGCCCTCGCCGGTCGTCTCCCGCCGCATCAGCGCCTCCATCACCCCGATCGCTCCGACGTAACCCGTCACGAAGTCCATGTAGGAGTTGCCGAAGCCCAGCGGCTCGCCGCCCTCGTAGGCAAAGAGCCGGATAAGCCCCGAGAGGGCAGCCGAGGTCGGGTGATAGCTGGGCCACCAGCTTCGAGGTCCCGTCTGTCCGTATCCCGAGATGCTGCCCAGGACCAGCTTCGGATTGGCTTCGGCGAGGGTCGCGTAGGGAATCTTGAGCCGGTCGAGCGTTCCCGGCGTGAAATTTTCCAGGAAGACGTCCGCCCACGCCGCCAGGTCCAGGGCCAGGCCCTGCGCTCGGGCGTGCTTCATGTCGATGGTGACGGAGCGCTTGTTGCGGTTGACGTCGTGAAACGTGAAGCTGTGGTTATGGTGCGGCGTCCGGTCGGGGAAGGGCACCAGCATTCGGCTGGGGTCGCCGATCTCTCTCGGCTCCACTTTGACGATGGTGGCGCCGAGATCGCCCAGGACACGCCCCATGATCGGCCCCGCGATATTCCAGCAGAGGTCCACCACCCGCACGCCTTCCAGCAGCGTGGCGCGTGGCGGCTCGGCCGGCCGTGGCCACCGGTCGCCGGCCTCGGACCACTCGCGGACCACCTCATCGTTGTGCTGCCCGGCCCTGGGCGCCGGTCTGCCGTCGCGTGGCCTAGGTCCATTGCGGCCCCGGAACGGCAACCCCGCGTCGGGATATGTGACGCCGGCCATGCCATCCCGGGGGTCACGCAGCCGGCCGAACAGCCGACGATGGAGGAGCTGATCGTCCTCCAGCACGTCACGGACCGACCGGACCGGCGCGTTGGGTATTCCGCGTTTCGCCCCTCCGACCATCAGCTCTTCATGGCCTACTCGGCGGGCGAAGGCGCCGACGACTTCGTTCACCTCGTTCCGCCGCTTCAGCCGCTCCGGCCCAGTGCTGTAGATCGGGTCTTCCAACGTCCCCGGGTCCACGCCGTGGCCTCGCATCCATTCCAGCAGACCGCCCCATTGCTGCTGACTGCCCAGACCGATGAACGCGTGGCCGTCCTTGCTTTCGTAGACCCGGAACGGACAGGCCAGCGGATGCTCGCCCTTGGCGCGCTTGACGACGTCGCCGTTGCAGAGAAAAAATGAGTGCGCCGTCTCCGACATATCGAAGATCGTCTCTTGGAGCGACAGGTCCAACCGGGCGCCCTGGCCGGTCTTGAGGCGGCGAAAGAGCGCGGCCTGCACGGCCAGCGTGGCCCACAGAGATGCCACCTGGTAGGCTTGCAACGCCGGCGCGGTGAGGGGCTCGCGCTCGGGGTCGCCGGTCAAGCTCATCACGCCGCCCATGGCCCAGGCCACGATATCCGACGAGGCGTAATCGCGAAACGGCCCGGTCTGGCCAAAGTTCGTCACCGAGGCCATCACCAAGCTCGGGTTGGCGTGTGAAAGCGCGGCATCGTCCACACCCAGCGAGGCGAGACGTCCAGGCGGAAAGGGGTCCAGCAGCACGTCGGCGTTGGCGACCAGCGCCAGGAATGCGTCGCGGTCATGACCGGCGTTGAGGTCGAGGACGAGGGAGCGTTTGTTTGCGCCGGTGAGCCAGAAGAACAGGCCCTCGTCGGTGGACTCGGCGCATGGAGGCATGGCGCGCAACGGCGCTCCGCCGGGAGGCTCCACCAGGACGACGTCGGCGCCCATGTCCGCCAGGAGCTTGCCGCAGAGCGCCGTCTTGGGGTCCGGGAGCTCCAGGACCCGAACGCCGTCGAGGCCCTGCC
>JACZVV010000119.1 GCA_022572465.1 Chloroflexota bacterium
CCGTCGAGACTCCGTCGACGCCCACTCGCACCGACGGGTCCCGACGGATCGCAACGCAGGCATCGCAGAAATCGGATCCGTGCCGGCACGGTCAGGAAAACGAAAGGCCCTGCTGGGCCGCCCTGAAGGCAAGCCTGCAGCCCAAGGACTTGAGCTAATATTAAATAGTCTGAAAACCTTGGCACGCTTCCCGCACCGCCGACCAACGAACAGCAAGCAGAGGAACCGTGGACCACACCATCTGGCTTTGGGTCGGCTTCACCCTCTTCATCCTCGTCATGCTGGGCCTCGACCTGGGGGTGTTCCACCGCCGGGCCCACGTGGTGGGGCTCCGCGAAGCGGCCATCTGGAGCGCGGTTTGGATCACCATGGCGCTCCTGTTCAACGCAGGCGTCTACCTTTGGATAGGTTCCGAAGAGGGCCTCGCGTTCCTCACCGGCTACGTCATCGAGAAGTCGCTGAGCGTCGACAACGTCTTTGTCTGGCTCGTCATCTTCTCCTACTTCGCCGTGCCGGCCCAGTACCAGCACCGCGTGCTCTTCTGGGGCATCCTGGGCGCCATGGTCTTGCGGGGCATCTTTATCGCCGCCGGCGTGACCTTGCTCAACCAGTTCGAATGGGTGATCTATCTCTTCGGGGCATTTCTTCTATATACAGGCTTCAAGCTGGCCTTCCGGAAGGAAGAGCAGGTCCACCCGGAGCGGAACCCCGTCCTCCGGCTGGCCCGCCGATTCATTCCGGTGACCTCGGACTACCACGGGCAGCGGTTCTTTATCCGGCAACACGGCCGATGGATCGCGACGCCGCTTCTCATGGTCCTGGTGGTGATCGAGGCGACCGACGTGGTCTTTGCGGCGGACTCCATCCCCGCCATTCTGGCCGTCACCAGGGACCCGTTCATCGTGTGGACCTCCAACGTGTTCGCCATCCTGGGACTGCGCGCCCTCTTTTTCCTGGTGGCTGGCATCTTACGCTACTTCCGCTATCTCAACGTGGGCCTGGCCCTGGTGCTCTGTTTCGTTGGCGCGAAGATGTTGATCAGCGATGTCTATCACATCCCCACTTCCGTCTCGCTGGGCGCCATCGCGGGGATTCTCGGCACGACCATGCTGGCATCGTACCTGGTCACGCGAAGGCTCGCTGAGGCCCCGGCGCCGAAGGAGGGCGAAGCTCCGGCGGAGACGCCCTTTCAAGAGCCGGCCGAGCCCTCGTAACCAGGGTCAGTACAGGACCTTCGTCTCCTCGAGGTGGGCCAGCTCGCCGGCCGGAACGCCGAGCAGATCGCCGAAGACCAGGCCGTTGTGCTCGCCGATGAAGGGACAGTTGGTCCGCACCGACCCCGGTGTGTCGCTGAATTTCAAGTGCAGGCCGTAGATGACCTCGCGTCCATAGGGATGCTCCACTTCGAGCCAGGCGTCTCGCGCCTTCCAGTGAGGATCGGTGTACAGGTCGCGCGCGCTGGAGGCGGGGAACGCCGCGACTCCCTCCGCTTGCAGCAGCGCCGCCGCGTCGTAGTGAGAGCGCTCGCGGGTCCACTGAGCGATGCATTCGTCCAGCTCGGGCTCATGGCGCTTGCGGCGGAACTTATCGGCGAACCGGGGGTCGTCGAGCCAGGGGGGCTCGCCCAGGGCGCGGCACAGGCCCCGCCACTCCTCTTCCGAGTACACGGCGATGCTGAGCCAGTTGTCCTCGCCCTGGCAGGGGTAGACGTTGTGGGGGACGAAGATCGGGCTGCGGTTTCCCATGGGGGTCGCCACGCGGCGATTCCAGTGGTAGTCGAGCAGCGGCACCCCTAACGTGGAGGTCATGGCCTCCCACTGGCTGAAGTCGATGTACCGGCCCTCGCCGGTCTCGTTCCGGTGGCGGAGCGCGGCGAGGACGGCGTAGGCGCCGAAGACGCCGGCGATGGGGTCGGGCAACGCCATGCCGAAGGGTATCGGCCGCTCGCCCTCGTAGCCGTTCATGCCATCCAGACCCGCCAGGGGACCCAGCACGCTGCCGTAGGTGCTGATGTGGTGCAGGGGACCCGTCTGGCCCGCCCCGGAGGGGGAGATCATGACGAGGTCGGGCCGGACCCGGCGCAACGACTCGTAGTCCAGGCCCAGCTTCTTCATGGTGCCCGGCGTCCAGTTCTCCACGACGACGTCGGACTGCCGGACCAGGTCCAGAATGAGCTCGCGCCCCCGCTTGCTTCTCAAGTCGACGGTGATGCCCAGGTTGTTGCGGCTCAAGTTGTGGGCCCACATGCAGCGGTCCGGCTCCTCGATTCCTCCGAGGAAGGGGGCGAGGCTCTTCAAGACCTCCAGGCGCTGCCACGACTCGACCTTGATGGCCTCGGCCCCCATGTCGGCGAGGATGTGGGCGATGACGGCGCAGACCCAGTACCAGCCGAAGTTCAGCACGCGCAGGCCCTTGAAAGGCAGGACCGTATCCTGGCTCGTCTCGGTCATTTGAAGCTCCTCAGATTACGCCCGCCCGCCGGAGGTCGGGCAGCTCGGCCTTGGGCAGGCCCAAGAGGCCACAGTACACCTCTTCGTTGTGCTGGCCCAAGAGAGGCGCCGGCCGGTCGATCCGCCAGGGCTGGCCCGAGATGCGAAATGGCGCCCCGGCCATTCGCAGGCGGCCCGCGGCGGGATGGTCCTGCTCGACGAAGTACCCTCGCGCCTGGAGGTGCTCGTCCTCGTACAGGTCCTTGACGGTGTTGACCGGCGCCGCGGGAACGCCGCGGGCCTGGCAGAGCTCGAACAGCTCGCGGGCCGTGTGGGACTCCAGCCACTCGGCCATCAGCCCGTAGATCTCCTCGGCGTACGGCGCTCGCTCCCGGGACGTGCCGCGGAACAGAGGCGTCGTGGCCCAGTCGGGGTTGCCCATGACCTCGACGAGATTGTCCCACTGATGCGGCGCCAGGGCCATGACGAAGACCCAGCCTTCCTTCGTCTGACGCATCGTCGACGGGGCGTGGCCTTCCATGCCCTTGACGCCGGCCCGGACCTTGCACGCGCCGCTCTGATTGAAATCGCTGACCTCGACCGCCAGGAAAAGGCTTGCCAGGGCCTCCGCCTCCGAGACGTCCACGTACTGGCCCCGGCCGGTCAGCTCCCGGGCGTGCAGCGCGATGGTGGCGGCCACCGCCGCGTTGGTAGCGCCCCAGTGAGAGGCGTTGTTCCAGGCGCCCCAGAGGGGCTCGCGGTCCGGCTCGCCTTGATAGACGTGGCTGGCGCCGCTGGCGTGCCAGCTCGTCAGGTCGTACCCCTTGTACTCACCGTAGGGCCCCGACCGGCCCAGGCTGCTGATGCCCACCATCACCAGCCGCGGATTGACGGTCTGCAGCTGGTCGTAGTCCAGGCCCAACGAGGCCAGCTCGCCGGGTTGCGTGCCGTCGATGAGCACGTCCGCCCACGCCGCCAGGGCCTTGAACAGCCGGCGCCCCGTGGGAGATTCGGGACGGAGCGTCACCCCGAACTTGTTGGCGTTGGCGTACAGGTGATAGCCGCTCTTCTCGAGATCGGGGATGTCGCCTGGAAAGGGGCCGTGGATGCGTGCCGGGTCGTCGCCGTCCGGCGATTCGGCCTTGATCACCTGGGCGCCAAGGTCGGCCATCAGCTTGCCGGCGTAGGCGGCGTTGATGAAAGGTCCGTACTCGAATACCCGGACGCCCTCCATCTCGCGACGCGCCATCGACGTCTGCTCCCAGCCCAGGATCGGTGAAACGTTGCCGGGAGTATAGCAAACGGAGGGAAGAAAGGAGGGACGGGGGACGGTGGAACGTGGAAGGTGGATACCCCCTCGGCGCCAGGCGCCGGTTCCGCCGGACAACGGCGCGTCGTACAATAGCGCCACTCTAAAAGGGGCCGCGTCGATGGACGAAACAAACGAAACGAAACACCTTGGCATCGTCACCGGCGGCTCGTTGAGCCGGGGCATCGATATCCGGCTGGATGGCGCGGTCTCCGTCGAGGAGATGAGCGTGGGCCGCTTCGTGACCATCCAGGGGCAGCGCCGCCGGTTCTTCGGCATCTTGACCGACGTGACCCTGGAGCACACCGACCCGCGCGCGGCGCTGTCGCCCCCGAACGTCGCCGACGCCTTCGTATCGGAGGTCATCTCGGGGACCACCGCCTTCGGGACTGTCCACGTCGTGCCGTACCTGGCGTGGGACGGCTCCGAGGACGCGCCGTCGCCGGCCAAGACGGTGCCGCCTCACTTCGCCGAGGCCCGGGTGACCGACGCCAAAGAGATCGAGCTGATCTTCGGCAAGAACGACACGAAGCACATCTGGATCGGCAGCCCGTTGGACATGGAGGAGGCCCCCGTCTGTCTCAGCGTCCAGCGCCTGACGGAGCGAAGCACCGGCGTCTTCGGCAAGACGGGCACCGGCAAGTCTTTCCTGACCCGCATCTTGCTGGCGGAGATCGTGCAGAAGAGCGACGCTGTCAGCCTGATCTTCGACATGCACAGCGAGTACGGCTGGAGCGGCACCAGCGAAGGCGGCGGTCAGGTCAAGGGCCTCAAGCAGCTCTTCGGGTCCAAGGTAGCCGTCTTCACCGTGGACCCGGAGGCGTCCCGACGGCGAGGCGTCAGCGTCGACTTCGTCGTGCAGATCGGCTACGACGAGATCAGCGCCGATGACGTCGCCAGCCTGGCCGGGACCCTGAACCTCAACGAGGTGCAGGTGCAGGCCGCGGAGCGTCTGGAGAAGGGCCACGGCCGCAGCTGGCTGGCGGAGTTCCTCGATTGCACATCCCTTGAAGAGATCGCCGAGTACGGCGGCGGCGCCGAGCACGAGGGGACGCTCCAGGCCCTGCACCGCAAGCTCCAGCGGCTGGATCGGCTGGCGTTCCTGACCAGGGACAAGCACGACGACTCGGTCAAGCGAGTCATGGAGTACCTCCAGAACGGGAATCACGTCGTCCTCGAGTTCGGCCGGTACCGCAACACCCTGGCAGCCTACATTCTGGTCGCGAACCTGCTGACCCGCCGCATCCACGAACAGTACGTCGACAGAGTCGAGAGAGCTTTGTCGGGGGAGGGATCGCCGCCGCCCAACCTGGTCATCGTCATCGAGGAGGCCCACAAGTTCCTCAGCCCCAGCGTGGCCGGCTACACCACCTTCGGGACCATCGCCCGGGAGCTGCGCAAATACAACGTGACGCTGCTGGTCATCGATCAGCGGCCCAGCGGCATCGACCACGAGGTGCTGTCGCAGATCGGCACCAAGATCACCTTCCTCCTGGATGACGAGCGGGACATCGACGCCGCCCTGGCGGGCGTGTCGGGGCGCAGCGAGCTGCGGGCGGTGCTGGCCAAGCTGGAGACGAAGCAGCAGGCGCTGATCTTCGGCCACGCCGTCCCCATGCCGGTGGTGGTGCGGCCGCGCACCTACGACGCCGAGTTCTACCGCGCGATGGGCCACCTGGAGCCCGGCGAGCGCCGCGCCGCCCTGGACCGCGACGCCGAGGACCTGTTCGGCGGCGGCGGCTGAGCCGCGGCAACATTGGGCCGCCGTCTCAGCCACCCGGCGTAACCGCTATCGTCCACGTGGGCCGGGAATACTGATGCGGCTCAGCCGCCTGATGTGGCTCAGCCACCACCGTCGGCGTGTGCTACTATCGGCTCAGCCACCCGGCGTAACCGCTATCGTCCGCGTGGGCCGGAAATGCCGATGTGGCTCAGCCACTGGCTCAGCCACCGCCATATTGGGGAGGCCATTCATGGCAAGTCATCGGGTGATATCGGCGGATTCGCATATCGTCGAGACCGGAGACCTCTGGAAGACGCACATCGACCCCGCGTACCGCGATCGAGCGCCCCACATGGTGCGCGAGGGCGACACGGACTGGATCGTCTGCGAGGAGACGCGCATGGGCCCGCCCTTCGGCTACTCCACGGCGGGCAACAAGCACCCCACGTCGCGCCTCGCCGACGCCGTGTATCCGGGCGCGTATGATCCCGACGCCCGCTTGAAGGACATGGCCCGGGACGGCGTCGACGCCGAGGTCATCTATCCATCGTTAGGGCTCCGCGCGTTCAACATCCCGGACGTTGGGCTCCGCCGCGCCTCGCTGGAGGCCTACAACCGGTGGCTTGGCGGCTTCGTGGCCGCATATCCCCACAAGCTCAAGGGGCTGGCCATGGTGGACTCCACCGACCCTGCCCTGGCCTCCCAGACAATGCGCACCGGCCATCAGCTGGGCCTGTCCGGGGCACTGATCACCATCGAGGCCGAGGAGCCCGAGCGGTACGGGACCGAGGAGCTGGACCCGCTGTGGCATACGGCCGACGAGCTGAACATGCCCGTGAGCTTGCACATCCTGTCCAACGAGAAGCCGATCAAGCAGGGCTCGCACATTCACGAGACGCTCCAGCACGGCTTCATCCAACACACGCTGGCGACGATGGTTTTCGGCGGGGTGTTCCAGCGGCATCCGGGCCTCCGGGTGATATCCGCCGAGAACGACGCCGGCTGGGCGCCGTATTTCATGGAGCGAATGGACTACCTGTTCACCGACCCGCGCCGCCAGGCCTATCAGGACTATGCCATCAAGGGAGGCGACCTTCTGCCCAGCGAATACGTCCTGCGCAACGTCGGGTTCACCTTCCAGCGCGACGCCTCCGGCGTGTTCGTGCGGTCGCTGGTCAAGGTCTCGAATCTCATGTGGGCCAGCGACTATCCCCACAACGACAGCACCTGGCCCAACTCTCAGGAGCTCATCGCGCGCCTCTTCGCCGACGTGCCGGAGGCGGAGACCCGGCAGATCGTGGCGGAGAACGCGGCGGCGCTTTACGGCTTCAGCTAAACCCGCGGCTGAGCCGCAGCAACATTCGGGCGGAAATGCTGATGTGGCTCAGCCACCGGCTCAGCCACCCGACGGGGCCAGGTCCAGCTCGAGCAGACACTGCTCCATGGCTTTCACCAGGCCGCGCACGTGGCTGGGCTTGTGGGCCGCGCTGACGATCCCGCGGCCTCGGGCGTAGTAGCCCCTGTTGAGCATGGCCATTCCCAGCGCGCCGGTGATGTCGGCCCGGGCGGCGTTGACGCCGGCCCAGTCCCGGATCTCATGCTCGCTCCAGTGGTAGCAGAAGAGGTGCCCCACGCCGGTGACCTGCATGGGGACCTCGAGACGGGCGAACAGGCTGCGTAGCTCGCCGCGCACCAGGTCGCCCAGCTCGTGCAGGTACTCGTAGGTCTCGTCGGTCATGGCCTCCAGGGCCGCGGCGCCGGCGACCATCGCCAGGGGATGCGCCGCATACGTGGCGACGTGGTTGACCACGGGCCGTTCGCCGTCGGGGCCGGCGGCCGTTAGCTGCATGAGCTCCTCGCGGCCGCCGAAGAACGCCATGGGCATGCCGCCGCCCGCCGACTTGCCCGCCGTCGTCAGGTCGGGGATGACGCCGTAGTACCCCTGGGCGCCGCCTTTGCCGATGGCAAGGCTGATCATCTCGTCGAAGATCAGCACGATGCCGTGCCGGGTCGTGATGTCGCGCAGAAACTCCAGGAACCCCGGCGCCGGTGGAATGCAGCCGCCGCCGCCAAGCACCGGCTCGACGATGACGGCGGCGAGGTCGTCCTTGTGCTCCTCGATGGCCTTCTCGCATTGATCGATTCGATTGAACTGCAGGCTCACCACGCTCTCTTCGACGCCCGGCTGAAGCCCCGCCGGGGCCTTGCCCGGCTCGCGCAAGTAGTTGCTGCCCAGGCCCAGCCAGACGGTGTCGTAGTTGCCGTGGTAGCCGCCCTCCATCTTGCCGATCTTGCCTCGCCCGGTGTGGGCTCGAGCCAGGCGCAGGGCGAACATCGTCGCCTCGCTGCCGTTGGCGGCGAACCGCACCTTCTCCACCGAGGGGACCCGGCCCACGATGAGCTCGGCCAGCCGCGTCTCGTAGACCGACGACATGGTGTAGAACATGCCGTTCTGGAGCTGGCGGCGCATGGCGGCCCGCACCTTCGGGTGATTGTGGCCCAGCGGCAGCCCCATGCTGCCGCACATGAAATCGACGATGCGCCGGCCGTCGGCGTCGTACAGGTAGGGGCCGTTGGCCCGCGTGATGAACGTTGGGTAGGGTCCCACGCTGCCCACGCTGGAGTAGCCGCCGGTGATGAACTCGCTGGCCTGCTCCCAGTGACGGCGCGAGGCGGGTGTCTGCCTGCGGTACTCCTCGGCGACCTGCTTGATGGCGTCGTCGGTCATCGGATGCCCTCCTCGCGGCCACCAGTATGGTCGGGCCGCCCTCGAGCGTCAACGACGGGCTGCGTAGCTCGTTCTAGAAGCGCTTCCGAAATGCCCCTCACGCCTCCCGGTACCCTGGGGCCACCTCTTTTTCGCAAGAGGTTTCCCCAGACCCCTTCCAGAAAACTTTAACCTGAACCGATTCCGGGTGGGGGTCGTCGACGACCCCCACCCGGAATCGGTTGATGCTCGAGTTCTTTGGGGAGGGTTTGGGAACACCTTTCACGAAAGAAAGGGGGGTTCAAGATATCCGCGGAGCGGTGGTGGGAGGTGTTACGGGGTGTGTTCATGTGACACGGAGGCGG
>JACZVV010000120.1 GCA_022572465.1 Chloroflexota bacterium
GGGCTGTCGGCGGGCAGCGGCTCTTGTGAGAACACGTCCAGGGCCGCGCCGGCGATGCGCTTCTCCTTCAGCGCCCGGTACATCGCTTCCTGATCGACCGCACCCGCCCGGGCCGTGTTGATGAGAAAGGCCGTCGGCTTCATGCACGCGAGCTGCTCCTCGCCGATCATTCCGGCGGTCTCCTCGGTCACGTGGACGTGGAGCGAGACGAAATCCGACTCGGCCATCAGCGCCGGCAGGTCGACGGCGACTGCGTCGACATCGTCGAAGACTTCGGTGGATACGTAGGGATCGTAGGCCAGCACGCGGGTCCCGAAGCCTCGGAGACGCCGCCGCACCGCCCTGGCCACGGCGCCGAGTCCCACGAGACCCACCGTGGCATCGTCCATGTCGATGCCCTGGAAACGGAAGTAGGCGGACCGTTGTCCCGTGGCCGACCAGCCGCCCTCCCGTATCAGCGCCGCCGCCGGGACCAGGTGCCGCGCGCAGGCGATGATGAGGCCCACCGCCATGTCGGCGACGGCCTCGGCGTTGCGGCCCGGCGTATTCAGCGCCAGGACGCCGCGTTCCGTGCACGCGGGAATATCCACGTTGACTGGGTTGCCTCGACAGGTAATCACCACGCTCAGGTCGGGACAAGCCTCCAGCAGCGCCTGGTCCACCTGGTCGATCTCGGTGACGAGGATCCGGCGACCTCGCAGCAGGGAGGTCAGCTCGGTGGAGTCCATGCGCTTTCGGCTCGTCGACCAGTCGTGAAACGCGACGTCGGCCCGCTTCGCCAGCTGAGGGGCCATGTCCTGATGGAATCGAGCGGTAACGAGGATTCCAGGCCTGCTCATCGCCCCGCCCTCGGCGGCGCCTGAGCCGCATCAACATTGGGCCGGAAAAACCGATGCGGCTCAGCCGCCTCAGGCGCCATCACGTCCTCTTGACGTCGGTCGGGACTCGCTTGGGGTCGCCGATCTGGAGCGCAAGGAAGTAGACGCGGGCGCCCTCCTCGACGAAGTTGGCGATCATGTGGGAGAGTTCGATGGCGCCGCTGACGCAGGTGATGCCGTGGCCTCCGAGGACGACGGCCCGCCTGTTTTCCAGCGCCTTCAGCATCGTCTCCTGGGCTTCCGGCGTGCCGAAGTGCAGAAACGGCGTGACCGGGACCTCTCCTCCCACCAACGCCTGGACCGTGCCCAGAACCGGAAGGATCGGCTTGCCCACCGCGCCGAAAGCGTTAGCGTAGGGCGAATGGGTGTGAACGATGCCGTGGACGTCGTCGCGACGGCGATAGACAAAACAGTGGACGTCGGTGTCGGTCGACGGCTTGTGCTCACCCTCGACGACCTTCTCGTCGGCGTCGACCACCACGATATCCTCGACCTTCATCGTGTCGTAGGGGAAGTTGGAGGGCGTGATGGCGATGAGGCCCGTCTCCGGGTCGCGAGCGCTGAAGTTCCCCGCGGTCGAGACCATCAGGTCGCTGTGGTAGCACGCCTGGGCAACCCGGAGGACCCGGGACCGGAGAGGCTCGAGCATCGTTGGTCTCCTTGTTAGCGACGACGCCGGAGGGCAGGGGCTCTACCGGCCCTGGCTCATGGCGTCGGGGAACTTCTCGGGTGTCATGCCCGGCGAGCGGCACAGATCGATGATGCGGCGCTCCCGCTCCTCGACCTGTTTCGCCGCCTGCGGCACTTGCTTCGCGATCTCGATGGGGATGTTGGTCACGCCATGTTTGTCGCCGTGCAGCAGATCGCCCGGCCTGACGACCAGACCGCCGACCTCGACCGGGATGCCGGCGTCCCAAAGGTGAATGTAGGCGTGGGACACCAGCAAGGTCGAGGCGAAGTAGTAGAAGCCCATCTCCTCCACCTCGTCCAGGTCCCGCACGCCGCCGTTGGTCACCGTCCCCACACAGCCAAGGGCCTTGTAGATGTTGCCGTTGACCTCGCCCCAATACGAGCCGATGGGATGGGGATAGTCGATATCCTGGACCACCAGAACCCTCGGTTGAGGGATGCTGAGGATGTGGTCCCACAGCTCTCTGGCGGCAATCCTGGGCTTGTCCGAGGCCGGCAGCCTGGCCGAAATAACGGCGGTGGCGGCATAGGCGACCATCGGTGGGAATTGGGGAAAGATACACTTGATCTCGGGCCCCATGAACCCCTCGCTCCGCGGACGTACGTTGAAGGTCTCGATGGCGTTGGCCACGGTCGGGCTCGGCAGCGCTCGCAGCCGGTCGAGCTCCTCGGGGCTCAGCGGTCCGTCGTTAGCCATTCGTGGCCTCCCTTCGGGGCTCAGTTCCGGGCAAAAAGGCGCGCCTTCGCCTTCACGGCGGGGTTGGCGACGTTCAGGGGAAACTCACCGTTGAGCGCCCGGACGACCTCCTCGGCGATCCGGGTGCGCAGCCGTATGGTGGCCAGGGGCGACTGGGAGGCCGTGTGGGGCGTCATGACGACGTTGGCCATGGCCCGCAACGGGCTGTCGGCGGGCAGGGGCTCACTCTCGAAGACGTCGAGGCCTGCGCCGGCGATCCAGCCTTCCTGGAGCGCCTGGACCAGTGCGGCCTCGTCGACGACGGGCCCCCGAGAGGTGTTGATCAGAAACGCCGTCTCCTTCATCGCCTTGAGCTGCTCGACGCCGATCAGGTGCTGTGTCGCCGGCGTCAAAGGGGCGTGGATGGAGACGTAGTCGCTCTGGGCCAGCACCTCTTCGAGGGAAGCGCTCTCGACCCCCCGCTCGGCCAGCGCCTCGGGCGCCACGTAGGGGTCGTAGGCGACGACGTGCATCGAGAACGCCCTGGCCTTGCTGGCCACCGCGACGCCGATTCGGCCAACGCCGACGATGCCCAGCGTCTGCTGGTGCACCGACTGCACCTTGGGCACGAACCGATGGTCCCACTCGCCCCGATGGATAGCCGAATCGAAGGGGACGAGCTGCTTGGCCCACGCCAGGAGGAAGGCCATCACGTGGTTGGAGACCTCCTCGGCGCAGTAGTCGGGCACGTGGATCACGGCGATCCCCTGCTCGGTCGCTGCCTCGAGATCGACGTTGTCGTACCCGACGCCGTAGCGGGCCACGGCCTTGCACCGGCCCACGGCTTCGAGAATCCGTCGAGTGATGGGGACCAGGCCGTTGAGGATGACGTCGGCCTGGCCCGCCAGCTCGATGACCTCTTCCTCGGAGCGGCAACGCCGCCCCCGGACGTCGATGCCGGCTTCGCCCAGGAGCTTAGTCTCCAGGGCTGCGGCCACGCGTTCGGGGTCGGCATCGGTGTGGACGGCGAGAGGTCGAGTAGCCATGCGGGACACGATACTACACCGGCGAGAGGGTCATGTCCACCTAATCCACCAGCGCCAGGACCTCGCTGAGGGTGGCGACCCTGGCCCCGTCCCACTCCTCGGCGTCGATCTGCACCGCGTCCTGTGGCCTAGCGAACGGAAGCTCTATCTGGACCGGCGACATCCCAACGCTCCGAGCGCCGGTGAGTTCGTTGCTGCCGCCGTCTCCGACGTAGAGGCACTGGTCCGGAGAGACCTCAAGGCCTTCGCACGCGAGGCGATAGATGCGCGGATCGGGCTTCTTGATGCCGACGCGGCTCGAAAAGACCGGATAATCGACCAGCGGCGCGAGAGTCGATCGCTCCCACATTCCCGGTGTTGTCGGGCCAGCGGCTGAGCCGCAGCAACAGCGGCTGAGCCGCGTCAGCATTTCCGGCCCACGCCGGCGGCTGAGCCACAGCAACAGCGGTTGAGCCGCATCAACATGAGGCCGGGAACACCGAAGTGGCTCAGCCACCTCAGCCACCCAGGTGGTATCCTTGCTTCGACCAAAGGGGACGAGACTCTTCAAGGAGGAACGGTATGGCCTTCAACGGCTTCCGGGTGGCCGACTCCGACATGCACGTCATCGAGCCCCCGGACTTGTGGCAGCGATACATCGACCCGGCGTTCAAGATGGTGGCGCCGGTGGGCATGACGCAATGGCGTCGAGACATGCGCGTGATGGTCAAATCCAGCGTCATCTCCAGGGTGGGGCCCAGGAAGGGCGCGCGAGGGACGATCCTCGGCTGGAAAAAGGAGCAGGACGAGTCCTACGCCCTGGGCGAGCAGCGCAACTGGGACCCCGAGTCCCAAGCCGAAGCCATGGACCGGGAAGGGGTGGACGTCAGCGTCCTGTTCCCCAGCCGCGGGCTGTTCGTCCTGGGGCTGGACAGTAAGGAGGTGATGGGCATCGATGGGTTGGAGCCGGAGCTGGCGGCGGCCATCGCAAGCGCCTACAACAGCTGGCTATCCGATTTTTGCGGCCACGACCCAAGCCGGTTCTACGGCGCGGGCATGGTGGCGCCCCACGACGTCGAGACGGCGGTGGCCGAGGCGCGGCGATGCGTTACCGAGCTCGGCTTCAAGGCGGTCTTCCTGGTGCCGGGGTGCGTCAACCGCCGGCCCTGGCACGATCCCTACTACGACCCCCTTTGGGCCGAGTGCCAGCGTTTGGACGTCACCGTGGCCTTCCACGGCGGCGGGCGCAACTTCCTGAAGCCCGACTTCGCCCTGGAGGTCTTCGAGCCGCTGATGATGTATCACACCTTCACCCATCCGTTGGGGCTCATGACCGCTCTGGTCAGCTTCACCGGCGGCGGCGTCCTGGACCGGTTTCCAAAGCTCCGGGTCGCGTTCCTGGAGGGCAACTGCTCCTGGGCGCCCTGGCTGATGCACCGGCTCGACGAGCATTACGAGTGGACCGGCGGGGTGGAGGTCGCCGAGCTCAGCAAGAAGCCCTCGGAATATCTCAAGACGAACTGCTACTTCTCGGTGGAAGCCGACGAGGAGCCGGCGAAGTATTTCATCGACCGGTTCGGCGACGACAACCTGGTCTTCTCCACCGACTATCCTCATGGCGACTCCAAGTTCCCCTACTCGCTGAAAGGCTTCGCGGCGCTGCCGATCGCCGAGTCGTCGAAGCGCAAGATTCTCTGGGACAACTGCGTTCGCCTGTACAAACTCAACGGTGGCTGAGGTGGCTGAGGTGGCTGAGCCACATCGGTATTTCGGACCTGCGGTGGCTAGTGACTGGGGCGGCTGAGGCACAGCAACGTTGGTCTGGAAACGCTGACGCGGCTCAGCCGCCTGAGGCACGGCAACGTTGGTCCGGAAACGCTGACGCGGCTCAGCCGCCTGAGGCACAGCAACGTTGGTCTGGAAACGCTGACGCGGCTCAGCCGCGTGAGCCCAAGGTGCGCGTACAAAGGAGGTTGAGCAATGCAAGTCGGTTTCATAGGCCTCGGCAAGATGGGGAACCCGATGGCCACCAACATCCGGAAAGCCGGTCACGATCTCGTCGTGCACGACATCCAGGAAGTGGCCGGCGCCGGCCTGCTGGAGATGGGCGCGACGTGGGCCGGGAGCCCGAAGGAGGCCGCCGCCGGCGCCGACGTTGTCTTCACGTCGTTGCCGATGCCCCGCGACGTGCGGACCGTTTGTTTGGGCCGCGACGGGATCATCGAGGGCGTCCCGCCGGGCAGCGTGGTCGTGGACCTGTCGACCAACTCACCCGCGGAGATCCGCGCGCTCCATCGGGAGTTTCAGGAGCGCGGCATCGAGTTCATGGACGTGGGCGTCAGTGGAGGACCAAAGGGGGCGGCCTCCCGCGACATGTGCCTGATGGCGGGCGGCGACGAGGCCACTTTCCAACGGATCAAGCCGCTGCTGGATGCGTTGGGCGACAAGCCGGTCTACTGCGGCCCTATCGGGAACGGCATGGTGGCCAAGCTCTCCCACAATCTCTTCGCCTACCTGCTCCAGTGGAGCATCGCCGAGGTCCTGACGCTCGGAGTGAAGGCCGGGGTTACGCTCGAAACGCTGGTGGAGGCGATCTCCAAGAGCGGCATGGGCAAGAATCCGCCGTTCGAGGCCTGGCGGACCGGGCAGGTGGTGATGGACTTCGAGCCGGACCCCACCGGCTTCGCGTTGAAGCTGGCCCGTAAAGACGTTGGGCTGGCGTGCGAGATCGGTCGAGAGTTCGGCGTCCCGCTGGACCTGGGGAACCTGGTGGAGCAGCGGATGATTGAGGCAGTGAACCGCGGTTGGGGCGAAAAGAAAGCAGCTATCCTCCGCACTCTTCAGGAGGAGCGCGCCGGCGTCCGGCTCAAGCTGGGCTAGACCCGCGCCACCGCTGGCGCCCTACCGAGGCAGGCCCAAGCCCCGTTGGGCGATGATGTTGCGCTGAATCTCCGGCGAGCCGCCGCCGACCCGGCATCCGGTGCGCAGGTAGATCCGCTCGATGTGCCCGTTCAACGGAGCGTAGGGCTGGTCGGGCTCGAGCTGGCCCATCAGTCCGATCGTCTCCATGGCGAACCAGGCCACGTTGGCGTTGGCGTCGGACGAGAACGTCTTGGCCAGCGACGCCTCCATGTTGGGCACGAGGCCGTGGTTCTGCATCGAGATCACGCGGTAGGACAGCATTCGGGAGACCTGGTTCTGGATGTAGGCGTCGGCGAACTTGTGCCGAATCGTGGGGTTGTTGAACATCCGTCGCCCCGCAGGCGTCTCCTTGGCGTACTCGAGGAGGTCGTCCAGCGACCGGCGCGACGCGGCTGAGTTGGCCACGTTGGACCGCTCGAAGTCCAGCGTCGTGGTGGCCACGTACCAGCCGCGGTTGAGCTCGCCGAACAGCGAGTCTTGGGGGATCCGAACGTTGTCGAAGTAGACCTCGTTGAAGCCCTGGCCGTTGTCCATCTGCCGGATCGGCTTGACGGTGATCCCGGGCGTGCTCATGGGGAAGAGGAAGTAGGAGATGCCCCGGTGCTTGGGGGCGTCGGGGTCGGTCCTGGCCAGCAGGTGGATGTAATCGGCCACGTGGGCGCCGGAGGTCCAGATCTTCTGGCCGTTGATGACGAACTCGTCGCCGTCGGCCACGGCCCGGGTCTGGAGCGACGCCAGGTCCGAGCCGGCGTTGGGCTCCGAGAATCCCTGGCACCAGGTGACCTCGGCGCGGGCGATGCCGCCGAGGTACCGTGTCTTCTGCTCTTCGCTCCCATGGAGGATAAGGGAGGGGCCTATCTGATAGGCCTGAGGGTCGATTCCCGGGCATCGCCAATAGGCCAGCTCTTCCTTGAATATGGCCTGATATATCTGGGGCTTGCCTTCGCCGCCGTACTCCTTGGGCCAGGAGATGGCGATCCAGTTTTTCGCGGCCAGCTTCTTACGCAGGGTTCGCGTCTGGGCCCACAGCTCGGGGTCGTAGCCCTCCCCTTGCGCAATCGCCGTGGAGAGCTCGGGCGACATCTCGCGGTGGATGAACTCGCGCACGTCGGCTCGAAACGCCTCTTCCTCGGCCGTGAAACGCAGGTCCATGGGTCGCTCCTCTCATGGAAGGACGTCGGTGGTCGCTGAGCGACATCGGCATTTCCGGACCAATGTTGCTGCGGCTCAGCCGCCTGAGCCACAGCAGGCCTTCCGGCCCGCGCCGGCTCGCGGCTGATGCCGGTCCAGGCTCCAGGTTCGCAAGCCGGACTATACCAGCTTCTCGTTTACCCTGGCAAGGAGATACACTCGTTCATCGATCCTTGCCTCTGATTCCTCCTGTAGACTCTGCGCGTTGACCCGGCGTTTGCCGGACACTACAATCATCTTGACCAGGGCATCTTGACCAGCACGCGGTCGACGCACCGCGAGGGCGTGCGAATCGGACCGCAACGCAGGCAGTTGGGAATGACGCGGCCGAGCGCCGAGGAGGGTTCCTTGAAGTATCGAGTGGTCTCCACCGACGATCATCTGCAGGAAGCGCCGCACACCTGGCTTTCCCGCATGTCGAAGAAGAAGTGGGGCGACAAGATTCCCCAGGTGAAGGAAGTCGGCGACGGCACCGAGGCGTGGTACATCTACGGCGAGAAGCGACCCGTGGGGCTGGCCGCGGTCCACGGCGCCATGCCCGATCGCACCAAACCGCCGACCCGCTGGGAGCAGGTGCCGGAGATCGCCTACGTTCCGTCCGAGCGGATCAAGGCGATGGCTCAGGATGGCGTCGACGTTCACACCTTTTTCGGCAACGTCGCCGGCATCGCCGGGAACACGTTCAGCAACCCCGCGTTCGAGGAGGAGTACCGCGTAGAGGCGATTCGCGCTTACAACGACTTGCAGATCGAGGAGTACGCCGATCCCTTTCCCGGACGGTTCATCACGCTGGCGATCGTTCCTATGTGGGACGTCGACAAGGCGGTCGCGGAGGTCGAACGGACGCGCAAGCTGGGGATCAAGGGCATCGCCTTCGCCTTCCCCCAGCAGTTCGACTATCCCCACATTGCCGATGATTACTGGGACCCGCTGTGGGAGGTCTGTCAGGAGGCGGAGCTGTCGGTCAACCTCCACATCGGCAGCGGCGGCGCCATGGGGGTCATGTTGACTCCGTTGCGCGAAGGTCAGAGTGAG
>JACZVV010000121.1 GCA_022572465.1 Chloroflexota bacterium
CTCCAGGTAATCGATCTCGGAGCCATCAAGAACGTTCGCGGTGTCCGGGTCCATCAGAATGCGCACGCCCGCCGACTCGAAGACGGTATCGGTCTCCTCGGCCTCGTTCTCCAGCGTCATCATGTACTGGGGACCGGAACAGCTCATGCCCGTGACGATGACACGGAGCGCGGCTTCGGTCTCACCCTGCTCCTTCATGATGCCCTGAATCTTCTCAGACGCGTTCTCGGTGATCGTTAGCATTCAGACCTCCAGAAGTAGGCTGGTGTTTGAAACCCAAGGAATGGACGTCTCCGCCCGACTCGGAATCGTAGCATCAGCCTCAAGGCAAGTCAAGCAGACTGTCAGGTGCTGATGAGGCAACACGCATGGGCCGTCACCGGCGGTCCTTCTCAGTCACCAGCGGTCCTACTCAAAGGATCGTCTGCTCTTGCGCGGGTCGCCTTTCGCGAAAAACTGGGAGCAGGGGCCCCACTGGCGCGACGCAGCCTGGCTTCAAGCGAGGGATGGGACGGCTTTGGGGTGACGGCATGGTGGCACGGCGGGCGGAGATTACCTACCATCGACGCAGGGAATCCGTGCCGTAACCTCTCCGGCCGCTCGTCCCCCAACGCGCGCGGCGTGAAACCATATGCGAAAGCTCCTCGTTCTCGCCGGCGTGGCCACGGTTGGCCTGGTGCTGGCTGCCTGCACGGAACCGGCGGAGACGCCGGCGTCTTCGCCGGCGCGAACGCCGCCTGCTGCCGCAGCCGCGACAACCTCGGCCGCGACGCTCGCTCCCAAGGCGACGCCCACGTCGTTCCCGATGCCCACGCCTCCGCCGCTCCCGACCGCGACGCCGGTCCCAACGGCCGCGCCAACGCCAACACACCCCGTGCCGACCGCCGCAACCTCGCCAAGCCCATCTCCAAACCCGGCGCCGCGCGACGTCGCCCTCTCACCGGCGCCCACTCCCGCGGCGGCGGCGACGCACGCGCCGGAGGTCTCGCCCGCACCGACTCCTCCGCCCGAGCCCACACCAAACACCAGCGCATCCGAGTCCCCACCGGCCCGCGCCACCGACGCGGCCAGTGGAGGCTTTCGCTGGCTGCCGCCGCCTACGTGCCGCGACGACGGACCCACGAGCCTGAGCTTCTCGCCCGTCGATCCCGACCGCATCACGGTGTTCGAGCCGCTGGGGAAGATGCAAGGCGATCACGTAACCCCGGTCGACCACACCTACATCACCCACGACCTGGCGCCTCAACCCGGCTCGACGGGGAGCGGCGGCCCCTGGGT
Source organism: Chloroflexota bacterium (assembly GCA_022572465.1). GTDB lineage: Bacteria > Chloroflexota > Dehalococcoidia > SHYB01 > SHYB01 > JACZVV01. The sequence goes on from JACZVV010000121.1 coordinate 1,279, forward strand.
GTCGCCCTACGACGTGCTCGCGCCCGCCGACGGCCTGATCACCAGCATCGAAGCCTTCCCCTTCAGACCGGCGCCCAGTGGGTTCACCGGCGTCATCGAAGACTATCGCGTCGTCATCTGGCACTCCTGCACGCTCTCCACCATCTTCATTCACCTGGGCGGCCTGGCCCCGGAGGTCCTGGAGCAGACCGGGGAGATCCCTTCGGGGGGACGGTGGTTCGCCTCCCGAGGCTCGCCCATCGAGGTCACGGCGGGGCAAATCATCGGCAAGGTCGGGTTGAGGAGCATCGATTTCAGCGTCCACGACACCAACGTCACCTTGCCCGGCCTGCTCGTCCCGGAGCATTACGCCGGCGAGCCCTGGAAGGTCCACACCGTCGACCCCTTCGACTACCTCGAGGAGCCCGCGCGCAGCCGGCTCCTTGAGAAGAACCCCCGCAGCGTCGAGCCCCTGGGCGGCAAGATCGACTACGACATCGAGGGCCGCCTGGTGGGAAGCTGGTTCCTGGAGGGGACCGTGGGCTACCGTGGCGTCGGCGCGGCGCCGCCGTTCTACGTCTCCGGCCACCTCACCATCGCCTACGACTACGTCGACCCGACCCTGCTGCGGCTCTCCATCGGCGCCGAGACCGGCATCGATGAGGGCAACTGCGCGGTGTGCGAAGGCGTCTACGGGGTCAGAGGGAACGGCCCGGACCCGGCCACGGTGGCCGTGGAGTCCGGGCTGGTGAAGTACGAGCTCCTGGGCCGGTTCCACACAGGCGATCTTCACGTGCGGACCGCCAACGACGAGCGAGTCGTCCTGGGCGTCATGCTGGCCCAGGTCATCGACGACCGGACGATCAAAGTCGAAGTCGTACCTGGCGTTACGGCGAACGAGGTCGATGAGTTCTCCGACGCCGCCCGGCTGTACCTGAGGTAGGTCCCACGGGCGGCTAAGCCGCATCAGGTGGCTGAGCCACATCGGCATTTCCGGACCAATTTTGATGCGGCTCGGGCGGCTGAGCCGCATCAGCATTTCCGGCCCTCGTTCCCCGTCCCTCTTCCCTTGTCGCTTCCCTACAGCGGCGGTACACTGACGAGGCCCACGCGCCGTCACTTGTGGGACCATCTCATCCGTAGGAAGCGATGCCATGACGACCGAAGTCAATCTCAAACGCCAGAGTCACGTCATGATCGACGGCCCCGCGCGGGCGGCCGCCCGCGCGATGCTCCGGGCTGTAGGGCTGACCGACGAAGACTTCACCAAGCCCCTCATCGGCGTGGCCAACACCTGGATCGAGGTGATGCCCTGCAACTTCCACCTGCGGCGCTTGTCCGCCAAGGTCAAGGAGGGGATTCGGGCCGCCGGGGGCATGCCCATCGAGTTCAACACCATCGCCGTCTCCGACGGCATCGCCATGGGCACCGAGGGCATGAAGGCCTCCCTCATCAGCCGGGAGGTCATCGCCGACTCCATCGAGCTGGTGTGCCGGGGCCACAGCTTCGACGCCGTGGTGGCCCTGGTGGGCTGCGACAAGACGATCCCCGGCGCGGTGATGGCTCTCGCCCGATTGGACATCCCGTCTGTCGTCTTCTATGGCGGCTCGATCATGCCCGGCGTCTACGAGGGCCGCGACGTGACCATCCAGGACGTCTTCGAGGCCGTGGGCGCCCACGCGGCGGGGCGCATGACCGATGAGCAGCTCGACCGGATGGAGAAGGCGGCCTGTCCCGGCCCCGGCGCCTGCGGCGGCCAGTTCACCGCCAACACCATGGCCACCGCCATTGAGGCCCTCGGCATCGCTCCCATGGGCAGCGGCGACGTCCCGGCGATGAACGCCGGCAAGGACGAGGCCGCGGTCAGAGTCGGCCACGTCGTCATGGAGGCGCTGCGCCGCGATATCCGCCCCAGCCAGGTCATCACACGCAAGGCTATCGAGAACGCCATCGCCACCATCGCCGCCACCGGCGGGTCGACCAACGGAGTGCTTCATTTCCTGGCCATCGCCCGGGAGATGGGCGTGCCGCTGGAGATCGACGACTTCGACACCATCAGCTCGCGGACTCCCCTGCTGGCCGACCTGAAGCCGGGCGGGCGGTTCGTGGCCAAGGACATGTATGAGGCCGGCGGCATCTCGCTGGTCGTCAATCGCCTGGCGGAGGCCGGCCTGCTGCACGAGAACGAGATGACGGTGACTGGGCGCACGATCGGCGAGGAGGCCGCCGAGGCCGTGGAGACGCCGGGCCAGGTGGTGGTACGCCCGCTATCGGACCCGCTCAAGTCCACCGGCGGCCTGGTGATCTTGCGGGGCAACCTGGCGCCCGAGGGGTGCGTGGTGAAGGTCGCCGGGCACGAGCGGATGACCCACCGAGGACCGGCCAGGGTGTTCGAGACGGAAGAAGATTCTTTCGCAGCCGTCACGCGAGGCGAGATCAAGGCGGGCGACGTGGTGGTGATCCGTTACGAGGGCCCCAAGGGCGGCCCGGGGATGCGCGAGATGCTCGGAGTCACGGCGGCCATCGTGGGCGAAGGGCTGGGCGACTCGGTGTCGCTGCTGACCGACGGCCGCTTCTCCGGAGCGACCCGCGGACTGATGGCGGGACACGTCGCGCCGGAGGCCGCCGTGGGCGGGCCCATCGCCGCCCTGCGCGAAGGCGACATGATCCGGTTCGACGTGGACGCCCGGCGCCTCGACGTGGAGCTCTCCGACGACGACATCCGGCGTCGCCTGGCCGATTGGAGCCCGCCTGCTCCGCGGTACGCGACCGGCGTCATGGCCAAGTACGCCCGGATGGTCTCGTCGGCTTCCGAGGGCGCCGTCACCGGGTAGGACGCGGCTACCCCTTCAATACCTCGGCCATCGCGTCGCCGATACCCGCCGGGCTCTCCACGATGATTGCGCCCGCGGCGCGCAGTGCGGCGACCTTGGCCTCCGCGGTGCCGGAGACGCCGGTGATGATGGCCCCGGCATGGCCCATGCGCCGGCCGGGCGGCGCCGACCCGCCGGCGATGAAGCAGACGACCGGCTTGCTCATGCTGGCTTTGATGTAATCGGCGGCCTCTTGCTCTTTCGTCCCGCCGATCTCGCCGATCATCACCACGGCCTCCGTCTCCGGGTCCTGCTCGAAAAGTGCCAGGATGTCGACGAAGGTCGAGCCCACGATGGGATCGCCGCCGATGCCGACGCACGTCGACTGCCCGATGCCGCGCTCCGTGAGTTGGGCCACCGCCTCGTAGGTCAGCGTGCCGCTTCGGGAGACCACGCCCACGTTGCCCGGCAGGTGGATGTTCCCCGGCATGATGCCGGCCTTGCACTTTTCGCCCGGCGAGATCACGCCCGGGCAGTTGGGGCCGATGAGCCGGGTGGCCGTCCCCTCCAGAAATCGCGAGACCCGCACCATATCCAGCACCGGGATGCCCTCGGTGATACAGGCGACAGTTTGAAGGCCCGCATCGGCGGCTTCCAGAATCGCGTCGGCGGCGAAGGCCGGCGGCACGAAGATCATCCCGGCGTTCGCCTGCGTCGCCTCGATGGCCTCGGCCACCGAATCGAAGACCGGCCTGTCCAGATGGGTCGTGCCGCCTTTGCCGGGCGTCACGCCGGCCACGATGTTGGCGCCGTACTCGATGCACCGCTCCGAGTGGAACGTGCCTTCGTTGCCGGTGAAGCCCTGGACCAGGAGGCGGGTCGACCTGTCGACGAGAATGCTCAATGGGTGCCTCCTAGACCGCCTGGACGACTTTCTGGGCCGCGTCTTGCAGATTGTCGGCGATGACGACCCGGAGTCCCGATTCGGCCAGGATGCGCCGGCCCTCCTCGGCGTTGGTGCCTCGCATGCGCACCACCAGCGGCAGGTCGATTCCCTTTTCGCGCGCGCCGGCGACGATGCCGCGGGCCGCCACGTCGCATCGCAGAATGCCGCCGAAGATGTTGATCAGCACCTTCTTGACCTTGGGGTCCGCAAGCATGATCGTGAACGCCCGGCTGATCTGCTCCTCGCTGGCGCCGCCGCCGACATCGAGAAAATTGGCCGGTTGCGACCCCATCTGCCCGATAAGGTCCAACGTCGCCATGGCCAGGCCCGCTCCGTTGACCATGCAGCCGACCTCGCCATCCAGCCGGATGTAGTTGACATCGGCCCGGTTGGCTTCGACGTCCAGCGGGTCCTCTTGCCGGTCGTCCCGCAGCTCGGCCAGCTCCGGGTGGCGGCGCAGGGCGTCGTCGTCGAAGGCGAGCTTGGCGTCGGCGGCCAGCAGGCGGTTGTCGGCGGTGATCGCCAGCGGGTTGACCTCGGCCAGCGTGCAGTCCAGCCCCTCGAAGAGCCGGAAGAGGTTGGCGAAGAGCGCCCCGGCGGGCCGCACCAGCTCCTGAGGCAGCCCAAGACCGCGGGCCGCCTTGCGTCCCATGTACGGCTGAAATCCGATCACGGGGTCGATGGCGATCTGTACGATCTTCTCCGGCGTTTTGGCGGCGACCTCCTCGATGTCCATGCCCCCGGCGGCGCTGGCGATCATCACCGGCATGCGCAGCGAGGGCTCGACGATGACGCTGACGTAGAGCTCCCTGGCGATATCGATCAGCTCCTCGACGAGGACCCTGTCCACGGGCACGCCCTCGGGACCCGTCTGGTGGGTGACCAGACGCGAGCCGATGAGCCCGGCGGCGTACTTTTCGCCCTCTTCCGGCGAGCTGACGACCTTGACGCCGCCGGCCTTGCCCCGTCCCCCGGCGTGGACCTGGGCCTTGATTACGGCCCGGCCGCCCATGGCCCGAACATGATCGGCGGCCTCTTTAGGGGAGGCCGCGACGGCGCCTTCGGGAACCGGAACGCCATATTTTCTGAAGAGCTCCTTGGCCTGGTACTCGTGGACCTTCATACACTGCTCCTGGGGTCGTTGCTGCTCTGGCGGAGGGAGTGGGATTCGAACCCACGAGGGCTGTGACACCCCAACGGTTTTCAAGACCGTCGCATTCGTCCACTCTGCCATCCCTCCAACAGGGTTGGCTCAACCTATTGTAGTGGGTGGCGGGCGGCATTGCCACCGGCGCGGCGAGCGGCGGCGGGGCATGGGCGGCGTGCGGTACAATTCCCGTGCGAGCGGCGGGCCGCGCTCCTCTGAAGCGCCCATCGTCGCTCTATCCACGGACACCATCGCCTCGAGAGCAAAGGAGCGTTTGAATGGACATCGGCGTATCGAACTCCCCTCCCTCCTACCATGTCGACCCAGCGGCGACCGCGCGCAAAGCCGAGGCTCTGGGGTTCGAGTCGATCTGGTACGCCGAGCATCCCATCTTGCCGGTGAGCAGCGTGAGTCCCTTCCCCGGCTCGCCCGACGGCGTGATCCCCGAGAGCTACGCTCACTTCGCCGACCCCTTCATCTGCCTGGCGCGGGCCTCGGCCGCCACCACCACCATCAAGCTGGGCACCGGAATCGTCCTGGTTCCCGAGCGCAATCCGCTGGTGTTGGCCAAGGAGATCGCCACGCTGGACCTGTTCAGCGGCGGACGCTTCCTGTTCGGCATCGGCGCCGGATGGAACCGGGAGGAGACGGAGATCATGGGAGGCGACTTCGAGCATCGTTGGGGCCAGACCCGCGAGGCCATCGCGGTCATGAAAGAGCTCTGGACCACGGACGAGGCCCGGTTCGACGGCAAGTACTACCGCTTCCCTCCGGTGAAATCGTTCCCGAAACCGGCGCGGAAGCCGCACCCGCCCATCCTTCTCGGGAGCAACGCCAAGAACGTGCTTCGCTGGATCGTCTCGTGGGGCGATGGGTGGCTGCCGGTCCGGGCGACGCCGGAGGTGGTCGAAGAGAGCCGTGCGACGCTCGACACGCTCGCCGCCGAGGCCGGACGCGACCCGGCCTCCCTCACGATCTCGGTTACCGGGCAGCCGGCCGATCGCGACCTCATGCGGGCCTACGATGCGGCGGGCGCGGATCGCGTCGTGATCCGGCCCTCGGCGGTCGTTGGCGAAGAGGAGATGTCGCGGGAGCTCGAGCGGATCGCCGAGGCGGTGCTGGCCTAGCGGCGCGTCGAGCCGACGACGGGCGCCGGTCGATCGCCGGGGCCGGGCGGCCCTGGCTCCTGACCATCAGGCCGCCCAACATACGGCAAAAACGGGGCCGGCTCCACCGTGCCGGCGCGACCGGAGGACGGCGAGCTGAAGAGCTATCTGACACACCTCGAGTGCACCGCCTGCGGCAAGCATCTGAGCGCGGAGACGATTCACGGCGTCTGTCCCGCGTGCGGCGGCGTCCTCTACGCGAGATACGATCTCAGCAGGCTCCGCCGGGACGTCCAGCCGAAGCAGCTCACGGACCGCCCCAACACCATGTGGCGTTTCTTCGAGCTCTTGCCGGTCCTGGACCCAGCCGCCGTCATCACCCTGGGCGAAGGCGGCACGCCTCTCTCGCATGCGGCCAACTTGGGTCGCTCCCTCGGCCTTCCGCACCTGTACATCAAGGACGAGGGCCTGAACCCCACGCTGACCTTCAAAGCCAGGGGGATATCGGCCGCGGTGTCCGTGGCCAAGGAGCTTGGGCTGAGGAAGTTCTCCATGCCGTCGGCCGGCAACGCAGCGGGCGCCCTGGCGGCCTACGCGGCCCGGGGAGGCATGGAGGCCCACGTCTTCATGCCCCGGGATGCACCCGCCTCCAACAAGATCGAGTGCACCTCCATGGGAGCCCACCTGTCCTTGGTCGACGGGTCGATAAGCGATGCGGGCCGGGTGTCCAAGGCGGTGGCCCAGGAGAAGGGGCTCTTCGACCTCTCCACGCTCCAGGAGCCCTACCGCGCCGAGGGCAAGAAGACCATGGGGCTGGAGCTGGCCATGCAATTGGGGTGGCGAATGCCCGACACCATCGTCTACCCCACGGGAGGCGGGACCGGCGTCGTGGGGATGTGGAAGGGCTTCTATGAGCTCATCGAGCTGGGCTGGGTCGAGGGCCCTCTCCCGAAGCTCGTGGCCGTCCAGCCCGAGGGCTGCCACCCCATCGTAAAGGCCTTCCACGACGGGGCGGATGCCTGTGAGCCCTGGCCCGATCCCCGGAGTATCGCCCGCGGCA
>JACZVV010000019.1 GCA_022572465.1 Chloroflexota bacterium
CCGCACCAAGGGGTCCGAGGAGATCGCCACGGCCCGGTCTCTCGTCGCTATCGCGGCCCGCGCCGCGGAGATCGTGGCCTACGACACGCCGGACCCGGACTTCAACGACATCGAGAATCTGGTGATCGACGCCAAACGGGCCAAGGCCGTGGGGTACAAGGGCAAGTTCGTCATTCATCCCAACCAGATCGGCCCGGTCAACGACGTCTTCCGGCCATCGAACGAGGAGATCGACCACGCGCGGCGGGTCATCGAGGCGTTCGAGGAGGCCAAGCAGCGCGGCACCGCGGCGGTCGCGCTGGACGGCAAGATGGTGGATACGCCAGTATGGAAGCGGGCCGTCAAGGTGGTGGAGCTGGCCGAGGCCATGGAGCGCCTGGAGGCCGCGAAGCGTTAGGCCGGCGCGGCCCGTCGCCGCGCCCCTTCGCTGCGGAGGTATCGTGTGGAGCCGCTGAGGTCGCTGCTGTTCGTCCCGGCCAACCGGGAGCGTTTCCTCCGAAAGGCCCAGGGCCTCTCAGCCGACGCGGTGGTGCCGGACCTGGAAAGCGGCGTGCCCGACCCCGAGAAGGCCCGCGCGCGGCAGATGCTGCGCGACGCCCTGCCGGCGTTGGCCGCCAGCGGCCAGCAGGTCTTCGTTCGGGTGAACGCCATCGACTCCGTGTACATCTGGGACGACTTGAACGCGGTCATCTCCCAGCACCTCACCGGCGTGACGCTGCCGCAGATCGAGTCGGCCGACGACATCCGGCGTCTCGACGAGATCATCACCAACCTGGAGCACGGCAAACACGTGCCCTTCGGCCACGTGCGCATCATCCCTTTCATCGAAAGCGCCCTCGGGGTGGCCCGCGCGTTCGAGATCGCCACGGCCTCCTCACGGGTGGTGGCGGTGGCCTTCGGCGCCGAGGACTTCACCGCCGACATGGGCGTCTCGAGAAGCCCGGAAGGTCACGAGATTCTGTACGCCCGGAACCAGGTGGCCGTCATGGCGCGAGCCGCGCACAAGCTGGCCATCGACGCTCCGTTCGTCACCATCGACGATCACGACGGTCTGGCGCGGGACACCAGCCTGGCCCTTCAGCTGGGGTTCAAAGGCAAGTTTGCGATCCATCCCAGCCAGATCGATCTGATCAACGCGACCTTCTCACCCTCCGAGGAAGAGATCGGTCAAGCCAAGCGGGTGCTCATAGCGTTCGAGCGGGCCGAGGCCGAGGGAGAGGGCACGTGCTCGCTGGACGGCAAGATGATCGACACGGCCATCGCCCTGCGAGCGCAAAAGCTCCTGCGGACCGCCGAGTCCGTGGCCCACAAAGCGCCAGCCCGGAGCTAGCGCTGCGGCCTACCAGCGCTCCTGCGTCCCAGCCTGGTGCGGGTATCGCGCCGCCAGCAGGTCCAGATGCTCCGGAGTCAGCATGGGAACGGGCAGGCTTTCGAGACGCCGGCGCCACGCCTCCTGGTCTGACGGCGACTCATCCACGCAGGCTAACCCGGCCACCGGCGCGTCCTTGGCCTGGAGCAGGACCCGGAACGCGCCCAGCCCTCCGGGCTTCACCAGGTCCCGCATCGCCATGAGGTTCGCTTGAGTCTCGGCCTGCGGCAGCGGCTCCCGTCGCTGCCGATCGATGAACAGGCCGGCCCCCAGGTTCCGCAAGAACGATCCCTGGTCCATCAGCGCGACGGGTTCGAGCCCGCGCTTCCGGCCCGCCTGGACCAGCGTCGTGAAGTTGACATGGGCGGTCATGTCCTGGAGGCCCACGCGGGCCAGGACGTCGGCCTGCGGCGTGTGCTGGTAGTAAGACATCACGGTGCCCGCCTTGCGCGCCTCGGTGTACAGGCGCTCGGCCGGATCGCCGTAGTCGATGGTGAGCACGTACCCCCGGCGTAGGCTCGCCGCCACCCCCTCCATCCACCGCCGCGCACCGAGGCCGACCTCCGCCTGCCAGCCCTCTTCGAGGCGCACGCCCTGCGACCCCAGCATCTCGGCGATCTCGGGCGTCGACGGCTCGCCCGCCTCTTCGGCCAGCGACCCGTCGGCCAGCGTCACGTAGAGCTCCCGCAGCCGTCCGCCGGTCATGGCGACGCGATGCACCGGCATCGAGTCCACCAGCTCGTTGGAAAGAACGCAACCGGTCAGCTCCCGCAAAGGCGTACATTCACCACGGAGCCATGAAATTCTGGCTGCCGGGCCACCCGGCCCACCGGAAAAATTGGCCGCCGGGCCACCCGGCCCCGGCCGCGGGAAGCGGTCGACGGCGACGTACTCCAGCGCGCGAGCGAAGGCGGCGTCGAGGCGCCGGGCGTAGGCGAGAACGTCCAGGGCCAATCGGCCGTCGCCGGCGCCGGGCTCGACCACCACGAACCGCGAGGGAGCGTCGAGCAGACGCCAGAGCTGCTCCAGCTGCAAGGCGAGCAGCGCGCCGAACATTGGGTGCGCCGAAGGGCTGGTGTAGTAGTCGCCTCGGCGGCCAATGGGCGTGCGCGACGTGTAGTAGCCGCCGGGGCCGTAGAGGGCCAGCTCCATGAACTCGGCAAAGGTGATCCGGCCACGGTCCCGGATGCGCTGGCGAATGATCTCTTCAGCCCTGGTCATCGTCGCCCTCTGGTTGGCCCGACCAGTATACGCGGCAGCGTGTCGCCCTCGGCGGGCTCCGGCGCGCGGGCCGGGTTTTCGTTGACACCTTCTGACCCGTGCTCTAGCATGAGAGTCGGCCGTGCTAGGCGGGGAGCTAGCGGTGCCCTGTACCCGCAATCCGCTACAGCGGGGCTGAATCCCCACCCGAGGTCCCCGGGCGTAGGTCGCGATCGGCATCGGGCGACGTTGAGGAGCGGGTCCTGCGCGGCGGAGGCCTGCGAACCCCGCCAGGTCCGGAAGGAAGCAACGGTAAGCAGTTGCCTCCGGGCGCCGCAGGCGTGCCTGCTCTGAGCCTCCCGGCGGCGGTCTCCCCTGCGAGCCAGATCGACGGTGGGTGCACGGCCCTCTCTTGACAGACCATCGGCATCGACAACCGGGCAGGCCCATGAGCACCGCAGAACCCGCCGCCAGCGCCCCCTCGGCGCCCCTCGGCGTCAGGAAGCTGCTGGAAAGCCATGGCCTGCGGCCCCGCAAGAGCTTGGGCCAAAACTTCCTGGTAAACCGGGGCGTGCTGGCCCGGATCGTGGCCGCCGCCGACGTTACGCGAGATGACGTCGTCATCGAAGTCGGCCCCGGCGGCGGCGCCCTCACCATCGCCCTGGCCGCCAAGGCTCGTCAGGTCATCGCGGTGGAAAAGGACGCGCGCCTGGCGGAGGCGTTGCGGCTCGAGCTCGAGGGCCATCCCGGCATCACCATCGTCGAAGCCGACATGTTGAAGCTGACCCCGGAGGCGTTGCTGCGCGCCCACGGCGCCACGAATCGATACAAGGTGGTGGCCAACCTCCCGTACTACGTGGCCAACCCGATCCTCCGCCAGTTTCTCGAAGCCGAGGCCAAGCCGGAGCTTCTGGTCGTCCTGCTCCAACGCGAGGTCGCCCGAAGCATCGCCGCCAAGCCCGGCGACATGAGCCTGCTCTCGGTGGCCGTGCAGCTCTTCGCCCGGCCCACCATCGTCGGCATCGTGCGGCCCGGCAGCTTCTACCCGCCCCCCAAGGTCGATTCAGCCATCGTGCGGCTGGACGTTCGACCCGAGCCCGCCGTGGTCGCGCCCGGAGAGACCCAGGGCCTCATCGACGTCGCGCGGGCCGGCTTCAGCGCTCGAAGGAAACAGCTCGCCAACTCGTTGAGCCACGCTCTGGAGATGCCTCGCGACGAGGTCTTCGACCGGCTCACGCGGGCGGGCGTCGCCCCGCAACGCCGGGCCGAGACCCTCAGCCTGGAGGAATGGGGCGCGGTCTACCGCGAGCTGGGCCACGTTCGGCGATGATCCAGCTCAAAGCCCACGCCAAGATCAATCTGACGCTGGAGGTGTTGGGCAAACGGGACGACGGCTACCACAACATCGTCTCGGTGCTCCAGACCATCGACCTGGCCGACGAGCTTCGGTTCGAGCCCCATCCGGAGATCGTCGTCGAGTGCGACGCGACGAACATTCAACCCGAGGAGAATCTGGCGCACAAAGCCGCCCTGGCGATCCGGGAGGCGCTGCAAGAGGAGCGCGGGGCCAAGATCACGCTGACGAAGCGCATTCCCACCGCCGCCGGCCTAGGCGGCGGCAGCAGCGACGCCGCGGCCACGCTGGTGGGCCTTTCGCGCCTGTGGGAGCAGGACCTGAGCCCGGGCGACATGGGTCATGTCGCCCAAGCGCTGGGGAGCGACGTATCCTTTTTTCTCGTCGGCAGCACCGCTCTGGTGGAGGGCCGTGGTGAGATCGTGACGCCTCTGCCCGAGCTGGGCGAGACCTGGGCCGTTCTGGCGACTCCCCCTATCGAGCTGCTCAACAAGACCGCGAGGCTGTACGGGGCGCTGGCGGAGTCGGACTACACCTTCGGGTCCGCCACCCGCGGCCTGGTGCTGGCCCTCCGCGGCGGTCGGGGCCTGACACCGGACCAGATCTTCAACGCCTTCGAGAGCGTCGCCGGCGGCATCTTCCCTGGTTTCGCGGAATATCGCGACTCTCTGGTCGACGCCGGCGCCCCTCCGGTGCACCTGGCGGGCAGCGGACCGACGCTCTTCGCCCTGACGGAAAACGCCGAGGAGGCCGCCGCGCTCCGCGAGCGATGGGACGTTCTGGGCGGCGCCGCGCAGGTTGTGAAAACCATAGCGACTCCCTATAATCGCGCCTGACTTTCCTCGGGAGGACTCCGTGCTAAAGACACGCGACTGCGGCGACCTTCGCCCAACGGATGTGGGAGACCGGGTAACGTTGGCCGGCTGGGTCCACCGGCGCCGCGACCACGGCGGGCTGATTTTCATCGACCTCCGAGACCGGTCCGGGCTGGCCCAGATCGTGTTCAACCCCGAGAGCCACCCCGAGACGCACGATCGCGCCGACGCCTTGCGCAACGAGTGGGTGGTGCAGATCGAAGGCGAGGTCACGCGACGCCCGGCGGGCACCGAGAACGCCAAGATCGCCACCGGCGAAGTGGAGATCGTCGCGACGTCGCTCACCGTCCTCAACCCGTCGCTGACGCCGCCCTTCGCCATCAACGACGACAGCCCGGTCGACGAGGCCCTGCGCCTGGAGTACCGCTATCTGGACCTGCGGAAAGAGGGCATGCAGCGGAACCTGAAGCTGCGCCACCGGGTCACGCGGTACATCCGCGACTTCCTCGACGCCCGCGGGTTCCTCGAGATCGAGACGCCCATGCTCATCAAGAGCACGCCCGAGGGCGCCCGGGACTACCTGGTGCCCAGCCGCATCAGCCCGGGCCATTTCTACGCCCTGCCGCAATCGCCGCAGCAGCTCAAGCAGCTCCTCATGGTGGCCGGCTTCGACCGTTACTACCAGATCGTCCGGTGCTTCCGCGACGAGGACCTGCGCGCCGACCGCCAGCCCGAGTTCACCCAGCTCGACCTGGAGATGAGCTTCGTCGAGGAGCAGGACATCCTGGCCCTGATGGAAGAGCTGTTCGCCGGGCTCGTCGAGTCCGTCACGCCCCACCTCAAGACGTCCCGGCCGTTTCCGCGCCTGACCTACGCCGAGGCCATGGACCGGTACGGGACCGACAAGCCGGACCTTCGCTTCGGGCTGGAGCTGGTGGACCTGGCCGACATCGCCGTCGAGACCGAGCTGGGCATCTTTCGTTCCGCCGTGGACCAGGGTGGGACGGTGAAGGGGTTCGTGGCGCCGGGTTGCGCCGGATACACCCGCAGGCAGATCAACGAGCTGATCGAGTTCGTGCAGGCCAGGGGCGCCAAGGGCCTGGTGACCATCGCGCTGGCCGAGGGCAAGTCGCTGGACGAGATGGAGCTCGGCGACGTCCGCTCCCAGGTGACCCGCTTTCTATCGATGGACCAGGTCCGCCGTATGGCTCAGCGAGCCGGCGCCGGACCCGGCGATATGATGCTGATCGTTGCCGGCGAGACCTCCGTGGCCAACACCGCCCTCGCCCAGCTTCGGAACGAGATCGGGCGCCGCCTGGGCCTGGCCGACCCCTCGGTGCTCGCCTTCGCCTTCGTCGTCGACTTTCCTCTCGTCAAGTGGAACGCGGACGAGAAGCGGTGGGACGCCCTGCACCATCCGTTCACGTCGGTGAAAGCCGAGGACCTGCCCCTCCTGGACACCGACCCGGGCCGGGCCCGCTCCCAGGCCTACGACATGGTCTGCAACGGCTTCGAGCTCTCCAGCGGGAGCATCCGGATTCACGAACGGCATCTCCAGGAGAAGATGTTCGAGCTGCTGGGGTACACGCCGGACGAGATCGAGCAGCGGTTCGGGCACTTGCTCCGGGCCTTCGACTACGGAACGCCGCCTCACGGGGGGATCGCCTACGGGTTCGACCGCATCGTCATGATCCTCGCCGGCAGCGACAACATCCGCGACGTCATCGCCTTCCCCAAGACGCAGAGCGCCACCGACCTGCTGATGGGCGCGCCCTCGCCGGTGGACCCGCAGCAGCTGGCCGACCTGCACCTGCGGCTGCTCGAGTAGCGTAAGCGCCGCTCGCAAGGCAGCCCCCAAGCTCGCCCTCGGGGCCGCGTTGTCATCGGCGGTTTCCGCCTGGAAAGCGTCCCTCTCGGAAGCCGGCGTCCTATCGGTGCGAGGCAGGGGGTCGGACCAAAGAGCCGTTGTCTCTCTGAATGCCTCAGGGTTATAATGGAATGGTTAACCCCCGAGGAACCCACTTGTGAAAGTCACCGTCGAAAACCTGCCGCGCCGCGAAGTGGTGCTGAGCATCGAAGCCGAGCCCGACGACGTCGAGCGGTACCGGCAACGAGCGTACCAATCGCTGGTGCAGCGGGCCAAGATTCCAGGTTTCCGGAAGGGCAAGGCGCCCCTGGTGATGCTCGAGCGGTATCTGGGCAAGGGCGCGATCCTGGAAGAAACCCTTAACCGGATGATCCCCGATGCCACGCAAAAGGCAATCGAGGAGCAGTCCATCGAGGCCGCGACGCCCCCCTCGATCGAGGTCTCCAGCACGGAACCGGCGGCCTGGACGGCGAAGATTGCGCTGACGCCAACGGTCGATCTGGGGGAGTACGCCGCCGTGCGCATCGAGCCGCGGGCCGTGGAGGTCCAGGACCAGGAGATCGACGATCTGCTGGAGGACCTGCGGTTCCAGCAAGCGCCGTGGGAGCCGGCGGACCGCGCGTCGCTGATGGGCGACCTGCTGACGTTGGACGTCGAGGTGTACCAGAACGGAGCTCGGGTGCGGGACGACAAGGGCGTGCAGTATCGCCCCGAACCGGGCCTGGCCTCTCCGGCAAGCGGATTCGCCGAAGAGGTCGTGGGCCTCGGGGCCGGCGAGAGCAAAGAGTTCACCCTCGCAACGCCAAATCAGCAGGAGGGCGGGGAGAGCCAAGAGGCTCCGCTGCTCTACCGGGTCAACGTCGTCGACGTCAAAGGCAAGAGCCTGTCGCCGTTGGACGATGAGTTTGCCAAAGGCGTGGGCGACGGATTCGACGACCTGCCGGCCCTGCGGGAGCACCTCGTCGCCCAGGTGACCGCCGAAGCCGAGCGGAAGGCGACGGAAGAGCTACGGGAGCAAGCGCTGGACCAGGTTATCCAGGGCGCCAAGGTGGAGTTCGCCCATTCGATCGTCGAGCACGAGGCCGAACACATGATGGAGCAGCAGGAGCGGCGTCTGGCCAACAACCGGGTCTCCATGGAGGAGTACCTGGAGCAGTTGAGCCAGACTCGCGAGCAGTTGATGCAGGAGATGCAAGCCGAGGCCGAGCGACGGGTCGTCCATTCGCTGGTGCTGACCGAACTCAAGGAACGCGAAGCGATCGAAGTCTCGACCGACGAGATCAACGAGGCCGTCCAGGAGCTCGTCGAAGCGTCAGGCGAGCAACAAGCGCGAGCCCGGCGGGTGTTCGAGTCCGAAGAGACGCGCCGGTCGCTGGAACGCTCGCTGGTGACGCGAAAAACCCTGGACCGGCTGGTGGAGATCGTCTCGCAACCCGCCGAAAGTCCCGCCCCCGAGGCCGGAGCGGACCCCGAGGAGGAGACAGCCCCCGATGACGACAAATCCTAGCAACATCATCCCGATGGTTATCGAGCAGAGCGCTCGCGGCGAGCGGGCCTTCGACATCTACTCGCTGCTTTTGAAAGAGCGAATCATCTTTCTCGGCATGCCCATCTCCGATCAGGTGTCCAATCTGATCATCGCCCAGTTGTTGTACCTCGACCGCGAGGACCCGGACAAGGACATCATGTTGTATATCAACAGTCCCGGCGGCGTGATCAGCGCCGGGCTGGCGGTGTACGACACCATGAAGCTGCTGCGGTGCGACGTGTCAACGATCTGCGTCGGCATGACCGCCAGCATGGCAACGGTGCTGCTCAGCGCCGGGACAAAAGGCAAACGGTACGCCTTGCCCAACTCGACGGTCCACATGCACCAGGCCATGAGCGGGGCTTCGGGCCAGGCGTCGGATATCGAGATCGCGGCCAAGGAGATTCTGCGGCTGAACGAGAAGATCCGGCGAATCCTCGCGGAGAACACCGGGCAGGAATTCGAGAAGATCGTCCAGGACACCGACCGGGACTTTTACCTCGACGCGATCCAGGCCAAGGAATACGGTCTGGTCGATGACATTCTGACGGGCCAGTCGTCCGACGGGGACAAGAAGGACGAGAAGGACAAGAAGTAAGCTCAGGCCCGCACAGGGCGCCGTCAAAACAGGGATTCAGGAAAGCCGATGGCAGGAAACCGCAGCTCACGTTCTCAGTACGAGTGTTCCTTCTGTGGCAAGTTCCAGCAGCAGGTCAAGCGGCTGATCGCGGGCCCGGGCAAGGTCTACATCTGCGACGAATGCGTCCACCTCTGTCAGGGGATCATCGACGAAGAGAGTGGCGCGCAACCCGCGGCCAAGACCGCCCCGATCACCAGTCTCACCCCGCAAAAGATCTATCGCCAGTTGAGCGAATACGTCATCGGCCAGGAGCGGGCCAAGAAAGTCCTGAGCGTCGCGGTCTACAACCACTACAAGCGCATTCGGCCGGCGATAATGAACAGCGACGTGGAGGTCGAAAAGACCAACATCTTGCTGGTGGGCCCCACCGGGTCGGGCAAGACGCTGCTGGCCCAGACGCTGGCCAGAATCCTGGACGTGCCCTTCGCCATCGCCGATGCAACGTCGCTGACGGAAGCGGGCTATGTGGGGGAGGATGTGGAGAATATCCTCCTCCGTTTGATTCAAGCGGCGGACTGGGACATCCCCAAGGCCGAGATGGGCATCATCTACATCGACGAGATTGACAAGATCGCCCGAAAAGGCTCCAACCCCTCGATCACCCGGGACGTATCGGGCGAAGGCGTCCAACAAGCGCTGCTGAAGATCATCGAAGGCTGCGAAGCCAACGTGCCCTCCCAGGGCGGACGCAAGCATCCGTACCAGGAGTTCATCCAGATCAAGACGTCCAATATCCTGTTCATCTGCGGCGGCGCCTTCGAAGGCATGGAGCGCATCGTGGCCAAGCGGACCGGCCTCGATGCCGTCCCCATCGGCTTTCACGCCAAGAGCCGCACGGTCGACGGACCGAACAGGGCCGTATCGGCCTATAAGGTGCTGGAGCACCTGATCCCCGACGACCTGCTGGAGTTTGGGCTCATCCCCGAGTTCGTCGGCCGGCTGCCAGTAGCCTCGAGCCTGGAGCCTCTGGAGCAGGATACCCTCGTCCGCATCCTCACCGAGCCCAAGAACGCCATCGTCAAGCAATATCAGCGCTTGTTCAAGCTCGATAAGGTGGACCTGGAATTCACGGACGAGGCGCTGGAAACCGCGGCCGAAGAGGCGATGAAGCGCAAGACCGGCGCCCGCGGCCTGCGGACCGTCATCGAAGAGACGCTGCTCGACGTGATGTACCTGATCCCCTCGATGACCAACGTGCGCAAGTGCGTCATTACCGAGGAGGCCATTTTGCGCAAGCGACAGCCGCTGCTGCTGACCGGGTCCGACCAGCCCATCGCCTTTCCCTCGGAGTTGAAGACCGCCTGAGGCCTCCGGCCGTCAGCTCGCATCAGCCGAGCGCGGCAATCGTGCCTCGATGTCGTCGGTCAGGTCGACTCCCCGGACCGGCTCGGCCCGGGCATTCACCACCCGCCCATCTTCTATACGGACGGCCCCCTGGGCGAAGGCTCGAAGGGTCTCGACCACCAACGGCCTCTCCCTCACCATGCCCCGCTCCCGGATCAGCTGAAACAGCTCAAGCTCTTCACCGGCCTCCTCCCGCAGGCTCTGGACCGGAATGCCCTCCACGGCCGACCACGCCCCGTCGATCCCGCCGCCGGTTAGGGGAAAGGTGCAGTAGGTCACCGTCGGTCCCTTGTCCAGCTCTTCGGTGACCGAGAAGATCGTGTTGCCGCTGGAGGGAGCGCGGGCCTCGATCAGGTCCCAAATGACCTGCTGCCACATGCCCACGGGCCCGCCGGGCGCCGCGGGATGCAGGTTGACCGAAGTGTACCGGCGGCACATCTCCGGCCCGAAGATCATCAGGTAGCCAGCCAGGACGCAGAGGTCGGGCTCGAAGGACTCGAGGCGGCGCATCACCTCGCGGTCGTACTTGATTCGCCAGTCGGGGTCGTCGCCCAGCTCGGCGCGGAACCTCCGGAACGAGTAGGTCGCCAGCGGATGCCCCATGTCGCGCACCATGGCGAAAAAACCGTCGGTGGCCTCGAACTCGCCGGGATCACGATTGCTGAAAACGAAGGCGATTCGGGCGGGAAGATGGCCCGATTGGCATGCTTCGTGGATGGCCTGGACGAGCTGCCGGGAGCCCTGGCCGCGACCGGTGGCGAAGACGCCGATCTGGAACACGCCCGCCTCCCGCGCCTCCTACCGGTCCATGCCGTGCGGAAAGTACCGCTTGCGCCACTTGGTCACGGTGGTGACGGCGTGATAGAGGGGGCTGGAGCGGCGCCCGTCGATGGTGGCCTGGCGCAGCGATGCCTTGAACCCGGCGACGTCGCTAAACGCCGCCATGTCGATGAACACGTGGCCCAGCTCGCCGGTGCAGTGGGCGTCGCTGCCGGCGCCCTGCAAGAAATCGTGACGCTCGGCGAACTCTAACGCCCGCTGCGAGTCGCGTAGCAGCGTCGTGCGGGAGTTGAAGACCTCCACGATATCGATGAACGGCAGGATCGTCTCCAGAACGTCGCTATCCAGCACCGACCGCCGCACCCGGTCGTAGGGATGAGGGATGGAGACGAGACCGCCCTGGTCTTTGATGCGCCGGCAGGTCTCCTCCGGCGAGAGGCCCGCGGGCACCTCCTCCTCCAGAAAGAAGCCGGTGATCTCCCCGCTGGGCGTCTTGACCTCCTCGGCGACGATGACCATAAGCTCGGGCGGCGCCAGCTCGCGAACGTCGAGGCCGCCGCGAATCGTGTTGTGGTCTGTAACGGCGATGCATGTGAGACCCACCTTGACCGCCCGCCGCGCCAGGTCCCTCGGAGGCGTGCCGCAGTCCTTGGAGTGCCAGGTATGCATGTGAAAGTCGGCCTTGAGCCTGGGGGCCTCACTCATCGACATCCTCCCGCTCCTCGACCTGGTTGAGGAAGGCGTTTTGCAGCTCGGTGACCTTGAGCTCGGCGGTGTCCAGACGCTGGCCGCACGTCTTGGCCAAACGCATGCCCTCCTCATACAGGCTCGTGGCCTGAGCCAGCGTCAAGCCACCGGCTTCGAGAGTCTGGACCGTCTGCTCCAGCTTCTCCAAGGCCTGTTCGAAGTCGACCTCTTGCTCAGTATCTTTTGCCACGACTCCCTTATGGTACACGCTGGCGGTGAGAGAGGAAACGGTAAACGGCGACTACCTCTCGGGCGTTACCGTCACGCTACGAGTCCGCTGGCGCCGTCACAAGAGTCGGACCTGCTCCGGCGCGGTGGCGGTCTTGCGGGGCCGGCCTCGCTTCCCGTCGCGCGACGGCGCTCCCGGTCTCGTCACGTCGGCGGTCAGCCGTCCGTCGCTGACCTGGATCGCCAGGCCCTCGCCGGGCGGGGCGTGGGCCACCCGCGAGACGATGCCGCCATCGGCGCGGCGCTCCACGACAGCATAGCCCCGCGCCAACGTCTTGCTCGGATTCAGCGTGGCGAGCTGGAGGGCCTTCCCGCGAAGCTGCTCGCGAACGATCATGACGGCGCCGCCAATGGCGGCCGTAGCGGCCCGCGTCAGCTCGTCGACTCGTTGACGGTGGGCGGCGACGTCGGGGGCGCGGAAATGAAGGCGGGTCACGGCGTAACGCACCTCTTCGCGATGCCGTCGCAGGCGCTCCGCCAGCGAGCCGTGAGCAGCCGCTTGCAGATCGAGGATGCGTCGCTGGAGCTCGACGCGGTCCGGCGTAACCAGCTCGGCCGCGGCCGACGGCGTGGGTGCGCGGACGTCGGCCACGTAGTCGGCGATGGTCTCGTCGGTCTCGTGGCCCACCGCGCTGACGACGGGGACGCGGCTGGCGTAGATCGCCCGGGCCACGGCCTCGTCGTTGAAGGCCCACAGCTCCTCCAGGGACCCTCCGCCGCGGGCCACCACCACGACGTCGATACCCGGCTCCTGGTTGACCGTCTTCAGCGCCGAGACGATCCCGCCGGGCGCCTGGTCCCCCTGGACCAACGTGTGGACCAGGACGAGCTCCACCAGTGGGTATCGCCGGCTCAGCACGGTCTGGATGTCGTGGAATACGGCGCCGGTGCGCGAGGTGACGACGGCGATTCGCTTGGGGTACGAGGGCAGCGGCCGCTTGCGCGACGAGTCGAAGAGACCCTCCTCCTCCAGCTTGGCCTTGAGCTGAAGGAATTTCATGTGGAGCTCGCCAACGCCTTCCGGCTGCACCAGATCGGCGACGTACTGAAGCTCGCCGCGTACGGAGTAGATCGAGATGCGGCCGTGGGCGGTTACCTTGACGCCCTGCTCGAGGAACTCAGCGCCGGGCGCGGGGCGGAACATCACGCAGCGGAGCTGGCTCTCGCTGTCCTTGATGGTGAAGTAGCAGTGGCCCGACGGGGCCCGGGTGAGGTTGGAGATCTCACCCGTTATGTAAAGGTCGGACAGGAAGTCGTCCCGGTCGAGGACGCCTCGCACGTAGGTAACGACTTCGGAGACGGTGTGGACCGCCATCAGACCGGGGCGTGCCGCTGCATCGGATCAAAGCCTCGCAAGGTCAGTGAGGCCATGATAGCAGACGCGCTGCGCGGGAAGAAGGCATGCTCGAACGGGAACTTAGACCGCCAAGGCGTCGGTCTTGGGCGCGCGGGTGAGGTTGCGGGAGGAGCCGTTCTCCAGCACCACGATGTCCTCGATGCGGACGCCGCCCCAGCCGGGGAGGTAGACGCCCGGCTCGACGGTGAACACCATGCCGTCGCTCAGCTCGTTCTTGGCGTTGCGGGCGACCCGCGGGTTCTCGTGGATCACCAGGCCGACGCCGTGGCCGGTGCCATGGCCGAACTGCTCGCCGTAGCCCGCCTTCTCGATGACGTCCCGGGCCAGCCGGTCGGCGTCGTGGCCCGTCATGCCCGATTGCACCGCGGCGATGGCCGTTTCCTGGGCCCCCAAAACCACGTCGTAGACGCGACGATAGGTGTCGTCGGGCTTGCCCAGGAAGGTCGTGCGGCTCAGGTCGCTGCAATAGCCCTGGAGGCGGGCGCCCATGTCGATAATGATAGGCTCGTCTTTTTCGACGGGCCGGTCGGTGGGCCGGTGATGGGGCATGGCGGCGTTGGGGCCCGCGGCTACGATGATGTCGAAGGACGTGCTCTCGGCGCCCTGCTCTCGCATCGACTTCTCCAGGCGCCAGGCGATCTCCCGCTCGGTGACGCCCGGCTCCAGGCCCGCCGACACCTCCATGTACGCCTGGTCGGCGATCTCGACAGCCCGGGTGATGATCTGAAGCTCTTCCTCGTCTTTGACGATGCGCAGTCCTTCGACCAGCTCCAGCGTCGGGACCAGCCTGGGCCGCAGGGCCGGCCTCAGCTTCTTCAAACTCTCCTTGAGCGTGGTGTGAAAGGCGAACGTAGCATTGCCGGCTTCGAAGGCCAGGGTGGCCGGTTGGATTCGCTCGAGCACGGGCACGAGCCACGTCCGAAGGTCGCCCTGGGTCATCTTCACCAGCTCGAAGTCGGGCGACTGCCGGCCCACCTGCTCCCAGTAGCGGAAGTCGGTGGCCACGTAGGCGTGCTCTTGGGAGACGATCAGATATCCGGCAGACCCGGTGAAGCCGGAGAGGTAGCGCCGATTTTCCGGCGCGGAGATGAAAACGGCGTCGTGGCCTTCGTCAGCCAATCGCTGGCGAAGGCGCTGGACTCGTTGGTTCATGCAAGGGTCTCCTTAGGTCTTCAGGTGACCCTGCATTCTAGCCCTTCTCTCGCACCAGCGCCACCAGCATCTCCAGGGCTGCCACGTAGCCGCGCCAGCCGAATCCGCTGACCACGCCCCGAACGATGGGCGAGATGACCGACGTGCGACGCCATTGGTCCCGGCTGAAGACGTTGGAGAGATGCACCTCGGCGATGGGCACGTTGGAATCCAACAGAGCGTCGTGGATGGCGTAGCTGTAGTGGCCGAACGCGCCGGGATTGATGATGATCGCGTCCGCGCCGGAAGCGTTCGCTTGGATGAAGTCGATGATCGCGCCTTCGCCGTTGGCCTGAAAGCACTCGACCTGCGTGTCCAGTTCCTTGGCTCGCGCCTCGATCAGACCGTTGATGTCGGCCAGGGTCTGCGTGCCGTAGAGCTCGGGGTCGCGCCTGCCGAGCATGTTGAGGTTTGGGCCATGGATGACCAGCACTCGCACCGGATCAGCCCTCCTTGCGCCGCGCCAGGGGATGGGCGGCGTCGTAGACCTTGCGCGCCTGCGCCTGGGTGATGTGGGTGTAGATCTGCGTCGTCGACGGGCTGCTGTGGCCCAGGAGCTCTTGCACAACGCGCAAGTCGGCGCCGCCATCGAGCAGGTGCGTGGCGAAGCTGTGCCTCAGCGTGTGCGGGTGCACCCGCCGGGGGTCCAGGCCCGACCGCATCGCGTGGATCTTGACCATGTTCTGGACCGAGCGTTGGGACAGCCTGCCGCCGTACCGGTTTAGGAACAAAGCATCGTTCCTCGGCGGGCCGCCGAGCAGCTCGGGCCTGGCGTCCCTCAGGTAGGCAATCAGCGCCTTTTGGGCGGGCACACCGATCAGGGCGATACGCTCCTTGGAGCCTTTCCCCCAGGCCCTCACCTGACGCAGGTCCAGCTCAAGGCTTGCGACGTCGAGGTCGACGACCTCGCTGACGCGCAGACCCGAAGCATAGACCAGCTCCAGGATCGCCCGGTCACGGATTCCGAACGCCGTCGAGAGGTCGGACGAGCCCAGGAGCCGCTCGGCCTCCGCCTCCGTGAGGAACGAAGGAAGCCGCTGCTCTTGCTTGGGGGCCAGGGCTCGCGCCTCGTAGGAGCGGCCGGACCAGAGGCCCCGACGAGGCGCTTGGCCCCGTCCGACCAGAAACCGCATGAACGAGCGGATGGCGCTCAGGCGCAGAGCGATGCCGCTCTTGGCCCGTTTGGCCTCGCTCAGGGTGACAACGTAGCGGCGCAGCATCGTCCGGTCGACTCCAGCCAGGTCGGTGACGCCTTGGCGCGCCAGAAACGTCAGGAAGGCGCCGACGTGGTGCACGTAGCCCTCTCGGGAGCGCGGCGCGAGGCCCCGCTCGGCGACCAGGTAGCGGCTGTACTCGGCTAGCTGTGGCGCGAAGATGTCTTGCATGGCCGTTGGTTTCGAATTCAATTCTAAACCATTTTTCAGACCAAGCTCAAGTTTTTCGCCGACCCGCCAGGGTTTTTTCTTGTTCCATCCACGAGCCAGCGTAGTTCTGCCCACCCACCTGCCCTGATGTGCTTCTTCAGGAGCCACCTCCCGACTCTGGTCGAGGTCCAAGGACTTGCGACTCCTGTCGGAGACTCTCAATAATTCGGAGCCCGTAACCCCGGTCCCGATGCATCGGGAAACCTTCCCTCGATGCTTCCTCAAGCAAACCAAGAACGAAAGGGCCCTGGCCAACCGGCCAGGGCGTCCCCTTGGGTGCAATCATGGTGGCCTTCACGGCCAGTCGCCCTTATACTTTACCTTAACCCGGTGCATCTTACTTTAACGTGGTGCATCTTATATTAACGGGGGCGTCGTGGCCGCCATCATAACGAGGCGGCCGCCCAACGTCGCCCCGGAGCGATCCTCCCTTGGTCACCGCCGAGATTCGCACCGCAAGCCGTCGCAAGCGACGCCGGTTGCTGCTGGCGGCAGCGGTCCTGACTTTCGCCGGCCTATGCGTCGCGGCGGCCCTGGCGCCGTCCTGGGAAACCCGCACCCTGCCCGGCGATCCCGCAGCCAGCCAATGGTTCCAGAGTCTGGGCGGCGGTTGGCTCGAACCGTTCATGCGCAGCGCGTCGCGGCTCGGGGGCGCGCTGCCAATGACGTTGCTCCTGATCGCCGCCACGATGGTGCTCATCGCCAGGTCTCACCGGTTTCACGCCCTGGCGGTCCCCATCGCGGCTTCCGGCGCGTTGCTTATCCCGGTTCTGAAGGAGCTGGTCGACCGGCCACGCCCGACGCCCGACATGGTATTGGTACTATCCAACGTCAGCGGGCACAGCTTCCCCAGCGGGCACGCGTTCTTGGCCGTCGCGGCGTTCGGAGCGCTGTTCTACCTGGCGGGCCAGATATGCGGCCCGAATCGCTGGGCCGTCCTGGCGTTCCGGGGAGCGATGGGATTCGCCATCCTCGCTATAGGCGCGTCGAGGATCTACCTGGGCGTCCATTGGACCAGCGACATCCTCGGCGGCTACCTGCTGGGCGGCCTGGCCCTGTTCGCCACGATTCAGCTGCTCGAGGCCCTGGCCCGCTTCCTCCCCACACGGCCATCCGGCTCTCCTGCCGTCTCCTGACGCGCAAGTTCCGTGCCTCTGTGGTAGCGGCTTTAGAGCGGCCTGACCTACTGATCAAAGGCGGCCAAGGCGGCGCCGCGTCCCGAGGTCACCTGACCCCCTCTGTTCTCCGGCGCTTTTTCAGCATGTCAAGCCGTAGCGGGCACTCCGCGGGCGGCGGGGGCACCCATCCCGCCTTCTCGATGCCCAGGGTCAGGGGAACCAGCACGAGAAGCCACAGCGCTGCCAGCAAATATCCAGCGGCTACGTCGCTTGGCCAGTGGACCTGGCTATGAATACGAGCGAGGCCCGCGGATATCGCGATGACACTGGAAAGCACGATCAGCGGGACGAGCAAAACTCGTTCCAAACGGTAGTGGGCCGCCAGGAAGATCAACAAGCCCACGGCTACGGTGCCGCCGAAGACGTGTCCGCTGGGAAAGCTCGTGGCCGACCCGTCGACCGCCGGACTCGAACGTCCCACCGCGTTGCCAATTGCGTAGTCGCCAGCAAGGGCCAAGAGAGCCACGATCACACCGCCGAAGAGGTAGGCTGTCGCCTGGCGCCGCAGTCTCGAGAACCAGAGGAACGCGAACCCCGCCAGGCCGAATCCCACCAACGCCCAAGAATCGGTCAACATACTGGAGAATTCAAAATATCCCTCTAGACCAGGAAAGTCCCAACCGCTCACCCGGTCGAGGACCGTGCGGTCCTGGGAGGGGAACGGGTCGTTCTTGATCGAAACGCTGAGGAGAGCCAGTGCGCCGGCCGACGCCCCGGCCGCGGCAAGCCATATCCAGACGCGTAGGCCGGTCATCTGGCGGGAGAGCGGCGTGCCATCGCGTCTGGTCAATTTCTTCTCAGCCAAGAGGTTCGCGTGCCATCCGGAGCCGGCATTACAATGGGGCGGCCTCGGACGCGTGCAAGCGTACTGAGGGCTCCACAGACTGTCAAGGAAACAACCCACCGGTCATCACCGAGGCGGCGGCCCGTCCCGTGGCAACGCTTGACAACGCACCCCCCTCTGGCTAGGGTTGTCTCGCTTTCAGGCCGTCTACCGACACCATGCCGCGTGGAGGGATTCATGCCGTCGTTTCAAGGCAAAGTCGCCCTCGTCACCGGAGCGAGCCGCGGTATCGGCAAGGCCATCGCCATCGCTTTGGGCCGTGAAGGGGCCGACGTGGTGACCGTGGCCCGGGCGTCGGACACCAACCCTCTGAAGCTGCCGGGAACCGTCGACGAGACGGCCAGGCGTATCGAGGCCGCCGGCGCCAATGCCCTGGCCGTGTCGGCGGACCTCACCCGGGACGAGGAGATCCAGCGGGCGGCGGAGATGGCCCTGGAGGCTTTCGGCCGGGTCGACATCCTGATTAACAACGCGGCCATCGATTTTCCCGCGCCGCTTCTGGAGCTTCCGGTGAAGCGCTACGACCTGATCATGGCCCTGGACCTGCGGGCCCCGTACTTGCTGGCACGGCATCTGCTCCCATCGATGTTGGAGCGCGGCGGGGGCTCGATCCTCAACGTGTCGTCCCTGGCGGCCTTGAACCAATACCCCGGCCAGCTCCCCTACGGCATGGCCAAGGCCGCCCTGGAGCGGTTCACCTGGGGCCTGGCCGAGGAGATGAAAGACCGCAACATCGTATCCAACTGCCTGCGGGTCGACGTCCCCATCGCGTCGGAAGGGTTCGTGATGAACTTCGCCGACCGGATCGAAGACAAGTCGGCGTGGGAGAAGACCGACGTGGGCGCCGAAGCGGCGCTGTGGATGCTTCAGCGGGACCCGGCGACGTTCAACGGCGTGAACATTGGAATTACCGGGCTTCGGGAGCAGTACGGCATCCCGGCGTTTCAGAAGTGGGAGCCCGACGAAGCGTCCTAGCGACGATCACTCGCCGGCGGCCACCGCCTCGGTCTCTCGGCTCTCCTCTGTTTGGGCCTCGCTGTCCCGTGGACGCGGCCGGCGCCCCTTGTAATCGCAGCGCGCGCACCGCACGCCGCCTCTGGGGAAGGCCGTGAGGAGCCCCTTGCACTCGGGGCAGGGCTCGGGTATGGGGCGCAGGTTGGTAGCGAAGGTGCACTTGGGGTAGTTGCCGCAACCGTAAAAGGTCTTGCCTTTTCGGCTCTTCCTTTGCAACAGGTCCCCGCCGCATTCCGGGCACGGGACCCCGGTCTTGACGACGATCGGCTTGGTGTTTTTGCATTCAGGGTAGCCGCTGCACGCGAGGAACAGTCCGAAACGCCCTTTCTTGACGACCATCGGCTTGCTGCAGACGTCGCACGTTTCGTCCGTGGGCTCGTCCACCTTGGCCAGGGAGGCGTTCGCTTTCTCCAGCGCCGCCTCGAAGGGGTCGTTGAACTCCTTCAAGAACGGCGTCCACTCCTTCTCCCCCCGGGCGATCTCGTCCAGGCCCTCTTCCATGCGGGCGGTGAACTGAAGGTCGATGATGTCGGCAAAGCTGTCCCTGAGCAGATCGTTGACGATCATGCCCAGGGGCTGGGGTTTGAGCGCGTTCGACTCTTTCTTAACGTAGCCACGCTCCTGGATGGTGGTGATAATCGGAGCGTAGGTGCTGGGGCGCCCGATGCCGTTCTCCTCCAGCGCTTTCACCAGCGACGCCTCGGTGTACCGGGGAGGCGGCTGCGTGAACTTTTGCTCCTTGTGCAACGGCTTCACGAGGTCGAGCCCTTCGCCCTTGACCAGCTGGGGCAGGGCTTCGGTCTCCTCCTCGTCGTCGGTGTCCTTCCCCTCGCTGTACAGGACGAGGAATCCCGCGAACTTCTGCACCTGCCCTTTAACCTGGAAGACGTAGGTCTTTCCCGAGGCGGGGCCCGAGCCGTCGATGTCGACGGTGGTGGAGTCGAATACGGCATTGGCCATCTGGCTGGCGACCATCCGCTTCCAGATCAGCTCGTAGAGCCTGAGCTGGTCTCGATTGAGGTGCTGTTTGATAGCCTCGGGGTCACGCCAGACCGACGTGGGCCGCACGGCCTCGTGGGCTTCCTGCGCGTTTTTGGCCTTGGTCTTGTACTGGCGTGGCGATGAAGGCAGCGAGCCGGCGCCGAATCGCTCCTTGACAAAGGCCCTGGTCTCCTGCACGGCGCCCTGGCTGACCGTCACGGAATCGGTCCGCATGTAGGTGATGAGGCCGACGGACCCTTCGGCGCCTATCGATAGCCCTTCGTAGAGCTGCTGGGCCACCGCCATCGTTCTGCGGGCCGCGAACCGAAGCTTGCGGAACGCCTCTTGCTGCAACGTGCTGGTGGTAAACGGCGCGGCGGGTTTCCGTTGGTTTTCCCGCTGGCGTACGGCGGCGACGGTGAAGCTCGCGCGTTCAAGATCGCCCGTGATCGCTTGGGCCTGGGCCTCGTCGCCCACCTCCAGCGTCCCCTTGACGCCCTTCTCCGCGATGAGCCGCGCGGTGAACGCGGCGCGTTGTTTCGCTCCGTTGCCGCTCCGTTTCGAAAGCTCGGCCAGGATCCGCCAGTACTCTTTGGCCTGGAAGGCGTCGATCTCTCGCTCGCGGTCCACCAGCATCCGCAACGCCGGCGATTGGACGCGGCCGGCCGAGAGCCCGCCGCGGATCTTCTTCCACAGCAACGGGCTGAGCTTGTAGCCTACCAAACGGTCCAGAATCCTGCGGGTCTGCTGAGCGTTGACCAGTCCCTCGTCGATCTTGCGAGGGTTGGCGAAGGCGTCTTTGATGGCGGTCTCGGTGATCTCGTGAAAGACGACCCGGCTGACCGCCATCCCGCCGAGCTTCATCGCCTGCATCAGATGCCAGGCGATGGCCTCGCCCTCGCGGTCCGGGTCCGTCGCCAGATAGACGTTCGAAGCGCCCTTCAGCGCGTCGTTGAGCGCCTTTATGACCTTCCGTTTTTCTTTCGGAATGACGTATTCGGGCACGAAGGCGCCGTCTTCGCTGACGCCCAGCTTGCCGTTCGGCAGGTCCCGGATGTGACCCAGGGATGCTTCGACGGTGTAGTCTCGCCCCAGGAACCGTCCGATGGTCCGGGCCTTGGCCGGCGATTCGACGATAACAACGTTCTTAGCCATAGCCATTTCACGTTACGGTACGGCAGCCCTGTAGTCAACGGGGGTCTCCCGAACGCAGACGTAGCTCATGGGCCCCACCTGCTGGACCAGGCCCTTGAGCTCCATGACCGCCAGGGCGCCGCTGACGGTGGCCATGGGCATTCCGGAGCTTCGCCGCAGCTCGTCGATATGCGTCGGCTCTCCGGAGAGGTGGTCAAGCAACGCCGATTCTGTTTCGTCGGGCGCGGCCGGCTCGGGCAAGGCCAGCTGTCGGACCGCGACTTGCAGGTTGAGCTCCTCCATCACGTCTCGGAAGTCCAGGACCGTCTTGGCGCCGTCCTGAATCAGCCGGTTGACCCCCCGGCTGGCTGGCGAGAGGATGCTGCCGGGCACGGCGAAGACCTCCCGCCCTACCTCCGCGGCCAGGTTAGCGGTGATCAGCGCGCCGCTGCGCTCCGGCGCTTCGGTAACCAGGGTGCCAACGGTGAGGCCGGCCAGGATGCGGTTTCGCCTTGGGAAGTGATCGGCCCTGGGTTTGGTGCCCAACGGATAGTCGGTGATCAAGGCGCCCTGCTCGACCATGCGACGGGCCAGGGCCGCGTGGGCGGCGGGATAGATGATGTCCAGACCGCTGGCCAGCACGCCGATGGTGCGTCCGCCAGCATCCAGCGCGGCCTGGTGCGCCACGGCGTCGACGCCTCGTGCGAGGCCGCTGACGATGGTCACGTGATTCTTGCTGAGGTCCGTCACCAGCCGCCGCGTCGCTTCCCGGCCATAGGCCGTGACCTTCCGGGTGCCGACGACGGTGATGGCCCACTCGTCGTCGCTCGGGAGCTCACCGCGCACGTACAGGACGGGCGGGTGATCGTGGATCTCCTTCAGCCGGGTCGGATACTCCGGGTCGTTGATGGTCAGCGCCGTCGCCTGGATCCTGTCCAGACGCTCCATCTCGGCATCGGGCGAAATGCTCGGGCGAGCGGTCAGAAAGGCGTTGATGGACCGGGCGTCCAGGCCGGCGGCGCGCAGGTCGGACCCCGAAGCGTCCCACGCCTTCTCCAGGCTGCCGAACCGCTGCTCGAGGATGGCGAAGCGGGCTCGCCCGAAGTTCGGGATACGGTGAAACGCTACCCAGTATTTGGTCTCTTGAGCCATTGATGACGCCGCCGGCGACGTTGGCGGAGCGGGTGGGATTCGAACCCACGAGAGGCGTTAACCCCTACACGCTCTCCAGGCGTGCCCGTTCGACCACTCCGGCACCGCTCCTGTCACGTCTGTATTCGGGATCGCAGGCCATTATAGTCTTGCGGCCACTCGACGGGAAACCGGCCGGCGTCACACGTGCCTAACTTGACCAGCGCCCTCTCCATGGGTGAGCGTCACGGACGAGCAGTCCAGCCGCCCCGCAAGTCTCCGCCGGTTCCGGCCCAGCGGCGAGGGGTCACTCGACGCGGAAATCGTATTGCATCGCGTTGACGGACCGGTACGGGCTCATGAACAGCACCTTGGATGCGTTTCCCGGGCTCGGCGATCGGCCCCGCTTGACCCAACCCTCGCTCCGCTGCCCGATTTCCCGGAACGCGGTGAGCGGGTCACCATCGATCAGGTAGAGGTTCATGTAGCGGCCGTCGCCTTCGAACTGAGAGAATCGTATCGCGGCGGCGATTCCCGGAATTTCAAGGATGTCGGGGGCGTGGATCTCTTCGTACCATCGGTCGACATCGGCGCGGCGGGAGGCGTCGGCGACTTCCGTCAGCACCACGAAAATTCCTTGATGGCCAAGGAAGGGGATGGCCTCGGGCGCGACGGGGATGTCCTTGCGGGCCAGTGCCTTGTCCAGTCGATAGACCTTGGAGTAGGGGACTCTGCCGTGACGAAACATGCGCCGCTGCTTCCTCAGATCGTTGCCCAGAACGTGCCAGCTTTCCGCCGCTTTCGCCAGGTCCGGCTCGCCGAACAGATAGATGGTGCAGTAGGTCCCGGCGCCGTCGGCCAGCTCTTCCATGGCCACGGGACGGCGGGCCGCTTTATATTCCGGCGTCGCCACGTAGCGCCCGGCGCCGGTAATCTCCGGCAAGGCCAGGTTCTCCGGAATGTGGTCCTGGTCGTACCAACGGTTGTAGGCGTCGGTGTGCTCCTGGGGCACGTCGATGAACCCGACACCGATTCCTTGGACCTTCATGGATTCCCTCCCCTTCTCGTGCTTCAACCCGGCTCGTCCGGTGCATTATAGCCGCGGCGCCATCGAAGTCCACCCGGCGCCGGGCGATTCCTCTCGACTGCCTCACTCCACCACGTTCTGCTCGTAGAGCCGTTTGGTCTCGGCATCCGAATAGCCCAGGGAGCGCAGGACGCCGGCGGTGTCCTCACCGGAGGCCGACGTGCGGACCCGTTTGACGCTAGGGACGCCGCTCAGGCCCACCAACGGCCCCGGCTGCAAGAACTCCCCGTAGGTGGAGTGGTAGCCGGAGATTGTGCCGAGAACGTCCCGCATGGGCTTGTGGTCGAACAGCAGCCGCCCGAACTCTCGATGAGCGCAGACGCATGCGACACCGGCGGCGGTGAGGTCTCGCTCCCAATCTTCGGCGGCCCCGGCTCGAAACAGTTTGTCCAGGTCGTCGGCAAGAGAAGCGTCGTTGGCCAGCCGGGCCTCTTGGGTCTTGAAGCGAGGATCATTCAGCCAGGCGACGTTGCCGGTGGCCTGGCAGAAAGCCCGCCACTCGCCATCGGTCCCGGCGGCGAGAAAGACCCACCCCGGCGCGGCCTCATAGAGCCGGTACAGAGCGTGCAGGCCATGTTGTCCCGCGTCGGCCAGACGCCGCGCCGGCTTGCCCTCGTAGCGCAAGAAGTCATCGGAATGCAGGTATGCCGCGGCGTTGAGCATCCGGGTCTCGACGTGCTGGCCCTTCCCGGTCCGCTCCCGCTGATAGAGCGCCGCCAGAATGGCCGTCGCCGTGGTGACGCCCGCGCCCAGGTCGGAGGTGAAGTGGATGAGCGGCGGGTTGCCCTCGCCTGCCTGGGCCATCTCGCCGCCCATCAGCGCCGACACCACGGGATCGAAAGCGGGGCGTCCGGCGTAGGGACCCGACGAGCCATAGGAGGCGGCATAGCAATAGACCAGGCGGGGGTTGATGGCCTCGAGGGTATCGAAGTCGATCCGCAGACGTTCGGCGACGCCAGGCCGAAAGTTGTGCACGAACACGTCCGCTTCCGCCGCCAGGCGATGCAGGACCTCCTGCCCTTTCGGATGTTTCAGGTCGAGGCGGATGGAGCGCTTGCCGCGGTTGGGCCTGGTGTTCACGGGACCCCACTTGTTCTGCGGGTCGCCGCCGGGAGGCTCGACGCGAAGCACGTCGGCCCCGTAGTCCACCAGGTAGCCGATAGCGGTGGGCGCGGCCACATAGGTTGCCACCTCCAGGACCGTGATGCCGTCGAGCATCGACGCCGGCCGGGCGGCGCCGGCGGGAGGCGTCGGCGCGTTGGAGCTCGCGAGCGCCCTCTGGATCTCCCGCGTGTGCTCATCGGCGGCGGGTTCGCGCCCTCGGACACGCCAACCGCCCCCGCGGAGCTCGAACATCGGCCCGACCTGGTGCGTCGGCCCCAACGCCGGATCGTCGACGGACACAACCAGGCCCAGATGCCGCACCTGAACGTCGTCCATGGCCTCCTGGGTCGTTTGCAGCGGCGAGTAGGCCACGTCGTGCCGCTGAAACGCCTGGGCCCAGTGAGCGAAGGGCTCGCGGGCGATCTGCTCCTCCAGGCGTCTGATGATGAGCTTGCGGTCGTCGTCGCTTTCGAACTGAGGCCCGTGGGCGAAACGCGGGTCTTCAGACTCTTCGAGCATCCCGACGGCCACCATGAGCCGATGGAACATGTCGGCCTGGAACACGCCGAGCTGAAGCCACGCGCCGTCGGCGCACCGGCAGATGCGGTAGCCCGCGATGTTGCACAGGGGATCACGCGCGTCGTCCGCGACGGGCCTCCGCGGGACCTTTTCGTCGTCCTGCCATTGGATCGTGTTGTTGATCTGAAAGGCGAAAGCGCCCTGGAGCAGGCTGGTCTCGACGCGTTGGCCCGCGCCGGTGGCCAGTCGCAGCCTCAGAGCGCCGAGGATACCGTGAAGGGCGAAGTTGGCCGCGCCGGCGCTGGCCTGCATCAGGGTGAGGTAGATGGGCCCCGAGGCCCGCCATCCCACGGTGGCCCCCGCCATCAAGCCTCCACGGGCCAGCACGACGCCCTCGTAGCCCTTGATACCGCTCCATGGGCCGCGCTGCCCGAACCCGCTGATGGAGCAATAGACGAGCCCTGGGTTGAGCTGCCTGAGGTCGTCGTAGCCAACGCCCAGGCGCGCGGCGACGCCGGGCCGGAAGCTCTCGATGAGGACGTCGGCGGTGGCGCACAGACGCCGGGCCTCGTCCCGTTGTCCGGCGTCCTTGAGGTCCAGCGTCAGGCTTCTCTTACCCCGGTTCCACTGAACGGCGCCGGGCATCCGAGGAAACCGATCGCCGCCGGGAGGCTCGATCTTGACGACGCTGGCGCCAAAGTCGGCCAGCACCATGCCGACCATCGGGCCGGCCATGCCCCAGGAGAGGTCCACGACTCTGAGGTCCGAGCAGACGCCGTCTCCATTGGGTTCGCTAGCCGGCGTGGCCGGGGATTCGAGAGTCATCGGGGCTCCTCGCCAGGAACGCGCGCCGAGCGTCTTCAGCGAGCGGGCCGCTCCGCGAGCAGGGCCTCGACCTCGTTTTCGACCACCGTGCCCTTGAAAAAGTCGGGGTTCATGCCGGCGAACAGATCGACGGGATTGGAGAATGCGAAGTCCCGGAAGTCTTCTTCCGTGATGTGTCCGTGCTCCACAATTTCATAGGTCTCACTCAAGACCTCCCGCATGTCGGGAACGTCCCAGTGTCCGATGTCGGAGCTGAACATGGCCTTGAGCCGGGCGTTCAGAGGCCAGAGCTTGCTCTGAAACGCCAGGGCGTTGGAAGGATCGTCGCCCTCGCACCCGAAATAGAAGTTGCGGACGAAGAGATCGAGGAAATCTTCGACCCGGGAAATCTTGCAGGGCCACCACTCGTCGATCATCTCCTCTGGGATGCTCTCGGGCTCGATTCCCGGCGTAACGTCGAACAGCCTGTCGAGCTTGCCCTTGATGACCTCGTCCCCGTACTCGGCGTGCAGTTTCAGGAAGAGCTCTCGGTCCAGATTCGCGGGGTCGTAGTTGTGGATCGCCTCGCCGTTGCGCTTCTTCCATCGCCCGACCAGGTCGGCGTAGAGACGGCACGCCCATGAGACGCCGCCCTCCAGAAACGCGAACTTGAGCGTCGGGAACCGCCGGGTGACGCCTCCCATGAACAGCGACTTACACACCGCTTCATGGCCGTTGGCGAACATGCCGATGGTGTTGTACATGTGGTTGGAAGGCGAGTTGCGGTCGGCCCACCCCAAGCTGCCTCCGTGGTCCATCACCGGCACCTTCAGCTCGACGCACTTGGCCCAGAACGGATCGTAGTCGTATTCGCTGTCGATCCCGAAGGTGTCCACTCGGCAACCGAGAGCCGAAAACTGGGAGCGGGGGCCGAAGAGATCGGGATACTTCTCTTGGAGCGCCGCGACGGGACGCAGGACCGATGCGAACGAGACGGCCTTGGCGCCGAGGACGTTCACGGCGTACTCCAGGTCTTCGATGGCGCCCTCGGGCGTGTGCATCGGAATCGCCGCGACGGGCGTCATCCGGTCGGCATACTCGCGGCAGATGTCGAAGCGATACGTATTGATCGCCCGGTCGGCGATTCGTTGGACTTCGGGGTCGAGCCGCGAGTCGATCGATGAGCTTCCCTGCCGGTAGACCCGGAGGCCGAGACCCGTGGTGGAGAACAGGACCACGAAGTCGATGCCCATCTCGTCGAGGCGCTCGTACATCAGTTTCGGCAGGGCCGCGGTGGCCCGGTCCAGGGAGTTCTTGGCCGGCAGGTTCCACCATGGCGGGCAGACGCCTCCCCGCCTTCGCCGCTCTTCGTTGGACTCGCCCACCATCCGTTGCACGGCCCGAGGGAACGAGACGGCGAACTTGGAGCCGCCGATGGCTTTGACGTAGTCCTCGATGGGGGCCAGGAACTCGACCATGTGCCCGTCCGAGTCGATGACCGGGTGGTCGAGGCGGGCTCGGATCGCGGCCGAAGGCGACGTAGCAGGCGCTGCCATTTGTTCCTCCTAGTCAGCGTCTGTGGGGCAGACGCGGTCGATCACAACAACCACCAGAGCAACGAGGCAATCTCTGCAACGGTCAACAAGCCGAGGGATATTACGGCCGCGATGCCCCGCCAGTCCGGGGCCAACGGCCGGAACAACGTAGCCATGAGCCCGGCCACCGCCATTGGAGACGCAGCTAGCAGCAAATCCAGTTGCGCCTGCCATCCAGCGACACGCATCACCGGCTGAACACTTCCCATAGCCCGAGCGACCGGAATCACCATAGCGCGACTCTGTTGCTTTGCTGGGGTGTCGCCCTGCGAGACGCTCTCCAATGCTTGTCTCAGAGCCCGCTCGTCGCGAGCCCAATGGGCACGGAACACGATTTTCCCATCGGTACCTATGACGAAGGCAGCATTCGGCTTACCATCCAGGGCTAGATGCAGAGTTCCGTCGATATCATCGACTGCCACCAGCCAGGGCATCTCGTACAGGTCTTGAAAAGCCCGGGCGTGTTCAAGTTTTTCTTCATAGGTCTCCGGCTGCGGGTAGTTCCCTCCTGGATGTGCCTCACGGACGTTGAGCATGACAAATGTGATCCTCTCACCGAACTCGGAGTAGAGCCGCTTCAAGGAAGGGATAGCGCTCGCGGTCATCGGACACGTAATAGAACCCGTTATCAATAGCAGTGGTTGCGTGCCAATAAAGTCCTTCGAGTTGATTCGCTTTCCATTGGTGGTCAGCAGGTCGAACTCTGGTAGGGTATCTCCTGGGCCAAGTGCAGATTTGCTGAATCGCAGATCTTGGAAAAGCAGCGGAGTGGTAAAGTGCTTGTAACGGTAGTGGATGTCGTTGTGCATCTCACGACCTCCCTGACGCTGGTAGCACCCGTACTAGCTTCATCAGATCGATCCCACCAACGTTTGCCCGTCGATCAGCGTAACAGGTGGGGCCAAGAACCCCAGGCGGGCTCGGATCGCGGCCGAAGGCGACGTCGCAGGCGCTGCCATTTTGTCCCTCCTGTCCGTTTGCCTCGGTGACTCCCGCCGGCGTGCCCGCGTCTGCAGGTTCAACGGATACGGGTCGCCCACGCCGGTGGCGAGTGGGAACGCCGCGATAGTACCACAGGCGCCTTCGCTTCCGCCAAACGCAACGCCGGCCGCGGCCCCCCTCGGCTCAGCCCGCCGCCGTTCGCGTCTCCCAGAGGAAGGCCATCAACACCTCGTTGAACGCGTTCGGGTTGTCCAGCGGCGGCAGATGGCCGGCGTCTGGAATGACCGCCTTGCTTACGTTGGGCAGGAGCTCCGTCAGCAGGTTTGCGCCTCGTTGGAACGCGCCGCCGTCGTGCTCCCCAACGACGACCAGTGTCGGCGCCGCGATCTCGCCGTCGGCGATACGATCTCTATGGGTTCGGCCTCGGGCTTGCTCCGGACCCTGGAAGATGCGCCAGCTGGCTCCAGACCAGCCGCTGACCATGTCGCGCACCCGTTGGTTCTTGCGCTCGAAATCCGGCGTCCGTTGGTAGACCATCCCCGCGACCCGGCCGTCGACCCACTCGTCGCTGGCGCCGGCGGCTTCGAACCGCTCCCGCTGCTCACGGATATATCGTTGCAGCCCAGAGGGGATTGGCCCTCCTCCGGAAAGGCCGCTGGATATGAGGGTCAGACTGGTGACATCCTGGGGATGACGCAGGGCGTACTCGATGGCCGCGCCGGTCCCCACCGAGTGCGCCACCAACGACACCGATGGCGGCCCCAGGTGAAGGACGAGTCCCCGGAT
This sequence comes from Chloroflexota bacterium, assembly GCA_022572465.1. GTDB lineage: Bacteria > Chloroflexota > Dehalococcoidia > SHYB01 > SHYB01 > JACZVV01. The sequence continues at coordinate 28,964 of JACZVV010000019.1, forward strand.
ATCGTCGGCGAACGTGGCCGAGGTGTAGTCGCCGTCGGGCGCCTGGGACTTGCCGTGGCCCCGCAGGTCGAAACGGACCGCGGTGAAGTCGCGCGACACGACGCCGACCTGGTCATCCCACAGCCGCCGGTCGAGCGTGTGCCCGTGGATGAAGACCACGGGAGGTCCCGAGCCCATCGTCTCGTAGTAGAGCGCGCCTCCACCGACGTCAGCGTAGGGCACGACAGGCCCGCCTCGGCGCATGGGCCGGGCCGCGCATCCTGACCGTTCGCGCAGCGCTGCTCCAACCCGCGAGATTCAACGTTGTGTCACCGCATCGATGGGCCGCGGCTGAGACCTTGCCACGACGACGCTTTTATCCCCTCGCGGGAGCACAGCATGCTCGTCGCTTGCTTCGATTCCGGCGAACCCGCCGACGATCACCGCGACCGGGCCATCAAGCCGCATGACGGGCGCCGCCTCCCAATGTGGCTTCCACGAGAGGTCCCGCACCTCACCTGGCGGCGCGAGACGGGACCGAGCTAGTCCAGGGCCAGCGGCTCGCCGTTGAGGCGGTCCGAATCTTCGATGACCACGGTCTTGCGGATGGCGGCTCGGACGAAGCAGCCGCTCCGAGCGGCGCGAACCAGCGCTGCGACGGTGGCCCGGTCTTCCGGGGAGTCGATCTCGTATCGGGTTTGAACCCTGTCCACGCTGGCCTCGATAGTCCCGCCAAGGAGCGAGCCCTCGCGGGAGATGTGGACCTCGACATGGCCCCGCACCTTGTCGATCCGCAGCTTGCGCATGTGGGCGAACCGCCCAATCTGAGTCATCTCTCAGAACAGGATCGACGCTGCGAAGTAGGCCATCGGCGACGGCGCCGTCGAGGCTTCGCCACCGGGGGCGGCCTCGTCGCAGTAGATGGTAAACTCGGCGCCGCCTGACGTGAGGACCGCCTGTTTGCGCAGGCCGTCCAAGGTCTCGGCGTCGCTCCGGACGACGAACGTAAAGGCCGGCTCAGACCGGTCGTTGGCTGGAGTCATCGGCGCCTCCATCGGCGACAGTGTACTGCATCCCGCGAGCGCCCGGCGGAGAGCGGCCGCTGGCTGAGCCAGTTCAGTATTTCCGGCCCAATACGCTACGGCTCAGCGGTCGGCAGCTTTTCCTCAGTCAACTTGATTTTTGTATGTCATTCCGAGCGCGGCGAGGAATCTGGGGAGGTGTGGTCCGTTTAATTCGTGGGGGTGCCCCACCCCAGATTCTTCGTCGCTCCGCTCCTCAGAATGACACCTTTGAAAACTTGTTTGACTGTGTACTAGCGGCTCCGAGGCCCAGGGCGGCGTGGCCGCAAGGGGTCCGCTCCGTCGAGCGAGCGCTACCCGTTGAAAACACCGCCGGCGTCGACCACCAACGTCTGGCCGGTCATCATCGCGCTGTCGTCGGACGCCAGGAAGACCGCCGTTCCCGTCAGGTCCTCCGGCTCCAGCGACACGCCCATGGCTTTGGTGCGACGCAGCCGCTCTTCGGCCCTGGCGGGCAGCACCCGTTTGGTGGCCTCGGTCATGGTCGCGCCCGGCGCGATGGCGTTGACCCGCACCTTGTCGAAACCGGCGGTCCGGGCCATCGACTTGGTCAGGAACACCACCGCCGACTTGGAGATGCCGTAGGCGTAGTTGGGGAAATTCTCTTGCTGCCTGAATGACACTTGCAGGTTGGGGTAGGCGGCGGTGGAGGCGATGTTGATGATGGAGCCGCCTCCCTGCCGTTTCATGTGGGGAAACACGGCGCGGGAGCAGATGAGGACGCCGATCAGGTTGACGTCCAGCACCTGGCGCAGGTAGTCGACGGTGTTGTTGCCCAGGTCGAGGTCGTAGTAGATGGCGGCGTTGTTGACCAGGACGTCGATGCGGCCGAACCGCTCGACGGTCCGGCTGGCCATGGCCTCGGCGCTGGCCTCGTCGGTGACGTCGGCGGTGACGGCGAGAGCTTGGCCGCCGGCGGCGGCGATCTCGCTGGCGACGGCCTTGGCCTGGTCGACCCGCAGGTCGGCCACCACCACCGCCGCGCCTTCCCGGGCGAATCGAAGGCAGTACTCGCGCCCGATTCCCTGAGCGCCGCCCGTGACGATGGCCACCTTATCGCGGAGCGCCAACGCGGTCTCCTCCGTCGTGCATGCGACGCACCGCGGCTTACTGTGCGGTTTCACCGCCGCTTACGGTACGGCTTCACCCATGAATGGGTGCGGCATCGCCGATCGATGGCCCAGGATGGTGCCTCGGCGCTCCGGTTGTCAAGGCAGCGGTTGAGCCACGGCAACATCGGTCCGGAAATGCCGATGCGGCTCAGCCGCCCGGAAATGCCGATGTCGCTCAGCGACCGGCTCAGCCGCCCAGGGTTCCAAGGCCGGTGGTTCGGACGTATCATGGCGAAAACGAACCGGAGGGGCAGCTATGGGAAGAGCGCTCATCATGCACATCGACGACGCGCCCTACAGACGCGGGGGGCCGAACACGCTAGGCGGCCCCATCACCCGGGGCAACCAGTTCTTCGGCGACATGGAAAAGGGCCCGTGGGTGATGATCAACTCGCTTCATCCGGGGTTCGTGTCGAAGCCTCACAGCCACGACCAGGACGAGCTCATCTATATCGTTCAGGGAACGATGACCATGGGCAGCAAGGAGTGCGGCCCCGGCACTTTGGTGTTCATGGAGAAGGGCACGGTGTACGGCTTTACGGCCGGAGACGAGGGGGTCCGCTTCCTCAACGTTCGCCCCGGCAAAGAAGGGTTCTCCGCGATCCACTACGCGGGCGAAGCATCTGAAGCTTTCAAGGGTTAGCTCGGCCGGACCGCCGGCTGCCGGGCGGCGTCTGCCCGGCGGCGTTAACCGACGGCGGCCAGGATTTCCGGGTTCAGGCCGGGATACTTACGCAGTTCGTCGGCCCGCTCTTTCTTGAAGCGGCGGACTATCTGCTCATACTCTCCGGCGCGGCCTTGCCGCTGGTAGAGCAATCGGGGGCGAAGCAGCTCATCGTCGTCGAAGCCGGGGACCCCTTCCGCCACGTCGTAGCCGAAGTCGGGGTCTCGGACCCAGGCGATGTTCCCCTCGGCGATCCCCTTGACGACGGCGCTGGTGTGGGGAATAGCAACGTTCTTGCTTCGCTGGTCCTCGGCAGGCCCGCCCACGCGGCCGGTGTTGAGGAGGAACACCTCGAACGTGAGCCGGTCGAGCAGCTCCATGAATCGGTTCCCTTGCAATTCGTGAAGCGGCGGGAAGAACGGGTTGGTCCCGGGAATCCTCAAGGACTTGCCCATCTCGTCCTTGCCGCCGGCGGAGGTCCCCTGGGTCTCGCCGAGCATGAAATAGGCGGCGGCCTGGGCGCCGGTGAGGCGGGCCACCGCCGGGACGATATTCTCGTTCCGGTTCAGAATGAGCAGCGCGTCCAGGGCGCCGATCTCGTTGGCGTCCCTGAAGGCGCCCAGGTCGCTCAGGCCGAAGACGGCGCGGCCGTTCTGGGTATAGCTATCGTCGTGGAAGTCCACCGGCCCGTCGACCTTCTGTTGGGACACGTTTTCGAGGTAGGACGTAGGCCGGATGACGGCGGCATGAATGGCCGGCTCGTCGCGGGGGTCGAGCCCATAGGTCTTGGCGAAGCAGCCGTCCTCGGTGGCGACGATGCGACCGTCGGGGAGCAACGCGGCGAAGTCGTCCTGGACGGGCAGGGACCCGTTCTGCACGGTGAAGGTGGTGGTGGTCTTGCCAGTGCCGGAGAGGCCGACGATCAGCATGACCCGCTCGCCGCGAGCCGTGGGGACCACCTTGCAACCAGCGTGGAGAGGAAGCCCGCCCAGATCGTAGACCTTCTGGTTCCACATCCGCAGGCCGCCCTTTTTGGACTCGCCGAAGTAGTCGGAGTTCATGACCCTGGTGATCCCGGCGTCCAGGTCCACGATGATGGCCCGCTCATTCGCATAGCCGGTCGCCGGCAGGTTCGGCGTGTAGATGATGGTGACCTCGGGCTCCGGCGCGGAGCTCTCCACGGGGTAGTACAGCATGCGCTGCATGCCGGCGATGTTGGCGTTGCTCTTCTCGATAATCAGTCGCGCGCGAGTAACCAGGGCGCCATGGTTGCCGATCGCGCCGTCGATGATCAGCATCTCCTGGTCTCGGATGTAGTCGTCCTGCATGTCCACCAGCCGACGGGCCTCGTCCAAAGGGATGCATTGCGACGAATAGCGCTCGGGGTGGTCGGTGGCGATGTAGGTGTTCGACGCGCTTCGAGCGACCGCCCTGGTCTCCACGTTGTAGTTGCCGAACTCGGTGCGCCGGGCGTTGGGCATCTCGGACGTGAGCTGTTGCAGCTCCTCGGCGCTCGGGTTGTGGAGGGTCTTCTTCGCTTTGGGGACATAGCCCGACCGTTTCACGGTTGCCATTCGCAAACCCCCTGGAATTCCGTAGATAGATTCTATCGTCGCTGGCAAGGGCTGTCGATTCACCGTGTCCCAGCCGTTCTTCACGCTCTCGAACCGTCTCGTCGAGCATGAATCGGCTTCCTGCTTCCGGTGACGTTCTCACCCCGCGATTCGCCGGCGGACGGCTCCGCAAGCGACGACCTGGAGGGCGCACGGCGACGACCTTGTCAGCGGCGTCACCATGACGCTTGGCATCGCCGAGGCGGACCTCCTAGGTCCATCGTGGGCCGCCGGCACCGTCGCGCCCAACGTGGGGGAGCCTCCTCCGCTGCGACGCCGTCCCTTGCGCAAGCCACCGTCACCGGTCTATGTGTATCCTTGACACTCGACCTCACGACACTAGAATGTACCCGTCAGAGCATACGCTGAACGGCGATCGGTTTCATGGAAGGCCTCGCGCGGCCCCCGCGCCGCTCGGCACGAAACGTTGATCCGGCGCTCGCGGCCCGCGGGACGTGGTGGGCGCCGGCGTCATGACGGCGAGACCAGGGACCGCTCACCGACGCGCCGGCGGTCGCCATCGACGGTTCGGGCCCGGCGGGTTATCGTAGGCTGAGAGTTCAAGGGTGCCCTAGAGACCGGCGGGTCGTTCGACCATGATCGGGCCCGGTAAGGAAAGGCATCGACGGCCAGGGAAGCACAGGAGGGCGGAA
>JACZVV010000020.1 GCA_022572465.1 Chloroflexota bacterium
AACATGAAGAGGTCGGGGCCCTTGATGGCCTGACGGTCCCAGGGGCTGAAGCCCATGACCGGGTTGAGGCCCCCGGTGGCGCACGGCAGCTGATGGACGCGCTCCAGGCCGTCCTTGAGTCCCACGCGCGTCAGGTTCGTCGACCTCCTCAGGCCCTCCAGCATCAGGGTCATCATGTCGTACCCGATGGCATGGATGAAGACCGGCGGGGGCCGCTCGCCGTAGCGCGCTTCGTAGGCCGCCTCAAGCCGGGCCAGCACCGGGTTTCTCGGCTCGTACTGGTCGACCCAGATAATGCCCTCGTTGACCTCGATGGCCTTGGGGTCCAGGGCCATGGTCAGCATGGCGATGTTGGAGAAGCGCGGGACGTCCCAACCCAGCTCCCGAATGGCCCGCCCGAACGCCAGGGTCGGCTCGGCCATGCCCAGGAACAGGGCGCAGTCCGGCGAGGCGGCGCGGATGCGCTCCATCTGGGGGACGACGTCGGTGGCGTGGACGTTGGCCAGCTGGTGCGAGACGATCTCGATGTCCTGCTCTCTGGCCTCCTGGGCGAAGCCGGCGAAGTAGCGCTCGCCGACGACGCCGGACTGCAGGATGCCGACGCGGCGGTGGCCGAGCTGGGCCATGAGCCGGGCCAGGTAGAGCCCCTCGTCGGGCAGGGAGCCCGCCTGAAAGTGGAAGTACCACTCGCCGCGGGCGGTCTCGTCGCCCGACCATTGAATCGTCGGGACCTTGCCCTGGTCGACGGTGTCGATGACGGCCAGGGTGTTGTCGGTGATGCCGGGGCCGAGGATCCCCACGATCTCGGGGTTGCTCGCCAGATGGCGCCAGCCGGCGACGGCGTTCTCCGGCAGCCCCTCGTGGGCGGCGTTGGCGGCATGGTACACCAGCTCCACCTGCCGGCCCTCGACGCCTCCCCGCGCGTTGAACTCCTCGAGCCTGAGCTCCATGGCGCGAAAGTTGGGGTTAGCAGGGTTGATGGCCGGGGCGTCGTAGAGGACGCCGATCTTGATCGGCATTGGGGGCATGGTTCGCGCTCCTCGGGGAGGCCGTCGCGCCGGGACGGCTACTCGCGGTAGAAGGTCATGCAGCCGGCCGTGGGCCCGCCGCCGTTGGCCGCCACGGCGACCCGAGCGTTGGCCACCTGCCGGGGGCCCAGGTTGCCGCGAAGCTGCTCCACGGCCTCGATGACGTGGCTGATGCCGTGGACCCGGCCGATATTGAGCATGCCGCCGTTGGTGTTGGTGGGCAGCTTACCGCCCAGGCGCGTGTTCCCTTCGGCCACGAAGGGGCCGGCCTCGCCGAACTTGCAGAAGCCCAGCGCCTCCAGCCATTGCAGGGTGATGATGGTGAAGCCGTCGTAGACCTGCGCGGTGTCGACGTCCTCCGGCTTGAACTGGGAGCGTTGCCACATTTTGGGCGCGGCGTGGTGCGACCCCATGTTCGCCATGTCCGGCCACTGGAACCAATCGGGCCGCGGGCCGGTGCCGAAAGCCCAGCTATCGATATAGACCGGCCGGTGACGGAGGTCCTTGGCCCGCTCGGCGGTGGTGATGATAACGGCGCCGGCGCCGGTGACCGGCAGGTCGCAGTCGAACAGGCGCAGCGGCTCGCTGATGTAGCGGCACGCCAGGTAGTCCTCCATCGTCATGGGGTCGCGGAAGATGGCCCGCTCGTTCAGCGCTGCCCACTCCCGCTGCGTGACCGCCACCGCGCCGAAGTGCTCCTCCGTGGCGCCGTAGACGTGCATGTAGCGCCGCATGTACATCCCGAACCACTGCGGCGCGGCGAAGTTGCCGTAGGGGGCCGAGAACTGCATGTCGCCGCCGACCGCCTTCGGCGCGGTGCGAGAGCCCTCGCCGCCGCTATGGCCGCCGGCCCGGGAGACCGTCCGGTAGACCACGCAGGCGTCACAGCTTCCCGAGGCGACGGCCGCCGCCGCGGCGATCACGCCGGTGATCCCCGCCGGGCCGGTGCCGCTCAGGTCCGTGTACCACTGGAGCTCGCCGATGCCCAACGTCTCCGACACCTCCCACGTGGTGACCATCTCGAACGGAAAGCCGTACTGGGCGACGCCGTCGATCTCCGCGGGCTTCAGTCCCGAGTCCTCGATGGCGGTCTTACAGGCCAGGTAGGCCGTCTCGTGGACTGTGAGATCGGTCTTGCGGCTCACCGGCGAGTAGCCGACGCCGACGACGGCCAGCTTTCGGCCCGTGGACATGGGCGCTACCTCTCTTGGTTCAGGATGGGCTCTGGCGCGGACGAAACTGAGGTATGGAGACCTCGTCGGCGAGCTCCTCGAACACCACTTCGACCGGCATGCCGATGTGGACCTGGTCGATGGGGCACTCGACGATGTTGCTGACGATCCGGACGCTGGGGTCCTCCTCCAGCTCCACGAGGGCGACGACGTAGGGCGCCTTGTCCGCCCAATAGGGGTGGTAGATGTAGTGGGTCTGCGTGTAGGTGTAGACCGTGCCCAGGCCGTTGGTGTCGTGCGGCGCCAGGTTGCTGGAGAGGCAGCCCCTGCATAGCGGACGGGGCATGTGGATGAACGTGCCGCAGTCCTGACAGCGAAGGATGGCCAGCTTGTGCCGCTTGGCCGCGTCCCAATAGAACTGGGTGAACTTGTCGGGCAGCGGCAACGGCCTGGGAAGCTGTGGCGCTTGGGACATGGACTCTCCTTCCGCCTGGCCCAGCGGCCCAATTATAGCAGCAACAGCGGTTTCGCCAAGTAGCACGAAGCTGGCAGGGTATCCGGCTAACTGACCTGTGGCGCCCTGTCCCCAGACCCTTCGTGTCGACGGAAACGGGACGAAGGGTGACAACTCCGTCGCTGGACGTAGCCCGACCTGAAGTTGCTTACCGCCGGCCATGCCGGTCCCGGCCTCCGTGCTATAATCCCCTCCGTCCTCCGTACGAAACGTTGCTCTCTCATCGAAAGGGGTCTATCTCATGGCCGACGTCACCGGCAGTCATCTGGTCGCCCGAGCGTTGCAAAACGAGGGGGTCGAGACTGTGTTTTACCTGATGGGCGGCCCGATATCGCCCATCATCACCGAGGCGGAGAAGCTGGGATTGAAGGCCTACTACGTCCGTCACGAGCAGGCGGCCGCGATGGCGGCCCACGCCTACGCCCGGGCCACGGGCAAGACCGGCGTCTGCGTCACCACCTCCGGGCCGGGGACGGCCAACGCCATCACCGGCATCGCCAACGCCCAGGCCGACGCGTGCCCGGTCATCTGCCTCGGCGGCTCCGTCAACGTCGAGAGCATCACCCTGGACGCCTTCCAGGAGATGGACCAGGTGCCGATGTTCAAATCGGTCACCAAGCTGGCGTTCAAGGCCGACCTGACTCACCGCCTCCCCGAGTACCTCAGCGTCGCCTTTCGCCACGCTCAAGACGGCTGCAAGGGCGCGGTCTATGTGGACCTGCCCGGCGACGTGCTCAGCGGCAAGGTCGACGACGAGACGGTCCTGTTCCCTACGTCGTACCGTGTCGAGTCGCGATCGATGGGCGACCCCGCGTTGGTGCGGCAGGCGATCGACCTGCTGGCGAAAGCGGAGAGGCCGGTGGTGGTCTCGGGCAGCGGCATCCTGTGGTCGGAGGCCTCGGACGAGTACCGCGCCTTCATCGACGCCACGGGCATTCCTTTTTACACCACGCCGCAGGGGCGCGGCGCCATCGCCGAGGACCACGATCTGGTGATGCCCGGCGCTCGCTCGCAGGCCTTCCGCGAGGCCGACGTCGTGTTGGTGCTCGGGACACGGGCCAACGCCATGCTGTTCAACTTCCAAGCGCCGCGCTTCAACGCCAACGCCAAGTTTATCGAGGTGAACATCGACGGCAAAGAGCTGGGCCATAACCGGCCCGTGGACGTGGGCATCCTGGGCGACGCCAAGATGGTGATCCAGCAGCTCACGGAGGAGGCCCAGGGGCGCATCGATTCGAGCAAGTTCAGCGCGTGGGTCGACAACCTCCGGGCCCAAGACGCGGCCCGCGCGGAGCGGTCGGAGGCCTTGCTCAACTCGGACCAGACGCCGATCCATCCGCTGCGCCTGTGCAAGGAGCTGCGGGAGGTCATGTCGCGAGAAACGATCCTCGTGGTGGACGGGCACGAGATTCTGGGCTTCGCCCGCCACTCTATCCCGACCTACCTGCCGCGGCACCGCATCAACGCCGGCCCCCACGGGTGCATGGGCGTGGGCGTGCCCTTCGGTCTGGGCGCCCAGGCGGCCCACCCGGACAAGCAGGTGGTGGTGCTCAGCGGCGACGGCGCCTTCGGCTGGAACGGCATGGAGATGGACACCGCCGTGCGCCTCAATCTGCCCATCAAGGTCGTCATCAGCAACAATGCCGGCTTCACCGGCCGCGGCTCCTACGGCTCGGTGGGCCGCGAGCTCGGCTGGCAGCGGTACGACAAGATGATGGAGGCCATCGGCTGCCACGGCGAGTGGGTCGAGGAGCCCGACGATATTCGCCCCGCGCTGGAGCGGGCCTTCGCCGCAGACGGCCCCGCCGTGGTCAACGTGAAGACCGAGCCCACCGCCCTGGCGGGGTCGGCCGTCGGGATGTAGCCTTCATCTCCCAAATCAGTTACGTAAGGGGCGGCGGAAGCGGCGGAAGGACCGATAGACGGAGGCGTTATCGATGCCGGACCTAGAGCTGATCGACGCCGACGGGCACATCCTCGAGCCGGCCGGGATGTGGCGAGAGCGCATCGAAGCCAGGCACCGCGACGCCGCGCCCCGCGTTGAGCTGTGCAACGGCAAGGAGGCGTGGTTCGTCGAGGACCACCTGCTCCTGGAGGCGCGGCGGGAGGACAATCGGGGGCTGGGCTTCTCCGGGGCCGCCGGGCGAACGCTCGAAGAGGTGCGCGACCTCAAGTACGTCGACAATCCGCCGGGGGCATTCGACCCCAACGAGCGGTTGAAGGTCCTGGACGGCGAGGGCATGCGGCGCGCGGTCCTGTATCCCACCACCGGCCTGTTTATCAACAACGGCCGAATTCGAGACGGGGCGCTGGTGACGGCGTGCGCGCGGGCCTATAACGACTGGATCGGCGAGTTCTGCCACGCCAGCCCGGAACGGCTGTACGGCGCGGCCGCGGTCCCCCTGCACGACGTCGCCGCGGCGGTGGCCGAGCTGGAGCGGGCCGTGACCAGGCTCGATCTCCGGGCGGCCTTCATCCGGCCCGCGCCCTACGTCGACGACCTGCCGTTCAACCACGAGGTCTACGATCCGTTTTGGGACGCCGCCCAGAGCCTTGGCGTGCCGGTGGGTCTTCATCCCGCCGTGGGCGACGACATGCCCGGCGCCAGCCGCCGCTTTGGCATCTACGGCGAGCTTCCGTCGCAACGGCGGCTTGGCATGGGCACGGCCTTCGCCCAGGGCCTGGGAAACCCCATCGACATGATCGTGAGCATGGGGTGGTTCATCTTCGGCGGCGTCTGCGAGCGGTTTCCACGTTTGAAGATCGTCGTCCTCGAGTCGGCCGGCGGGTGGATCGAGCCGATCCTCGAGCGCATGGACCACCAGCGCGAAATCTTCGGCTACGACCTGGGGCACCTGAGCCTGGCGCCGACCGACTACTTCCGGCGGCAGATGTGGGTGTCGTTCGACCCCGACGAGCGCATGCTGGCGGTGACGGCGGAGACGCTGGGGGACGACCGCATCGTGTGGGCCAGCGACTTTCCCCACCCCGACGCCAAGTACCCGGGTAGCGGCGATGAGGTGCGGCGTCACCTGTCGGCGCTTTCGGACGAGTCGCAACGCCGGATCGCGGGCCAGAACGCGGCAGCGCTCTACGGCCTGTAGAAATAGGACTTACGCGGCAGCGCTCTACGGCCTTTAGACACGGGACTACGCGGCGGGGCCTCTACGGCCTGTAGGCGTGAGGCTACGCGGCCGCCTCGACCGCCTCGGGCACCTTGAACTCGCCAAGCGTGAAGTACTTGGTCATGGTGTCTTCCATGAACTGAGGCGCCTCCCAGGTCTCCATGAACCAGCCGGTGGGGCACATCGTCAGAATCTCGACGAAGCTGAACCCCAGGTTGTCCCGCTGGGCGTGCAGGGCCTTGCGGACCATGCGCTTGGTCCGGATGATGGCCGCGGGACTGTGGACCGAGCCCCGGGCGGAGTAGGCCGTCCCCTCGAGCTGCGCGAGAAGCTCTGCGGTCTTGATGGGCATGCCGTGAACCTTGGCGTCGCGGCCCTGGAGCGTGCTCTTGGTCTTGTGGCCCACCATCGTCGTGGCGGTCATGTGTCCGCCGGTCTCGCCGTTGACCATGTTGTTCAAGAGAAAGACGGTGAAGTTCTCACCGCGGGCCGCGCAGTGCACCGCCTCCGCGATGCCCTCGCTGACCAGGTCGCCGTCGCCCTGGATCGTGATCACGAACCGGTCGGGCAGCATCCGCTTGACGCCGGTGGCGACGGACGGAGCGCGCCCGTGCAAGGCGTTGATCCGGTCGTTCTGCATCATCACGTCCAAGGCGCTGTAGCAGCCAATGCCGGCCACCTGGATGAGGTTCTCCTGGATGCCCATCTCTTCGATGATCTCGCCGATGATCCGGTAAGCCATCGGCTCGCCGCAGCCCGGGCACATATGGTGAGTCCCCAGGTTCACGCTGTTCTTGGGCAGCGACCAAACTTTCTTCAGCTGCTCCTTGGCTTGTTCTTTCGTCATCGGCATGGCGGGAGCTCCTTGATCTAGGCGGGAACCTTCATCTGCTCGTAGGTCTCTCGTATCTTGGCTGTCAGGTTCGGAATCTCGATGGCCTTGCCCATGCCGAACCCAGAATCGTCCTGACTGATGCGGCCGATGAAGTGGACGGGCACTCGGCCCAGCACCGTCAGCCGCACGTCGTCGACCATCTGGCCGTTGTTCAGCTCGAAGACGGCGAGGGCCTTGGCCTTCTCCGCCGCCTCCAACACCTCTTTTTTGGGAAAGGGCCACATGGTGATGGGCCGCACGAACCCGATCTTCATCCCCTCCTCGCGAAGGAGGCCGACGGCGTATTTGGCGAACCGCGAGACGTAACCATAGGAGATGACGACCAGGTCTGCGTCGTCCAGGTGACCGGTCTCGGCCAGGGAGGGCACGTTCTCTTCGAGATAGGCGATCCGCTCCATGGCGCGCTCTTGAAGCTCGCCGTAGGCCATGGCCGACTTGTCGCCGAGGGAGTAGGTGCCGCGGATGAAGCTGTTGATGCGTGGGACGCGGCCCTTGGCGCCGTCGATGGCCCAGTCCTTCTCCTTCAGATCGCTCTCATCGAAGTCGTGGAACTCCATCGCTTCGACGGTGTGGGTCAAGATATAGTCGGCCTGGATCATCACCGGCGTGCGGAACTTGTCGGCGGTGTAGAAGGCCAGGCGGGTCAGGTCGGCCGCCTCTTGGACGGTGTGCGGCGCGTAGGAGATGTAACGGTACTCGCCGTGGCCGCCGCCCCGCGTGCCGACGCGGTACTCGGTCTGGCCTCGGGCCATGTGGACGAAGACGTAGGCGACCTCGGCGGCGAACATCTCGGACATGGCCTCGTGCATCAGGCTCATGCCGGTGACGGTGGTGGAGCACATCGCCCGGTTGCCGGTGGCGGCGGCGCCCCACACCATGTTGATGGCCTCGCCCTCGCTCTCGGCGTTCATGGTCACGCCGCCGATCTTGGCCAGCTCCTGCGTCATCTCCTCGATCAGGTGGGAGTTGGGTTGGATCGGGTAGCTGGCGTAGAACCGGCATCCCGCCAGGGCCGCCGAATGAGCGATGGCTTTGCTCCCATCGATCAGCTGCTTGTCACCCATGTTGCTTCCTTATTGGATCTCGGCGGCCCGTTTGTTCGGAATGTTGCGGTAGATGGCGGTGAAGCAGAAATCGGGACAGATCAACGCACACATCTCGCAGCCGGTGCAGCCGTCCAAAAGAATCGGATAGCGAAACCCGATGGTGTTGAATTCGCGGGACATCTCCAGCACGTTGACGGGGCAGACCTTGATGCAGAGCTCGCACCCTTTGCAGATCTCGATGTCGAGGTCGACGGTGCCGATGGCTTTGGTGGGCATCAGGTAGGTCCCCTCAGGCCGCCGCCAGCGCCCAGGCCTGGTGCTGGAAGTTGGCCAGATGCTCGCGGGCGAAGGCGTCGCCGGCCTCGAACGCCTGGGTGTTGCGCGGAATGGTCTTTTGCCGGTACGGCGGCGTAAGCTCCTTCAGTCCCTCGACGAGCTGCTCCACCGAGACCAGGCCCGTGGCCTGGCAGATGGCGCCCAGGAGGACCATCGCCCCGCCCTGGGTGTTGTCGAGCTCGCCCGCGATCCAAGAGGCTGGTATCTCGACGACGTTGACGCCCTCGAGCTCGGTGGGCTCGGTGATCAACGTGGTGTTGACGACGAAGAGGCCGCCGGGCCGCGCCTTGGCAGCCACGAGGGGGACGGTGTTGGGGTGCATGGAGATGACCATCCAGGCCGAGGGGATGATCGGCGGCGCCGCCAGGGCCTCGGTCCCGGTCACCACGGTGCACTCGACGTTGCCGCCCCGCATGGTGCCTCCGAAGGCGGCGAAGTGCATCACGGACCTGTTCTCTCGATTGAGGGCCGTGGCGAGGATCTTGGTGGCCAACTGCACGCCCTGGCCGCCGATTCCTCCCATCACGATCTCGCGTTCCATGCGTTTACCTCAGGCAAGTTGCCCTGAAATTGCCACAGCCTTTTCAGGCTCCTAGTGGACTCCGCACTCTAGCATGGCCCGTAGGGGGTGTCAACGAGAAAACGAGCGTCGCGCCCTACCACATGGCCGCGCCGGCGCAGACGCGGATCATCTGGCCGGTGATGGCGCTGGCGTCGTCGGAGCAGAGCCACATCACCGTTTGGGTCACCTCTCGCGGCTCCACCTGCCGTTGGAGCGCCGAGCCGCTCGACATCTCCTTGGCCAGCTCGCCGGGGTCGCGCCCTTGCTCGCCCGCGATGCGCTTGATGTAGTTCTGGAGCAGCTCGGTGTTGATCGCGCCCGGGATGATGCAGTTGGCGCGGATGCCGTAGGGCCCGACCTCCTGGGCCAACGTCCGGGTGAAGCCGAAGATGCCGGACTTCGACGCCGTGTAGTGGCTCTTTCTGGGGTACGGGCCCAGGGCCGCCGTGGACGAGAACGTCAGGATCACGCCCGAGCGTCGCGGCATCATGTGCTTCAGGCATGCGCGTGACGTGAGGAACTTCGCCGTCAGGTTGGTAGCGAAGGTGTCGTTCCAATTCTGAAGCGTCTGCTCCCACACGTACAGGTCTTTGCCAGGGACGGCGGCGTTGTTGATCATGTAGTCCACCTGATCGAACGCGGCCACGGTCTGCTCGACCATGTCTTCGACCTGGTCCTCGTGGGTCAAGTCCATCTGCACGACCAGCGGACGCAGGCCCCCCGCTTGCTCGGCCAGGTCCGCGGTCTCCTCCAGCAGCTCCTTGCGGCGCGCGGCGATCGTGACCTTGGCCCCTTCCTTGGCGAACTCGATGGCCATGTCTCGGCCGATGCCCGTGCCCGCTCCGGTGATGATGGCGACCTTCCCTTCGAAACGCATAATGACTCCTTTCGGCGAGTGCTCTGTTGCGAGGCCCGGCGCGGCGTGCAACCCGCCGCGGGCCGGCTTCACGTGCCGAACGCTCAGGCGCCGGCGTGTCCGCAGCGCTTGCGCCGACTCGCGCACCGGCGGCGTATGCCCCGCCAGCGGTCCCGCTACCGAAATCGTTTTGGCCAAGGTCCCTCTTCGTCGGACCAGTCTGTCGATGATACCCGAAGACGCCAACCCCGGGTGAGCGGGTTTCGCTACGGTGTGTAAGGCCGCCTTTGCATACGTCAGTGGCGATCCTCTGCAACAGCCGCGTCCAACGCCGCCCGCACCGGCGGTTGACGTTCCATCGGGCCTCGCGTATCCTCCCCATCATCCGAAACAGCGGCCTGCCGGCCCCTGGAGGAGACACCCATGACGGACGTTCCTTTCCCGGCCTACGAGGACCTTCCGGTCATCGAGGCGACGGGCGACCGGCACGCGTGGGGCGTCTTCGGCGCCGACGACCAGCTTGGCACCATCAACCGGTTGACTCCCGAGCGCATGGCCCGCGCCGCGGGCCTGGTCCGCAAGGGCAAGGCCTTCAATCTCTCCTTGCCCCTCGATCTGCCCAACCCGCCCATCGTGGACCACCGCAAGTCCTACCGCCACGACGTCTTCTCCAACAACCGCAACAGCCGGGACGACAAGCTCGACGACTTTTACCTGCAAGCGTCGAGTCAGTTGGACGCTCTCCGGCACATGCGCTTCCGGGAGCTCGGCTTCTACAACGGTCTCCAGGAAGAGGATACCGATCGCGGCGCGTTGGGCATCAACCTTTGGGCCGACCATGGCATCGTCGGACGAGGCGTGCTGCTGGACGTGCCGCGGCACATGGAGAGGCGGGGGACGCCGCTGGACCCCTCGAAGGACACGCCGTTGGAGGAGGACCTGCTGGCCGAGGCGCTCCAGGCCCAGGGCGTCGAGACGGAGGAGGGCGACATTCTGCTGCTCAGAACGGGGTGGATGGGGTATTACCTGGGGTTGACGGCGGACGAGCGGGAGCGGCTGCCGCATCACCTGGGCCCGGGTGGCCTGGGGACGCCGGGTCTGAAAGCGACGCGGGAGATGGCCGGTTTCCTTTGGGACCGGGGTTTCGCCCTGGTCGCGGCGGACAACCCCGCGGTGGAGGACACGCCCGGCAGCCCCGACGTGGGGTTTTTGCACCGGCGCCTGATCCCGCTGCTCGGCATGGCCCTGGGCGAGCTGTGGGACCTGGAGGCGCTGGCCGAGGACTGCGCGGCCGACGGCGTGTACGAGTGCATGGTCGTCAGCGTGCCGCTGAACCTGCCTCGGGGCGTCGGCTCGCCGGCCAACGCCATCGCCCTGAAGTAGCCCTGAATATGGCAGGCGCCCTGATTATGTCAGACGAATGGGCGACGCATGCCACTGTTGACGCCGGTGAGGCGCCTATTCGTTGCCGATCGAAAAAGGAGGCCCCATGACAGACCAACTCGTGACGCTGGCCAAAGAGGACTCGATCGGGACGCTCACCCTGAACCGGCCGGAGAAGCTCAACGCGATGAGCCCGCAGCTGTTGGGCGAGTTCGACGACGCGTTGGGCGAGGCTGGGCGAGACGCCGAGATCAAGGTGCTGGTGATTCGAGGCGCGGGACGGGCGTTCTCATCCGGCTACGATCTGACGCGAAGCTCCGCAGGCGAGACCGCCGACCAGGACCGGGAGCGCCTTCAGGCGAACCTCGAGCGGTGGCAGCGGCTCCGAGACCTGCCCAAGCCGGTGATCGCCATGGTCCATGGGTACTGCCTCGCGGGCGCGACCCAGCTCTGCATCTGCGCCGACATCACCTTCGTGGCCGAGGACGCCACGATCGGCTTTCCCTCGATTCCGGCTGGCGCCGGGCTCATCGGCCAGATGTGGGCCTGGCATGTCGGGCCCCATCGGGCCAAGTGGCTCTCGTTTCTTCCAGGCAGCCAGATCACGGGCAAGGAGTCGGAGGCGATGGGATGGGCCACGCGGGCTTTCCCCGCCGGCAAGCTGGAGGAGGAGACGTTCGGTTACGCTCGGCGCATCGCCAAGGTGCCGGCCGACCTGCTGCGCATCAAGAAGCTCTCCATCAATCGCGTCATGGACGTGCAGGGCTTCCGGACGGCCATCATGTTCGGCGCCGAGTGGGACGCCATCGCCCATGAGACCCACGGAGTGCGGGAGCTCCGCCAGATGATCGAGGAGCGGGGCCTACGCGGCGCGATCCAGTGGTTCCAGGAGAAGTAGCCTCCGCACCCGGACCTTCGTTCCGCTCCAAGCAACGACGGCAAACGAGCCGGGTGTAGCCTGCTACTCCAGCCCGTCACTCCAGATTGAAGATGCGAACCGCGTTGCCGCCCAGCACCTTCCGGCGGACGCTCTCCGGCAGGTGCGACTGCCGCTCGTGGAACATCTCGACGGCCCCGTACCGCGTCTGCGGGTGGGGGTAGTCGGTGCACACCGTCACGTTGTCCTCGCCGACGTACTTGACGACCTCGGCGATCCAGGCGTCGTCGGGAAAGGCCACGATGAAGCACTGACGCCGGAAGAACTCGGTGGGGGTCATGCTCAGGGTCCCGGTGCCGCCGGTCTCGTCGTACATGGTGGAGACACGAGGCCATATACTGTCCATCGTCGCCAGCCACCCCGGCAGCCAGGCGACGTGGGCCTCGACGAAGCCAACCTTGAGGCCGGGGAACCGCTCCAGCGCGCCGCCGCCGATCATGTCCATCACGGCAAGCTGGGCCTCGACGACGTGCCCGCAAAGGTACATCAGCGGGTAGGAGTCCTTGTACGACTGGCGCGCGACGATGGGCGCGTCGCCGCCCATGCGGGTGAACTCGTGGAAGGTCATCACCACGCCCGCTTCTTGCACCGCCTCCCACAGCGGGTCGTAGGAAGGATCGGACCAACGGCGGGTTGGGTCGGGGGTGGGGGCGGCGAAGATCGCCTCCAGCTTCAGCTCCTGGGAGGCATAGCGGAACTCTTCCAGGGCCAGCTCGGGAAACCGGACCGGCAGCAACATGCATGGTTTCAACCGGGCGCGGTCCGCGTCGGCGAAGTTGGCCGCGAAACGATTCAACGCGCGGCATGCCGCCGAGGAGACGATGGGGTCCGAGGCATAGGCGAACAGGCCGGTGCCTGGATAGATGATGTTGACGTCGATCCCCTCCTCATCCATCCACTGGAGGCGCTCCGGCGCGTGGTCGCCGCCTCGGATGGCCCGCGACTCCTCGACCTTGGCCATGACCCCGGGGGGCAGCTTGTTCGCTATGTCGACGGCGCCGACTTGCTTCAGGACGGCGTCCTTGTGCTTCGGCTCGATGTAGGACTCCCACATCTCCACCGGCTGCCAGAAGTGCGTGTCGCAGTCCACCACCTTGATCTTCCGTTCGGTCGTTGTCATGAGAGCACCACCTCGCTTTTCAGCATGGGCCGCGGCCCACTGCCCCCGCCGTTCGTGTCGAACCTGTCGGCCGACTCTTCCATCCGATACCGCCACCGTTGAAGGTGCCCCGAGGCTACATGAAGGGGATTGGGCCGTCAAGCGAGACGCTCACGGCCGAACCAAGAGGTCCGCCGCCGATGTGAGGGGAGCCCGATCGTTGGCGGGCCGTCCCCGCCGCCAATCCGAAATCTTGGTATTCTTGCAAGGGCGTACTACCACACAGGCAGGCAGGCAGGAGAGAGACCGTTTTCAAGCTCGCGTTTTTCCCGGCTATCTTGGCGACGGCTATCGTGATCGCCGCCTGCTCGGGAGGCACGTCGACCGCTACGCCGCCGCCGGTAAGCCCCACTCCGACGCCGGACCTGGCGGCCCGGCCCGACCGGACCCCTTTGATCAAAGGCCCTGAATCGCCCGACGGACTCCAAGTGATTCTCGGGACCGCCGACCTGGGCGTCGGCCTCAATCGATTCGGCTACCTGCTCGTCGCTCCTGATGGGGTCGTGTCCTTGCCGACGACCTCGGTCTCCGCGCGTTTCGTCGGGGAGGCCGCCGTCGATGCGCCGCCGCAAGCAGCCACGGCCGAGTATCAACCCTGGCCCTATGGCCAACGGGGGCTCTACACCACCGACCTGACGTTCGACCGGCCGGGCCCGTGGGCCGTCGACATCGTGGTGGAGGGTCCCGACGGGTCGCGGCGCACCGCGGAGCTCTTTTTCGAGGTCCTGGAGGCGCCCTCCGCGCTGGCCGTCGGCGCGCCGGCGTTCCGCAGCGAGAGCAAGACGCTCGACGACGTGGAGAGCATCGCCCAGCTCAGCACGGGCTCGTTGCAGGACCCCGACCTCTATCGACTGACCATCGCCGACGCCGTGACCAACGGCCTTCCGACGGTGATCGTGTTCGCCAGCCCCGCGTTCTGCACCAACGAGGTATGCGGGCCTCAGGTCGACGTGCTGAAAGCGCTGAAGGACCGTTACCGGGGCCTGGCGAACTTCGTCCACGTCGACTTCTACGACAACCCCGGCGAGTTCCAAAACAACCCGGACCTGGCGCGGGTCTCGCCCACCGTGTTCGAGTGGGGACTCCCCAGCCTGGAGTGGTCGTTCGTCATCGACCGGGACGGCGTCGTGGCGGCGAGGTTCGAGGCTTTCGCCACCTTCGAGGAGATCGAAGCGGCCCTCGTGCGGGCGCTCTGAGCGCTCCACGGCAACGGACGGCGCCTCCCTTCGTATCCTCGTGCCCTGGTGGCCCCTGCTTCGTTGAAGCCCCATACCGGCTCTGCTATAGTTTCTTCTGTTGCGGTCGAAGTAAAGCGTGACCCGAACGACTCGCGCCGGCCACGCACGGCCTGACCTTCTCTTCCGATAGCCATGAACCTCCCCGAGTTCTCCATCGAAGGGTCCACCGCCATCGTGACCGGCGCCAGCCGGGGCATCGGCAGGAGCATCGCGCTGGTCCTGGCAGAAGCCGGGGCCGACGTGGGTATCGCGGCCCGCAGCGAAGCGCCGCTCAACGAGGTCGCGGCCCAGGTGCGCGACCTCGGCCGGAAGTGCGTCGCCGTGCCCACGGACATCACGAAAGAGCAAGACGTCGCGCGCCTGGTCTCCAGCGTCATCGAGGGCCTGGGTCGAGTCGACATCCTGGTCAACAACGCCGGCATCGCCATCGTCAAACCGATGGTGCCGCTCCCGGGGTTCAACCCGGCCGGCGCCGCCGAGCTGCCCGGCTTCTTCGAGCCGACGTCCGTTGCCGAGTGGGACCAGGTGATGGACACCAACCTGAAGGGCGCGTTCCTGTGCATGCGCGCCGTCGGGCCGCACATGATCGAGCGGGGGAGCGGCAAGGTCGTCACCATCGCCTCGGTCAACGCCGTCAAGGCCGCCAGGTACCGCTTTACCTACGACGTGAGCAAGGCCGGCCTGGCCCAGCTGACCCGTTCCATGGCGGTCGAGTGGGCGCGCCACGGCATCAATGTCAACGCCGTCGGCGCCGGATGGGTCCAAACGGAGCTGAACGAGCTGCTGATGAGCGACGAGCGGCAGCGCAAACGCCTGCTGTCGGAAATCCCGCTGCGCCGGTTCGCCTCGGAACGAGAGGTGGCGCTGCTGGTGGTGTACCTGGCCTCGCCGGCCTCCGACTTCCTCACCGGCCAGACCGTCTTCCTCGACGGCGGCTCCCTGGCCTAGCAGGGCGTTGCCGGAAGCTCCTCTTCCTTCTGGGGCAAGGCCCTGATACGGCTATCGCCGGATAGATCACCAACCCGGCGTGTGGCCGCGGGGCAACCGCGAGAGAAGGGGAACGCCTACGCGGCGCGCCTGCCTCTTACCGCGTGGGCGTTGAGCGTGGCGCGCTGCTCTTTCGTCGCGAAGGCATGAACTCGCCTGAAAGGGCTTTTATCTTTCACGAACGCCATATCGATCTGACACATGGCGCCATCGAGCGGCCGGTAGTTGTGACCGAAGATGTCGTATGCAACGAACCCTCGCTCTTTCATGAACGCAACGACGTCATGTAGCTGGGGTCCATCGACGAAGGTCTGAAACAGGGAAACCTCCAGTACGACGTACTCCGTGTCCTCCAAAATCTCGGACGCTCCGGCGAGGACGTCGAGCTCCGCGCCCTGCACGTCCACTTTGAGCAGATAGGGACCCATCAGGCCACGAGCCTTGCATAGGTCATCCAGGGTGAACGCAGGAATGGTTCGGGGTACTCCGTTCACGTCGCTGTCTTCGCGCTCCAGATAAAGTGAGGAACCGTTGAAGTCGGGGTGGACATTGATCGTGACCTTGCCTTTTTTGCCGGTCGCGGCAGCGATAACGTACTCGGCCCCCGGATATCTGGCCACAACCCTCCGCAACGAGGGTTCATTCTCTACAAGCGGCTCAATGAGCAGGAGCTTTGCGTCGGCAAATGGTTCATACAGTTCGTAGGTGCCAACATCGGCTCCTACGTCTATGACCGTTGCAGGCTTAAACCCCAGACTCGCCGCCTGGGCTAGGGTGCCGCGGAGTGTAAGCCGCTCGCTTTCGCTCTTCTTGCGAATTTCCAGGCGCACACGGCCCAAAAGGGTATTGGCCAGCCGTTCAGCGATGTGTTTTATCCTCACTGCTTCATCACCTCTGGGGACTTGGAACCGGTTGGCTTGAGGATAAGCCCTCATCGACAACGAAAAAGCTGCTCATTTCCTATCATAACCTAACGTGCTACGCTGCTGCAGTTAGTCCAACCAGGTGGTCTCGGTGATCGGAAAGGCCCTCTGGGATTTCCCGGCTGTAGATCTTGTTCCATAGCTACGTGACGCAGCGTCGGTGGTGATAGCGTCGGTTGCCCACACGCCCTCGACCCACGTTTGACAGCCCACTGCCGGCCGCTACAATCAGTCCACGTATCGCTTCCGTCGCCATCGCGCTGAAAGGCCGGCATGCCGGACCAGGCCCTCTCCCATCTGAACGTCCTCGATCTGAGCCTCGACATCGGCGGCGCGTACTGCACCAAGCTGCTGGCCGATCTGGGCGCCACGGTGCTCCTCGTCGAGGCCCCCGAAGGGCACCCGCTGCGTCGAACGGGGCCGTTTCCGAACGACGAGCCGCACCCGGAGAAGAGCGGGCTGTTCCTGCACTACTGCGCCAACAAGCACGCCACGACTCTCGACCCGACCCTGCCGCGGCATCGCGATACGCTCCTCGACCTGGCCGCCCAGGCCGACCTGGTCGTGGAGAGCTTCGCTCCGGGACGCATGGAGGAGCTGGGCCTGGGTTTACCGGCCCTGAGCCGGCGTAACCCCGCCATCGTGCTCACCTCGGTGACGCACTTCGGCCAGACGGGCCCGTACAGCCGCTGGCAAGGTGAAGAGATCGTCGACTATGCTCTGGGCGGGTACATGTACTTCGGCGGGCACCGCGACAAGGAGCCGCTGATGGTGCCCGGCAACCAGCCCCAGCTCAACGCCGGTGGTCATGCGGCATTGGCGTCGCTGGCGGCGCTGTGGTGGGCGGGGCGAACGGGCCGGGGCCAGCACGTGGACGTCTCGGCCGTGGAGGCGATGCTCTCGGCGCACTGCTGGACCTCGACGGCGTGGACCCACGAGGGGGCGGTCCTCCGGCGCAGCAAGTCCGACGCCACCCCTTGCAAGGACGGTTGGGTGGTCTTCATGCTGACGCGATGGGACCCCAACGTCTTCGTGCTGATCGAGCGGCCCGAGCTGATCGAAGACCCTCGGTTCTCCGACAGACAGATCTGGCTCGACCACATGGAAGAGCTCAACGACATCCTGGGCGAGTGGTGCCGGCATCACACCAAAGAAGAGGTCTTCCATCGGGCGCAGGAGCTTCGCGTCGCCGTGGGGCCGGTCTACGTCACGCCCGATCTTCTTCGGTGGGACCACTTGCGCGAGCGAGCGTGGTTCGAGGAGATCGAGCATCCCGTGGCGGGCAAAACGATCGTCCCCGGCTTTCCCTACAAGTTCGAGCGAACGCCGCCGCGGATACGTCGTCCGGCGCCGCTGCTGGGCGATGGCGCCGCCGTTTGGCCTAACGGCGGCCGCAGGACGCCCAACGGTGGTGGCCGCACTGGTGACGATAGCCGCGCCGCGCCCGACCGGCCTACGCCCGACTGGCCTGCGTTAGAGCCGCCGGCCGCGTCGGCCTCGCCGCTGCCCCTGGCCGGCATCCGCATCCTGGAGCTAACGGGCCATTGGGTGGGACCGTTGGCCGGCCGGTATCTGGCCGATCTCGGCGCGGAGATCATCAAGATCGAGCCGGCCGACCGTACCGTCACCCGAGGCAGCCACTACGCCGGGATGCAGACGTTGCGCTACCACTACAACCGCTCGGGCTATTTCAACAAGATGAACCGGAACAAGTACGGCGCCACCCTGGACCTTTCCAAACCCGAGGGCCGCGATCTCCTCCTGAGCCTGGTGAAAGAGGTCGACGTCGTGCTGGAGAACTACAGCCCGCGAGTCCTGCCGAACCTGGACCTGGACTATCCGGCGATGCGAGAAGCCAACCCGGAGATCATCATGGTCTCCATCTCCGCCTTCGGGCAGAACGGCCCGGCCAGGGACTACATCGCCTTCGGGGCCAACATCGAGGCGACGTGCGGGCTGTGCGCCGTCACCGGCTATCGCGACGACGACAGTCCCTACCGGACGTCGCTGTACTACGCCGACCCGGTGACCTCGTGCCACGCCGCCGTCGCGATACAGGCGGCCCTGATGCATCGTCTCCGCACCGGCGAAGGGCAGCACGTCGACATCAGCCTCCAGGAGGCCGGCCTCTGCTTCTTCCCGGAGACGATCCTGGAGTATACGGTGGCGGGCCGGATCACGCCCCGCAGAGGCAATCGCCATGCCCGCTTTGCGCCTCAGGGCTGCTACCCCTCCTTTGGAGACGACATGTGGGTCGTTCTCTCCATCCGCGGCGACGAGGACTGGCGGCGCTTCGTCGCGCTCATCGGCGATCCCGTTCTCGATGACCAACGTTTCTCCACCGAGACGGGCCGCCGCGACCATCATGACGAGATCGACGGCCTGATCGCCAATTGGACCAAGCGCTACGATCACAACGAGGGTGCAAACCTGCTCCAGGGCGCGGGCATTCCAGCCGCCCCGGTCCTGGCCAACTGGGAATTGGTGAGCAACCTGCACCTCTACGAGAGAGGCTTCTACGTGCCCGTGGCCCACGGCGAGATGGGCGTGTTTCCGTATCCTGGGATGCCGTGGAAGCTTTCGGTCACGCCCGGCGCCGTTCGCCGCGCTTCACCCGACTTCGGAGAGCACAACGCGCTGGTGTTCGGCGGCCTGCTGCAACGAACGGATGAAGAGCTCCGGCCGCTGTACGGCCAGCGCATCATCGCCGACGATCCGCCGGCCGACCTGCCCGGACCGGTGCAGATGAAGGTACGGTGAGGCGCCGCTGGCTGAGCCAGTGGCTGAGCCACATCGGCTTTTGCCGCCCGAGATTGCTGCGGCCCCGCCGCTGGCTCAGCCTCCGGCCCAATGTTGCAGCGGCTTAGCCGCCCGGCTCAATGTTGGCTGCGGCCCAGCCGCCGGCTCAGCCGCCGGTTCAGCCGCGCCGCCGGGGATATACTGGGAACCTCTTGCGAAAAAGGGGTTGCCCCAGGATACTGCGGTGGCCCGAGGGGCAATTGGGAAATAGCCCCTGTGACGTCTCGCCTGGAGCACCCACGCGCGGCAGATTCGGACACCCTGGAGGTAAACGGCCATGAAAGCAGCAGTGTTGTACGAGCCCAAGACGCCGCTCAAGCTCGTCGAGCTGGACCTGGACGAGCCGGGCCCCGGCGAGGCGCTGGTCAAGATCATGTCCAGCGGGGTGTGCCACTCCGACTGGCACGTGATCAAGGGCGACTGGGGCAACATCCCGATGCCGTGCGTGCTGGGCCACGAGGGCGCCGGGATCGTGGAGGCCGTCGGCCAGGGCGTCTCGACGGTGAAGACCGGCGACCACGTCATCCTGTCGTGGATGGCGAGCTGTGGCACGTGCGAGTCGTGCCAGAGCGGCTATCCCAACCTGTGCCAGCGGCCGCCCGCCGCCCAGGCCAAGGTCCGGATGAAAGGGGAGAGCGAGGCGTTATATCAGATGGCCGGCCTGGGCACCTTCAGCGCCTATACCGTCGTGCCGGAGGTCGCCGCGGTCCCCATCGACAAATCGATTCCCTTTCCCCAGGCGGCGCTGGTGGGCTGCGGCGTGACGACCGGCGTCGGCGCGGCCATCAACACGGCGCGAGTCGGCGCCGGCAGCACCGTCGCCGTCTTTGGCTGCGGCGGCGTGGGCCTTAACTGCATTCAGGGCGCGGTCATCGCCGGCGCGATCCAGATCATCGCCGTCGACATGCTCGACTATAAGCTGGACCTTGGCCGTGAGTTCGGCGCTACCGATACGGTCAACGCGTCCCGAGAAGACCCCGTGGCCAGGATCAAGGAGCTCACCGGAGGCCAAGGCGTCCACTACGCCTTCGAAGCCATCGGCCTGGTGGAGGCGCCCTTCGTCCAGAGCGTGCTCTGCACTCGCAGGCGAGGCGTCACCGTCTGGGTGGGTCACGCGCCCCTCGACACGCCGGTCACCATCGACGCGCGGGCCTTGATCCTGGAGAAGACCATCATCGCCTCGATGTACGGTTCGGCCAGGCCCCACGTCGACTTTCCGAAGATCTTGAGCTTGTACAGGGCGGGCAAGCTCAAGCTGGACGAGCTCATCACCAGGCGTTTCGACCTGAAAGATATCAACGTCGCGTTCGACCTGCTGGCCCGAGGTGAGGTCGCTCGCAGCGTCATCAACTTCGAGTAGCCGCGGACCCCCGGACCCCTCCGCAAGCGGGCGTTGCAGCCCGAGCGTCCGTTAGATCTCGTCGATCTTAGGTCCGACTCTGCTAGCGATGGGCTCCAGCAACTTCCGGTCGAAGCCGTACACCCCCAGGGCGTTCTCGCCCAACATCGCCCGGGTCTCTTCCTCCGGCACCCCTTCCAGCGCGTTGTGCAGCGTCTTGACGCTGTGGGGCCAGCTCCCTTCGACGTGCGGATAGTCGGAGCCCCACACCAGCTTGTTCACGCCGATGCCGTGCCGGGCGTCTCGCTCGGTGCGGTCCCTGAACATCGCCGAGACGAAGCACTGCCGCTCCCAATACTCCGTCGGCGACAGCGGCAGCGTCTCCTGGATATCCCGGAACAGGCCGTGGTACATGCTATCCATTCGGGGCAAGATGTCCGGGACCCACGTGGACCCTTGCTCCGTGAAGACCATCTTCAGCTTGGGGTATCGCTCGAAGACGCCGCTCCACAGCAGGAA
Source organism: Chloroflexota bacterium (assembly GCA_022572465.1). Lineage (GTDB taxonomy): Bacteria > Chloroflexota > Dehalococcoidia > SHYB01 > SHYB01 > JACZVV01. The sequence goes on from JACZVV010000020.1 coordinate 20,819, forward strand.
CCAGAGCGGCCGGTGGGAGAACCAGCTCGATTCCGTGGGGAAGATCAGCCGCGCCCCGGGCAGTCCGCCATAGTCGGGCACGGCGGAGCCCACGTGGGTGTGCAACGGCAGCGCCGTCTCGGCGCACGTGGCCCAGATCGGCTCGTAGCGTGGGTGGTTGTAGAACGGCAGGTCGCCGCTATCCCCAACCGACGCCGGCATGATCACGCCCATCAGCCCTGCCTGCTTGGCCCACTGGATCTCCGACACCGCGGCCTCAACGTCATGGATCGTAATCACCGCCAGTCCCGCCAGCCGCCCCGGTTGTTTGGAGCAGAAGTCGGCCAGCCACCGGTTGTACGCTCTGGCCCCCGCGGCCTGCAGCTCGTAGGGGTAGGACCCCGGCTTGGACGAAGCGAAGAACGGCGCGTTGTTCTTCAGCGAGCCGTCGGGAAACAGCACCTCGGCCACGATGCCATCGGCTTCCACCTCCTTGATGCGCCGGTCCGGATCCCAGGCCCCCACTCGCCCACCTGCCTCCACCTCCTTTTGCGCCTCGGTCTCCTCGGTCACCTCTTTGCCAAAGACCGCTCCGCCCAAGTTTTCCAGAGACTTACGGTGAGCCCCGGTGCCGGGCAGGTACCCCTTGAGGTATTCGGTATACTCGTGGTGGTACTGGGACTCCAGGTATTGCCGGTATCCGCCTTCAGGGACACCGGCGTGCCCATCCGCCGAGATGATCATATACCGGTCCATCGTCTCCTCCTGTTCAACCGCCGTGCCGTGAGCCATCGTCGCGCGACGCCAGCCGCCAGCGTTTGGCGCGGGCGCCCAATGTTGAACCGCACTGTAACGACGAGCATTTGGGCTGTCAAGTCGAACCGAGACCCCCCAGGTCGTGACGAAAATCGTCATTGCGGGGGTGGCTGGGTCGGAGCCGTTGGCCCTCGATGCAAGCGTCGTTTCTGCCCGTGGCCTGCGCCGGCTGGGCGGCCCCTTGGTATGCTCCAACATTATTCCTGATTCTTGGGCCGACGCCGGGGAGGCGTGAGAGGCGCAACGGGCATCGCAATCGGGCAATTGGGCCCTGATTGCCAGGCTCCGCGACGGCTCCTTGACACCCGATTCCAGCAACCTACAATTGGCCCATCTGGCCAGCCGGCCTGACGCCGTTGGCAATCAATGAGGAGGAGAGCCGATGCTCCAGGCGCAATGGACCGTCGATGGCCTCGACGTGAGGGATGTGGAGCCGCCGGCGCTGCGGCCCGATTGGGTGCGGCTGCGCATCGCCGCTTGCGGCATCTGCGGCTCCGACCTGCACGCCTACCGGGGCGAGATGCCCATGGCGCCGGGTACGGTGCCCGGCCACGAGATGGTGGGCACGGTCATGGACGGCGGCGCCGGTCTGGCCGACGCGGTCTACGCCGTCGAGCCGCATACGTTCTGTGGGACGTGCGACCTGTGCCTGGCCGGCGACCGGCATCTGTGCCAAAAGGGCGAGTTCATCGGCATCGGCCCTCCTGGCGGCCTGGCCGAGTTCATCGACGTGCCGCGGTACGCCATTCACCCCGTGGACGCCTCGGTCGCGCCGTTGGCGGCGTCGATCTCCGAGCCGTTCGCCGTCTGCGTTCGCGGCGTGCATCTCGCCCGGCTGGACGTCGACAGCCGGGTCCTGATCCTCGGAGCGGGCAACATCGGCCTGCTGGCGGGGCTGGCGGCCCGCGACCGGGCGGGTGAGGTCGCCATCACGGCGCGTTACCCCCACCAGCGCGACGCGGCCAAGCGCATCGGACTGGTGCCGCTGGCGGAGGACGACATCGATGCGTGGGTCGGCGAGGGCGCTCCCGACGCGGTGATCGAGACCGTCGGCGGCGCGGCCAAAACCCTCGACCAGGCCATCGACGCCTGCCGCCCCGCGGGACGGATCGTCATCCTCGGCGTGTTCCTGACCCCACCGACGCTCAACGCCATCGGCTTGCTGATCAAAGAGCTTCAGATCCTCGGCTCCATCATCTACGGCATGGGCCGGCGAGGGTCCGAGTTCCGGGCCACGGTCTCGCTGCTGCCTCGCTACCGGGAGGAGATCGAGGTTATCCAGACGCACCAGTTTCCGCTGACGTCGCTGCACGAGGCCTTCGCCTGCGCCAACGACAAGAAGACCGGCGCGATCAAGGTGACGGTGGTGCCGAGCTGACGCGGGGCGTCAATAGACGGTGTCGAGCGCGGCCGCCTCGTCGATGAACTCCTGGTAGGAGAACTGCTGACGATAGAACTGGTCCACCCGCATCTGGTCGGCTCCGTAGATGCGGAAGGGGTGCTGGAGCAGGCTGAGCCGATTGAGCGTGTGATCGGAGTCCGCGCGGCCGTGGGCCCGAACGTTCTCGATCATCTCTTTCCAGTCGGTGAAGCTCGCCTCAAGGACCCAGTCGGGGTCCCACGCATCGGCTTCGTCCGGACCGAGGTCGCGCACCTCGGTGCAGCTATAGACGTCGAAGATGACGCCGAACGCCCGGTCGGTCTTCAGGCCATCGCCGGCCTTGATCCGAAAGAGGGCCCTGGAATCGGCGTAGCCCAGGCGGCGGTACTTCTCCTCCTGGCTGTTGACCAGCTCCTGGAGAGCCTGGAACCACTCCACGGAAGGGAACTTCGTCGGGACGTTTACGTTCATCGTCGCACCTGGTCCGGCGGCTCAGCGGCCGAAGTGTCCTAGAACGGGGCCTCGAGGGGCATGAGGCAACGGTCGCGGCGCGGCATGCCGATGGCGTCCAACCTCGCGAGGTAGCGCTCGGCGAACTGGGGCCAGAACCGGCGCAAGAAGGCGTACCCGTCCTCGATCTTGGCTGGGCCGTCGCCCAAGAGCATCGCCAGGGGCTCCAGTACCTTGGGATTCAGCAGGTGTTGCTCGGCCTGCGCCGGCTCGATGCGATCGGCGATGGTGTGCAGCTTGACGACGGCCTCCTCCCGGTCCGGGCAGTGGTCCAGGTAGTACCTGATCCGCTTGCAGCCCCATGCCACGTGGCGGGCGTTGTCCTGGATCATCGGCCTGAACAGGCCGCGATCGAAAGGCGTCCTGCCGGCCGCTTCGCCAAGCCGCAGCATCTCCAGCACCAGGCCGTTGAAGAAAACGTCCAGGGCGAAGACCATCCCGGTGAAATCTCGTTCCACCTCGCCTTCGAACCCCTGGGAGGCCTCGTTGCACGTCTCCAGGACCCCCGCATCAACACCGTCCACCTGGGTGCCCATGCCGCCGCCGTTGGACAGGACACGCTTCCGCAGGACCCCGCAGTGCAGGTTGTAATCGAAGAGCTCGTAGGCCAGGTAGCTCTTGATCTCAACGAAGTCAAAGTGCACCCGCCCTATCCAGGGCCCCATGGCGTCGGAGCAGAAGTACTGGCATTGGATGAGATAGGTGAGGAACTGGTCGAAGGCCCGCTCCAGGTCCGGGGAAAGAGGCGACATCTCCTCCCAGCGCAGGTGCAGGGTCGGCCGCCACTGGCGGGACAGGGCCTCCTCCGCCAGTTGGGGGGCCCCATCGACCCAGACATCGTACTTGCGGTCCAGCTCTCGCTGTAAGCCGTATTTGGGAGCGATTGCCCGCTCGATTTCCTCCCCAGCGATCCGGGGGTCAGTGGCCACATAGCGGGTTTGTGTGAGCCGGGCGGCGCCGATCTCGGGAGGCTCCCCAGCCGGGCTCACCTCGTTCACCGCCATGTAGCTCATTCCCATGGCGTCCGGCTTCGCCTTCAAGCCCCAGGCGGTCCAGAGGCCGCCTTCCAGGGGGGTCGTCAGCCAATCGCTGAACTTGCGGGCCCGGATCTTCTGGGTCTCAGGATGCCGGTCCAGCATCCTGTGGATCTCCTCGGCCGAGGGCACCGGCTGCGGCTCCACGGGTCTCATTGGGGGTACGCGAATGCGTGGCTCAGCCACGTGAACCCTCCTGGCTAAAGGTCAAACCGCCTTGGGGCTTTAGAATGGGGCCTCTCTGGGCAACAGGCATTTGTCCCAGCGCGGGAAGCCCGCCAGCTCGCAGCGGTTCAGGTACGCCTGCACCGTGTGGGCCCAGAACTCGCGGACCTTATCCCAGCCTCGCTCGATATTCCCCATGCTGCCGGCGGCCAGGAGAGCGAAGGGTTCGATGATGCTGGGGTTGATGAGGAGACTGAAGCCGCTGCCGCCGGCCTCGGAGATGGAGGCGATGAAGTGGACCATCTCCAGGGCGCGCTCCCGCTCGTCCTTGGGGGCGTTCTCCAGATGGTACTTCATATGCATGGTGCCGAAGGAGACGTGGCGCGCCTCGTCCTGCATGATGCGCCGGAACATCTCTTTGTCGAACGGGTTGCGGCCCAGGAACTCGCCAAACCGGAAAAAGTCCAGGACCAGGGCCTCACCCATCATCTGGACCTGGTAACAATAAGCCAGGAACTCCAGGCCGATGTCCGAGGTGACGTTGATCTGCAGCTCCCGAGGCAGGGAGCTTTCTTGCGTGAACTCCAGGATGGCGGCCGCCATGGGCTCTACCCCGGGTCCGCCACCGTTGGCGAACATCCGCTTGTTGAAGACCTCCATGTGGCGGGCCTCGTCGGCGCACTGGCTGGACAGGAAGAGACGAACCTCCGGGAAAGCCGGGTCGATGCGGGTCATGTAGTAGGGCAGCGTGTCCGTGGGGATGAACTCGACCGCGTGCAGGAAGCACACGAACTGGCAGACGGCCCGCTCCAGTTCTTCGGGCATCGGCTCCAGTTGGTCCCACGGCAGATCAGACGTCGCGCTCCACTGGCGGGACACGGCCTCCTCGTAGAGGCCGACCACGTTGGAGGACCAGACCTGGTACTTCTTGTTCAGCGGGTAGTCATAGCGGGCGGCCGACGGCTCGGCGCCGCCCTCTCTGTCCACCGTCAGACCGGTACCCTCTTCCGGTACCGGATGCGGGTCCGCCCGGTTCATCTCGACGAAGCTCATACCCCGCTTGGTCGGCGCGAACCGGTGTCCCCACGAGCCCCAGGTCCCGCCCTCTTCCGCGGGCTTGCTGGTAAACCACGAGCCGGGCTCGTAGTTCTTCTCACGCCATCGTTTCACCTGCGGCAGTTTCGCGATCCGCTCCGCCGATTCCTTCGCCGTCATGAGCGTGTGCGCCATCACTGTCCTCCCCTCCTGATCCGACGGCCCGAAGCCGTCGTGTCGACCCGGCACAACCGTTTTCGCGGCATCGCGTGGATTGTACACTGGCCGCGACGGTCAATCAAACAGATCCCAGTCCAATACGGTGTCAGATCGCGGTTGAGGGAGCGGCGTCGTCCGGCAGCGGGTCGATGCCTCTCGACTGGAAGAGGCGCCTGGATTCCTCATCGTCGAGGTAGATGGGATTGCCAGCCTCGGCGCCGAGGAAGATCTCCAGCAGAACCGTTCCCTGGTCGCCAGCGACGATAGGCCCGATGGAAGCGCCTTTCTCCAGAACGATCGACGTCCCGGGCCGGCAACGAACGTCACCCATCATGACGTCGCCCTCGATGATGTAGATCACCTCGTCGCCGCCGTGGCTGTGGCGCGCCACCACGTACCCCGGGTCGTATCGCGTGTAGCTGACCAGGCGCTCGGCGGTCCGCTCTAGGATCTTCAGGTGGATGGCGGCTTTGCGATCGCCGTGCATCTGAGGCATCACCTCGACCGAAGGGACCTCATCGATGTGGTTGAACGCGAGACGGGGCACTAGCCTCCTCCGGTCTTCGTATCCGCCAGGATGTTCGCGGCGTCCGACTCGATGGCCGTGCCCTTGAAGAAATCGGGATTCATGCCACCGTGGAGTCTCACGGCGTTGCCGAACACCAGGTCCTTGAAGTCTTGCTCGCTGACGACGCCGTCTTCCACCAACGCGTAGACCTCCTCGACGACCTTGGTCATGTCGGGCACGTCATAGTGACCGATGTCCGACCCCATGACGGCGTTGAGTCGGGCGCCGAAGGGGTTGGTCTTGGTATTGAACGCCCAGGAATTAATTGGGTCGTCTGCCTCGCAGCCGAAGTAAAAGTTCGGTACAAAGAGGTCGCGGAGGTCGTCTTTTTTGCTGATCTCGAGAGCGGCCCACTCGTCCCGCAACTCCGGCGGCGCCGCTTGAATCAATTGGTCGAGGTTTCGCTCGATCATCGCTTGCTTGCCTTCGACCATCGGGCCGCCGTATCGCGCTGTCAAGTCGAGATACTGCTGGCGGTCCATGTTGGCGGGGTTGGTCAGCTCCAAAGCGTCGAGGTTGCGTTTTTCCCATGTGCCGATGATCTCGGCAAACATGATAATGGCCCAGCCGATGCCTCCTTCGAGGAAGGCGATGTTCAGGCCTGGAAATCGTCGCGTCACGCCCCCGAGGAAGAGCGCCTTACACAGCAGGCCCAACGAGTAGGCATGATTTCCCAGGTGGTTGTAGACGAAGCTGGAGATGGACCGGCCATACCAGGGAACGACCGGCAGAATCCCGGCGTGGACGGTAACCGCGACGTGCAGCTCGACGCATTTCGCCCAGAACGGGTCGTAGTCGTATTCGCTGTCCAGCGCGTAGTTGTCCACCCAACACGCGTCAGGGAACACATCGGGGTGCTCTCGATGGATGGAGGGGATGGGTCGAGGCACCCCGGGGGCGATCATGATGACCTTGTGCCCCAGCACGTTCACCGCGTGCTCCAGCTCGTCGATCGCCTCTTGAGGAGTGTGCATCGGGATGGCTGCGACAGGGGTTATCCGGTCGGCGTGCTCCCGGTAGACATCGGCCTGTGCCGTGTTGAGCGCGCGGATCGTGATCCGGCGGATCTCCTCGTCGTTCTCCAGCGGCAAGTAGAGAGACAGGCCGCCGTAGGAGATGACGTAGTCGATCCCCATCTCATCCATTCGCTCGCGGAGGAGATTAGGCAAGGCCGCGGTGGCCGCGTCAAGCGTGTTCTTGGTCGGAGACCCCCACCACGGGCTCCGCCGAGTACGCCGGTCTCGGCGTTGCTCCCACGACTGGCCCGCCCAGCCGCTCCAGTCGCTTCCCCGCACGTTGCTCTCGGCCATCCTGGCCAGGAAACGATTGGCGAAATCAACGCCACCAACCTCATGCACGCACTCGATGAAGCGTGGGGAGAACTCCGTTAGGTGACCATCGGCGTCGACGATGGGGTGGTCAAGCCCCGCACGGATCTCCGCCGACTTGGTGCGATGGGCGATCATTCCCATACCACTCTCCTCTCGACCTCGGGCTTGCTTTTGGCTCGTCCAAGGGGTTTCGATTGCCGGTTCGGCGCTCTCGTGCTGCCCGTCACCATCGAACAGGCGGATTGTACGACCTCAAGGGAGGGTGTCAAGGGACGATGTGGCCCGAATTTGCCCATCGATTGTCCGAGAGGGAAGTCCGGGGTGATCGCTCCTCGAAGACGCCGCTGGGGCATAAACCGCAGCAGCTTGCTTTATGCGCCGTGCATCCGATGTTGCGCTCTTGCAGCCCTGTTGCACGGGGATCGCGACGAGCGATGGGACGAGGGCGCCGACGGTCCGGCTCGTTGCCGTGTCTCTGAAGCAGTTCAGAACCCGACGTTAGCCGCGGTTCAATTGACAAGGGCTGAACCTCGAAGCTACAATTCCATGTGTAGGAGAGTGTCCCACGCATATCGGTCGGTCTTTGAGGAGGCAGGGTTCATGCTGCGAATTCGTTTACGTCGGGTCGGGGCGAAGAAAAAACCCAGCTACCGCATCGTGGTTGCTGACTCCAAGTCTCCTCGAGACGGCAAGTTCAAAGAGATTATCGGCTTTTACGATCCGATGCCGGATCCTTCGGTGGTGCGAATCGACCTGGAGCGGGCCAACCACTGGATCAAGATGGGCGCCCAGCCCTCGGAGCCGGTCGTTCGTTTCCTGAAAAAAGAGCGCGAAGCGCAGGATAACGCTGGCGGATGAAGGAGCTCATCGAGTACATCGCCAAGGCCATCGCCGATGATCCCGATGCCGTGGTGGTGACGGAGACCGAGGATGAAGACGGCCGAATCGTCATTCGTCTGGAAGTCGCCCAGGATGACAAGGGAAAGGTGATCGGCCGCCAGGGCCGCGTGGTGCAGGCCATGCGCACCCTCCTCCGGGTCGCGGCTGTGAAAAAGGACGTTCGGGCCATCCTGGAGATCCCGTGACGTCCCGGCGTCGCGCCTGACCCGACCCGTCTCGACAGCCGATTCAGCACCGGTCCTCGTACCACGAGGGCGACCCCCCGCCGGCGTATCATCGCCACCCAGGCCATTGACGAAACCCACCGGCACAGAACCGAAAGACGAGCCGTTCGTTGAGGTCGGGCGCATCGGAAGGCCCTGGGGGCTGCACGGGGAGCTCCAGGTCCAGGAGCTTACCGACGTCAAGAGCCGGTTCGCGGATGGCAGCGAGCTCTACGTGCGGGGCCATCCCCACCGGGTCGAGCGCAGCCGGCTCCACCAACGAGGCCGCATCCTCAAGCTGGCGGGCATCGACTCGCAGGACGCCGCCAGGGAGCTTCGGGGCGCGGCCTTGGAGGTCCCCGAGAGCGCTCTCGACTCGCTTCCAGACGACACGTACTATCACTACCACCTCGTCGGCATGGAGGTGGTCACCGACGACGAGGAGCCCTTGGGCACGCTCGTCGAGGTCTTCTCGACCGGTAGCAACGACGTGTACGTCGTCGAGGGCCCGAAGGGACAGATTCTCCTCCCGGCTATCGCCGACGTGGTCAAGAAGGTCGACGTGCCGGGCCGCGTGATGACCGTGGTGCTGCTGCCCGGCCTGGAGTGACCCCCACCTGCTAAATTTTGCCGCACTGCGCTTGGGTGATAGAATTCTCTTGAAACCGTGTGGAGGAGCGATCATGTCCGGCCACTCGAAATGGTCTCAGATCAAACGCAAGAAGGGCATCACCGACGTCAAGCGGGGTCAGCTGTTCACGAAGCTCGCCAGGGAGCTGACGAGCGCCTCGCGGGAAGGCGGCCCCGATCCAGCAGGGAACATCCGCCTGCGGCTGGCGATTCAGCGCGCTCGCGACAACAACATGCCTATGGACAACATCGAGCGGGCCGTCAAACGTGGGTCTGGCGAGGGGCAGTCGCAAGACGCTTACTTCGAGGTGACCTACGAGGGCTACTCGGCCGGCGGCGCGGCGGTGCTTGTGGAGGCCATGACCGACAATCGGAACCGTGCCGTATCCGACATTCGGCGGGTCTTCAGCCGTAACGGCGGGAACATGGGTGAGACCGGATGCGTCGCATGGCAGTTCGAGTCCAAGGGTGTGATCACCGGCGGAGCTCCCGACGGGAAGGCGGAGGAGGTCGCCCTGGCTGCCATCGACGCCGGAGCTGACGACGTCAAGACCGATGACGACGGTTTCGAGGTCTACACCGCGCCTGAAGGGCTGGAGGCGGTGCGCCAAGCTCTGGAGAGCTTCGGCGCGAACATCGTCTCCTCCGAGCTTCAGATGGTGGCCAAGTCCACCACGCCCCTGGACCCGGGGGCGGCACAGCAGACCCTTCGCCTGCTTGATCTTCTGGAGGAGGTCGACGACGTCCAGAAGGTTCACACCAACGCCGAATTTCCCGACGAGGTCTTGGCTGAGGCGGCGGGCTAGCGTCTCGCCGCCGCCGCTGCCGACGAGGAACTAACGTTCCGCCTAGCGGCGACGGTCTCTCGAAGAGCTCCTTCACCTCCACGGCGACGCTTGACGTATAATGTCTCCGACATCTGTCGACAGGCGGGGCCATGCGCGTTCTGGGCGTCGATCCAGGCACCATCCACATGGGGTACGGCGTCGTCGACGAGACCGACGGCGAGCTGACGTTGGTCGATTACGGCGTGCTGAATGCGCCGTCGGGCGACCCCATCGAGCGTCGGCTGTGGCGGATGTTCGAGGGCTTGCAGGAGCTGGTGCGTGGCCACAGGCCCGACTCGATGGCGGTGGAGGAGCCTTTCGTGGTCCGGGGGCCGCGCCGTTCGGCGCTGGCCGTCGGCGAGGCACGGGCCGTCGCCCTTCTGGTCGCGGCGGGCCAACGCGTCGCGGTCGCGCAATACACGCCAACCAAGGTCCGGAGCACCGTCGCCGACTACGGGGCCTGCGACAAGGAGCAGATACGCGAGATGGTCGGTCTGCTGCTCAATCGTTCCTTGAATCACATCGCGCTGGACGCCTCGGACGCTCTGGCCGTCGCGATCTGCCACCTGAGGCATGCCGCGCTGGACCGCCTCATCGGGGAGCAAGACGTCGAGGCCGTGGGTGCGAAGCGGCGAAGGAACGACCGGGCGTGATCGCATCTGTCGAGGGCGTGGTGGAGTCCGCCGGCCAGGATTATTTGGTGGTCAAGGTCGGTGGCGTGGGCCTGCTGGTCCACGTGCCGACCTCGACGCTGGCCCGAGCCGGCGGCCCCGGCCAACGGGTCATGCTCTTCACCCACCTCCACATGAAAGAGGACGTGCTGGCCCTGTACGGCTTCAGCGCCGCCGACGAGCTTCGGCTGTTCGTCCTCTTGTTGAACGTCTCGGGCGTGGGGCCGCGAAACGCCCTGCGGATGCTCTCCGTGTTGAGTCCCGGCGACCTGGTCAACGCCATCGCCACCGAAGACGTCGATCGCCTGATTCGGATTCCGGGGATCGGCCGCAAGACGGCGGCCCGTCTATCGCTGGAGCTCAAGAGCAAGTTGGAGAAGGAGTGGGCCGTCGCGCCGGGCGTCCCCCTCTCGGCGGTGGACGCCGACGCCGTGGAGGCGCTGACCGCGCTGGGCTACAGCCCCGCGGAGGCTCACGACGCCCTGGCAGCCGTCGAGGACGGCGCGGACCTGGCCCTGGAAGACAAGATCGCTCGCGCTTTGCAAATGATCGGCGCTCGGTAGCCTGGGCGGCATCGCGATCGTGGGTCGCCGAGGCGGCCCGAACGAAAACTGGGGGTGCGATGACCAACAAGCCAAGACCGCTGCCCCGGCCTTTCTCCATGCCGTGGGGCACAGGCCGCATCACCGAAGAGGTCCAGGTCGTGCGGGACCATTGGGAGCCGACGATCCAACTGATGCAGTACGACGACGGTGAGCAGGCGCTCCGGTTTTGCTTCTACAGCGGCGGCCGGTTCAACCGCAATCCGATGATGCTCTCCGTCGGCGATCTGGACGAGATGGCCGACGCCCTGGACGAGGCGCCGCGAATCAAAGAGCTGTTACGCCGGCTGGCCCGATAGCCGCCATCGCCGGTCGCCATACGCTGAGACCGGGCGGACCCGGCGAGTCAGCTGGAGGCCCCCATTGCCCTATGAGCATTTCAAAGACGCGTTCGTGCGCGCCGCCGTCGAGGCGATCGACGGCTGGGGCGGGCCCGGCGCCGGTCTTACCGTCGACCAGCTGGGTCCGTCGATGCGGCGCATTCGGTTGGGCGGCGCCGATGGGCCCCAGGTCCTGTTCCTGCGCGTCGCGCCGTCGGCGACCTACCTCGAGCCCTATCTGAACGAACCCTCCGACGAGGAGGTCGCCCGGCTTCGGGCCGCCATAGTGAGCGACGACGGCGTCATCTTCCCCTACCTTCGGGGCGGCCGCGGCCGGGGCGCTCTGCTGCGCGTCCGCACCGTCGAGGACCTGGAGGCCGTCCGCCAGGCGGTCATGAGGAGGGCGGAGGGTTCCGGTGACGGCTGAGAGGTGACAGCCTCCTACAGCGCCACTTCCCTCAAATCGGGGCTGATCCGCAGCCGGGGCTCCGTCTTCGCTTGAATCTCCTCGGGCGTGTAGCCCGGCGCGATCTCTTGCAACGTCAGCCCGTTCGGCGTGACCTCGATCACCGCCAGGTCCGTCACGATGAGGTCCACGCACCTCAGGCCGGTAACTGGATAGGCGCACCGCCGCACGATCTTCGGCTCTCCCGCCGCGGTGGTGTGCTCCATCACCACGATCATTCGCTTGGCCCCGGCGGCCAGGTCCATCGCGCCGCCGACGTTGCCGACGCCCCGCTCGGGAAGGAACCAGTTGGCCAGGTCGCCGCTCTCCGCCACCTGGAAGGCGCCCAGCACCGTCACGTCGATGTGGCCGCCGCGAATCATGGCAAAGGCGTCGACGGAGCTGAAATAGCTCATGCCCTCGATGGGCGTTACGAACTGGCCGCCGGCGTTGATGAGGTCGACGTCGCCCTCGTCATCTCCCAACACCGGCCCGTAGCCCAGGACGCCGCTCTCGCTGTGAAAGGTCACCTCGCGCCCCTCCGGGATGAAGTTGGAGGCCAGGGTGGGGATGCCGATGCCCAGGTTGACGACGTCGCCGTCCTGGAACTCGCGGGCCACTCGCATGGCCATGACCTCCCGGCCCAACGGCTCCTTCATGGCGCGTCCTCGGGCCGCCGCACGATGCGATCGACGAAGATGCCCGGCGTCACCACCGTCTCGGGCGCCAGATCGCCGGGCTCGACGATCTCGTCGGCCTCGACGATGGTGACCGCCGCCGCCGTGGCCATGACCGGGTTGAAGTTTCGCGACGTGCCGCGATAGACGACGTTCCCCGCCCGGTCCACGATGTGGGCCCGGATCAGGGCGAAGTCGGCGGTCAGCGCACGCTCGAGCAGGTAGTCGCGCCCGTTGAAGCTGCGGACTTCTTTGCCTTCGGCGAGCTGGGTGCCGGCCCCTGTCGGGGTGTAGAAGGCGGGAATTCCCGCGCCGCCGGCCCGGATGCGCTCGGCCAGGGTCCCTTGCGGCACCACCTCGAGCTCGACCTCGCCTGCGAGCCAGGCCCGCTCGAAAGGGCCTTTGTTGGACGCGGAGCGAGGCACGGGGAACGAGGCGATGGCCTTCCGCACCTGCCGGTTCTCGTAGAGGACGCTGGTATTGACGACGACTTGGCCGCTTCGAGCGCCGAACCCGGGCAGGCCCGCCGTGTTGCTGATCACCGTCAGGTCGCGGGCGCCCTGGTCCCTCAAGGCCAGGATCAGGCAGCTGGGCATGCCGCCGGGCCCGCCGAACCCGTCGATCATGACCGTGGCCCCGTTGGGAATGTCCCGCACGGCGTCGGCGGCGTTGGGATACACCTTGTCAATGGTCATCGTGCCTCCTTCGAGGCGTCATTGTAGCGGGCGTCGAGGCAGCGGGCCAGTAGCGCGACCGGCGCTGGCCCTGATCGAGCATCCTCTGAAAGGGACAGGTCGCCCAGCGTCTGTTCACGGCATGATA
>JACZVV010000021.1 GCA_022572465.1 Chloroflexota bacterium
TGGCAATCTGCACTGCAAACGTACCTACGCCACCAGAAGCACCGTTAATCAGAACCTTTTGTCCGGTCTGAATCCGTCCTTTATCGCGAAGGCCCTGGAGGGCGGTGATTCCCGCCACTGGTACGGCCGCAGAGCCCTCGAACGTCGCCCCGGCTGGTTTCAGCACGAACGCATTTTCACTGGCACATACATACTCGGCAAAAGCGCCCAGACCACTCGTGAAAACATCACCGAATACCTCATCACCTGCCTGAAATCGCTTCACGCTTCCACCAACCGCTTCCACCTGCCCTGCGACGTCAGCTCCGAGTATCTTGTTTTTTGGTTTGAGCAGCCCGACCGTTAGGCGGGCCAAGAACGGCCTGCCTCTCAGGAGATCCCAGTCCCATGAGTTTATGGATGCCGCATGAACTTTGACCAACACTTCATCGTCCTTGGGGGTCGGATTTTCGACCTCTTTGAGCTGAAGGACATCCGATGATCCGTATTTTGTGTATACAATGGCTTTCATGAGTTCTCCTCCACTTCGGGGATCCAACTGTACTCTGTTGAACTGACGCCACTGTATAAACCGGGGGTCTTAGAATCTAGGCGCTGCTCGCACTCTTTTTACAAACGTTAGCACAGGTGGGTCCGCGTGTATAATACGCAGAACTCAGCCCACCAAACGTTGTTCGAACCGCGCCCGTTGTTCGTAAGGTAATCCTTTTAGAGCGCCGGCGTGGCGTCTGTTTACCCAGCTGAATTCCGGCCACCATCACCTTGGCCCTTTCTCGCGCGAACGGCAAGGCCGTGACGCGGCCGATGCCCGGCCCGGCGCCCGTGCTCAACGACACCTTGTTGGATAGTCTCATGGCCGCCTCACCGCCGGAGACTCTGCAAGGGCTCATTCTGGTAGACTGTCGGGAGCCGCCGTTCCGGCGGCGCAAAACCTGTGTCCGCGGAAGCCTCCGGCATCGCCCACAGACGAGGTGCGCATTGGCGAAAAGACGCGACGTCGCCATCGTAGGGGTCTACGCCACGAAGCAAGAGCGTTTCTCCCAGCGGTCCGCTCTCAGCCTGACCATGGAGGCCATCCACGGCGCCCTCGACGACGCCGGCTTGACGATGAAGGACGTGGACGGTTACCTCGGCTTCACCTTCCCCGCGGGCAGCGGCATGGGAGTGACCGACGGCAACGTCGCCTACCAGCTCAACAATCCCTTTGGGCTGGTCGATCGGTACTCGGGGGCGATGGCGCTGCTCCAGGCGGCCGCGGCGATCCGGGAGGGGCTCGTCGAGACGGTGATCATCGCCGCGGCAGGCTCGCGCGCAACGGCCGACGGCCGAACGGTGGCGTGGACCCGGCCCGAGTACGAGTTCACCGAATGGACCGGCTCGATGACGCCGGCCCAGTTCGCTCTCCAGATGCGCCGTCACATGCACGAGCACGGCACCACCGTGGAGCAGATGGCCTACGGGTGCGCCACGGTGCGCAACAACGGCCACAAGAACCCCGACGCCATCATGTTCCAACGGGGACCTTACACCGTCGAGGACGTCCTGAGCGCTCGAATGGTCGCCGACCCCCTGACGCTACTGATGTGCTCCATCGTCAACGACGGCGGCAACTGCATGGTCGTCACCAGCGGCGAGCGGGCTCGCGCCTGCAAGCGCCCTCCCGTGTGGGTCCTCTCGGGGGCGATGGAGAGCCGCTACACCGCCTATTTCGAAGCCCCTTCGCTGGAGATGCTGAAGGGCCGGGAGAAGATGATGAAGGCGTTCGGCCGGGCCGGGGTTCGCCACGAGGACGTCGACATCGTCATGATCTACGACCACTTCGCCAGCGGCCTCATCATGTCGTTCGAGGGCCTGGGGTTCTGCGAAATCGGCGAGGGCGGGCCGTTCATCGTGGAGAACATCGGGCTCGACGACAAGCATCCCGTCTGCCCCGATGGCGGCAACCTCTCCTTCAGCCACCCCGGGAACCCCTACAACTTCAAGGCGATCGAAATCGTGCGCCAGTTCCGGGGCGATGTGAACGACCTGTGCCCCCAGTCGGCGGAGGGCGTTCACACCTACGACCGGTCGATCTGCCGCAAGGTCCGCGACCCCAAGCTGGCCGCCTGCTGCGGACCGATGACCGGCAGGCACTCCTTCGCGATCCTGGCCAAGGACTGAGCCATGGCCTACGACAAACCGCTTCCTCGGCCCACGCCGCTATCGCAACCGTTCTGGGACGGCGCCCGGGAGCACAAGCTCCTTCTGCAGCGTTGCCAAAGCTGCGGCGCGTACCGCTTCACGCCCCAGGCGCTGTGCCGCGAGTGCTACGCCGAGGAGTACGAGTGGGCGGAGACGAGCGGAAGAGGCAAGGTGTACAGCTACACCATCGTCTACCGGCCCCAGACGCTGACGTTCATGGACGACGTGCCGTACGTGCTGGCGGTGATCGAGCTGGCGGAGGGCCCGCACATGCTCTCCAACGTCGTTGGCTGCGCGCCCTCGGACGTTCACATCGACATGCCGGTGGTGGTGCAATTCGAGGACGCCACCGACGAGATCACGCTCTACAAGTTTCGCCCGGCGGAGTAGCGGTAGACGCAACGAACCGGCGAGCGGCCACGAATCGTCCGCTGCCCGGCGGCAGGAGTCTCCCGTTCGCCCTGAGCCTGTCAAAGGGCCGTTCATCCCGACCTGGGTCGGGGCGAACGGCCTGTTTGTGCCAAAGCGCGATGGTCGAATGGCCCTGGAATAAAACGCCCCGGTGTCGCTTTCCCTGGGGGCGCGAAGCCGACTGCCTCGCCGAGAAGGGCGCTACTGCATCTTTCCGGTAAGCAGCAGCTCCTCGGCTCTGGCGATGGCGTCACGAGTCTTCTCCTGAAACATCTTCTCCGGGATCATGACGCCTTCCAGGTAGGGAGCGGGAATCACGACGTAAGGATAGTTGGGGAAGCCGTGAAGCTTGGCCATCATCCTCCCGACCGAGCGGACCAGGGTGTCCACGGCGAAAGCAGCCACGGGAATCCCTCGCTGCTCGAGGGTGATCGCGTCGACCCCAAGGGCCGAGCAGCACGACCCTCAAGCGCCGATCGACGTCAGAACGGCGTCGCAGGATGAGATCAGCTCGTCCATGATCTCGGGGGACGCGGGCTCGCCGATGTAGGTCTTGTGGCGCACCACCGTGCCCTTGAGATCGTACTTGGCCGAGAGCGTCCGCTCCACCTGCTCGAGCATCTTGGCCGCGCCCTGGAAGTTGTTCCCCAGGAAACCCAGCACCTTCCCGTCGAAACCGTCCAGCCGGGGGGCTAGCTGGCCCTTCGACGACGGATAGTCCACGGTTGGTTCGAGGATAATCATGGGCTTGCGCTCTGCCATGCTGTCGCCTCCTTCGCGTCGTCTCTACGCGGGTTCGCCGGGCAATCGAATGACTTTGGTGACGGGGCTTGGTCCGACGGGATAGGGCTTGAAGATCATCGCGAAGGCCCCGACGTCACCCCCCGCCACGGCGATGAGATACTCCGTTTTGCTCTGGGACTGGGCGTGGTAGACGTAACGGTCCTCGTCGCCGGGATCGACGGTGGGCACGCCCCCGACGTGTCCCTGCTCGTCGGGGAAGCGGCCCTTTCGCTTGAGCCGGGCCACGCTGGACCTGGTGTGCTCCTCCAGATACTTCGCCAGGTCCGCCTTGGTCCACTCCTCTTCCAGATAGGGCCTTTGATACGAGGGCGAGAGCAGCACCATGTGCGTGCCCGGACAGAACCAGCCCTCTGACAGATGCTCCGCCAGCACGGCGCTCAGTCCCTCAGCAGTCGTGACGTGGGGCATCTGGTAGATACGGGTGTCGACCGGCGCCTCCATCGTGCTGAGAGCCGTGACGGTGTTGGTCCCCCGCTCGAAGCCTCGCATGGCGCTGAGAGGCTCCCACGGCGTGTCCTCTCGCTCCGCGATGACCATCCCGCCCATGCGGCAGGGATTCCCCATGGCGCCTTGCTGCACGCCGCCTGCCCGGGCGTCCAGGCAGTTGGCCAGCGTCAGGCTGATCGCCCTGCCGATGGTGGCGTTGGCGCGGCGTCCCGGCCCCATCACGTAGAGCCCGTTGTTCAGACCGATCTCTTCGGCGATCGGCCCGTTGACCACGAACGCAGGCCAGGGACTGGAGGTGCTGGCGATATGATTCAGGCGGAACTCGGGATCGGTCAAGGCTTCCAGGGCGGCCACGACCACCGGCATGTACTCGGCCTTGCAGCCCGCCATCACGGAGTTGATCGCCATCTTCTCCGCGGTGATGCCTCGGTTCCGCACCCAGTACTCGCCGATCACCTGGTCGGGCTCCACCTGCAAGTAATCGAGGAACGCGGCCACCCTGTCCGGGGTCGGCGGCACGATGGGCAGGCCGTCGGTCCAGCCCTGGTCCCAGGCGTGCTCCATGGCGGCGAAGGCGTCGTCCACTTCCACCTGCCGCGATGAGATGGGTTTAGCCATTGCTTCTCTATTACCTGCGGGGATTCGTCATGCCGGTAAGCGGCCCTATTGTATACCCTCGGGCATTGTGTCGCCGTCGGCCCGGCACGCCCGGGGCCGACGCTGGCTTAGTGCCGCTCGGCCAGGGGCAGGATCGTCTTGGCGATGCGCTCCAGGTGCTCCAGGGCCTCGCGCTCCTGGGTGACGATGGGACAGCCGACGACGACTCGCTGAGCACCCGCCTCCAGATAGCTCGATACCAGGTCGGGATCGGCCTCCTTGCCGTGGATGGAGATCTGGAGGTCGGCGGGGTCGCGTCCGGCCTTCCGGGCCAGCTCCCACAGCTCCTTCAGCCGCTCCTTGAGCTCCTCGGCGGTTATCCGCTCGGGCGCCCAGCCCTCGCCGTAGGCGACCACGCGTTTCAACACGTTGGGCGCGACGCCACCGAGCAGCACCGGCGGATGGGGCCGCTGGGCCGGCTTGGGCAGGCACCGCACGGGAGGAAAGTCGTAGTACTTGCCGTGGAACTCCGCCGGCTCCTTGGTCCACAGCTCCTTCAGCGCCAGAACGGCCTCCCGCGCCTGCGTCCACCGGTGGGGGAAGTCCACCCCCATGATCTCGCCCTCTTCCTCCAGCCAGCCGGCGCCGATCCCGAGGATCAGTCGCCCGCCGCTGAAAAGGTCCAACGTGGCCAAGGCCTTGGCCAGCCTCACCGGGTGATGCTCCGGAATCAGCAGGACGCTGGTGCCCAATTTCACGCGGCTAGTCGAGGCCGACGCCCGGGCCAAAACGATCAGAGGGTCCGGAAAGCCGGGGACCTGCCCATCGACAAAAAACGTTGACTTGCTCTTGGTCACGACGGCGGGAGCGGTGACGTGCTCGGCGACCCAGATGGACTCGAAACCCAGGCGCTCGGCTTCGCGGGCGAAGAATGCGCCGTCCACGGTGTGGTCCGGCGCCGGTGGAGGCAGCGGCATCGAGATCCCGATCTGTTTCAAGGCATCGTCTCCTTCAACCCCCGATCTGGCCCTGGCGGCTGCCCCGGCCCGCCGCGCTCAGCCAGCCGGCTCTTTCGGCACCAGGGGACCGCCCGCGGCCTCCCGCTGTATCGTGGTCCGATGTTTGGGCTCGGTGTCGAACTTGGGGATCACTTGCTCGCCGAACAACCGGAGCGACTCCATGACGACGTCGTGGGGCATGTTTCCGGGGACGCCGAACACCAGCTGATCGCAGCCTACGTCTTGATATCTCGCGATCTGTTTGGTGACCTCTTCCGGGTCTCCGCAAAGCGCGTAACCGGCCTCGATCATGGCATCCAGGTTCTCCAGCGAAGCGTCCGGCATCAACTCCGGCCATTGGGGGATTCCTTCGGGCCGGGGGAAGCTATCGTGATAGCGGAACACGAGGGACACCAGATAGGACGAACCAGGACTGCAAGTGAGCTCTCGGGCTTTCTGCCGGTCTTCGAGGCACAGCATCCCAACGGTCACCATCACGTTGTCGTTGACGTAGTCCCCGATGGGCTCGGCGTTGACGATGTTGTCCTTGTAGGTCTTGATCAGCGGGATCATGTCCCACACCGACCCCACGTTGAACCCAAGCAGGCCCAGCCCCCTCACGGCCGCTCGTTCGTAGGTCCCGGGGTTCCCTGCCGCAACCCACAAAGGCGGGTGGGTGTGAGCATAGGGCTTGGGGAGCACGTTGAACCCGCCCTCTCTGCCCGGCATCGACTGAGTGCCGGTCGCCGGCACCTTGAACGACCTCCCGTCGGGGTACGAATACCCCTGCTGCCTCCACATTTTCGGTATCTCACGAATCGTCTCTTCCCAGTTGTCCCGCGTCTCGCTTGGCTTGAGACCGAACCCTGCAATCTCGTGGCTGCCGGCCCCGCGACCGGTGCCGAACTCGAATCGTCCTTGGCTGAGCTGGTCGAGCATCGCCGCCCGCTCGGCCAACCGCATCGGGTGGTTGACGACGGGATTCATATTGAAAATGCCCGAGCCGATATGGATCCGCTCGGTCTGGGCCAGAGCGTAGGCGATGAACGAGGCGCTATCGGAGAGGTGAGAGTATTCCTCCAGGAAGTGGTGCTCGGTTACCCAAACGTACTTCCAGTTGTGTTTGTCTGCCTGGCGAATCAGCTCGAGCTCACGCCGCACCCAGTCTTGCTGGTATACCGGGCTGTGGGCCTTGACCTGCCCCGGTGCGTGCCCCTGAACGAAAATGCCGAACTCCATGGTGGGCCTCCTTGCCTCTGTTGCGAAACGCCGGAGATAATGTAACGCGGTTGGTCTACTCTTGCAATGGGCGGTCCCCCCCGTGGCCGCGCTGGAGCTTCCGCCGGCGCGATTCCAGGGCACGGCTCGTCTCGACGATCGCGGGCGAAGGCTTCCTCGCGACCCACGACACGGGGCGTCCGGTTCCCGCGACGGCCCGGCGGTTGGCGCTCAAGCCGGAGCTACGGCGGGGGCGGCCCCTGGATGACCCGCCGGGCCATCTTCCATCCCTGGGCCGTGCGGCGAAACTCGTCTTGGTAAACACCCATCGTCCGCTGCTCGGGGACCCCTTGGGTGTTGCCGTAGTAATGGTAATACGTCCTGCCGGTCGCCGTGTCGCCGGCCAGCTGGATGACCGTGGTGGTGACGACGTGCCGGGTGTTGGTGTTCGGTCCCTGGATGCCGCTGGCCCGGCGCTCCTGAGCCCCCGCCAAGAGGTCGGCGCGGCCCCGCCGGACGCCGCCGTCCGGCCCCTGCCAGGAACCGTCTTCGGTGAACAACTGCACGTACTCGTTCAGGTCGCCGTCATCCGCCATCTGGGCCAGGCGGGCCAGCAAGTTTCTGATCTCCAGCTCATCCGCCACGCGGCGGACCTGTTCGTCGAGTCCCATCGGTCGTCTCCTCCTCACGGTCGTTCGTCTGCCCACCGGTCCGGCTATGGGTGCACACGGCGCCCCGGCAGAATATATCGCCGGTTCGTCGAGGTCAACCGGCGGGCCCGACCCAGTACGGCCGCGCCACCGAGCGCGATTGGAAAGAACCGGCGGAGGCGGTGTCAACGTTCAGCCTGTCGGCATGCATCGCCGTCCGCCGCGAAAAAACCCGGCGCTTCGCGGCTTTGACACCGCCCCGGCCGCCTGCTACACTACGGTTAGTTCTTGACCGCAACGGTCAACAATGCAAACAAAGGCGGCGAAGGTGACCACTCCCCAGTCTCTGATCCAATCGGAGTACAAGTACGGGTTCACGACCGACGTCGAGCAGGAGGTCGTCCCCAAAGGCCTGAACGAGGAGACCATTCGCCTGATCTCGCGGAAAAAGAATGAGCCGGAGTTCATGCTGGACTGGCGGCTCAAGGCCTATCGGCACTGGCTGAAGCTCGAGCGCCAGGAGCCGACATGGGCCAACGTTCACTATCCTACTATCGACTTTCAGGACATCATCTACTATGCCGCGCCGGTGTCGCCATCCGAAGGACCCCAGAGCTTGGACGAGGTCGACCCGGAGATTCTGCGGGCCTTCGACAAGCTGGGCATCCCCCTCGAGGAGCAGAGTCGGCTGGCCGGGGTGGCCATCGATGCCGTGTTCGACAGCGTCTCCGTCGCCACCACCTATAAAGAGACGCTGGAAAAGCAGGGCATTATCTTCTGCTCGTTCAGTGAGGCGGTGCAGAAGCACCCGGAGCTGATCCGGAAGTATCTCGGGTCCGTGGTGCCCTACACCGACAACTTCTACGCCACGTTGAACTCGGCCGTCTTCAGCGACGGCTCCTTCGCTTACATCCCGCCCGGCGTTCGCTGCCCGATGGAGCTGATGACCTACTTCCGCATCAACCAGGCCGATACGGGCCAGTTCGAGCGGACGCTGATCATCGCCGACAAGGGGAGCTACGTCAGCTACCTCGAAGGCTGCACCGCGCCGTCGCGCAAGAAGAACCAGCTCCATGCCGCCGTGGTGGAGCTCATCGCCCTGGACGACGCAGAGATCAAGTATTCCACCCTCCAGAACTGGTTCCCCGGCGACGCGGACGGCGTCGGCGGCGTCTTCAACTTCGTCACGAAACGCGGCAAGGCCCTGGGCCGGCGTTCGAAGATCTCCTGGACCCAGGTGGAGACCGGGTCGGCCATCACGTGGAAGTATCCCAGCGTCATCCTGCAAGGCGACGACTCCGTCGGCGAGTTCTACTCGGTGGCCCTGGTGAACAACTATCAGCAGGCAGACACCGGCACCAAGATGCTGCACATCGGCAAGAACACCAAGAGCACGATCGTTTCGAAAGGGATCTCCGCTGGCCGGGGCAACAACACCTACCGCGGGCTGGTCAAGATCCTGCCGGGGGCCGCGGGCGCCCAGAACTACACCCAGTGCGACTCGCTGCTCATCGGCGATCAGTGCGGCGCCCACACGGTGCCCTATATCGAGGTGAGAAACCCCACGGCCCGCGTGGAGCACGAGGCGTCGACCTCAAAGGTCAGCGACGACCAGCTCTTCTATTGCATGCAGCGGGGCATCTCGGCCGAGGACGCCCACTTCATGATCATCAACGGCTTCTGCAAAGAGATCTTCAACGAGCTGCCCTGGGAGTTCGCCGTGGAGGCCTCCCAGCTCCTCAAGGTCAGCCTGGAAGGCGCGGTGGGGTAAGCAGCCCCCACGCACCGGAGAAACGCACCCTTCATGCTAGAGATTCGTAACCTTCACGTCGCCATCGGCGGCACCGAGATCTTGAAAGGCGTGGACCTGACCGTCAACGCGGGCGAGGTCCATGCCATCATGGGGCCCAACGGCTCGGGGAAGAGCACCCTCACCAACGTCCTGGCGGGCAACCCCGCTTACCAGGTGACGGCGGGAGAGGTCCGCTACCAGGGCGCCGATCTGCTGGCCATGCCGCCGGAGATCAGGGCGCGGGAAGGCCTCTTCCTGGCCTTTCAGTACCCCGTCGAGCTTCCCGGTGTCCGCAACAGGGAGTTCCTGCGCACCGCCGTCAACGCCATCCGGCAGCATCGGAGCCTGGACCCCATGGAGCTCAAGGATTTCAACAAGCTGCTCCAGGAGAAGATAAAGCTGATGAAGATGGACTCCAGCCTCGTGAAGCGGTCGGTGAACGAGGGTTTCTCCGGCGGTGAGAAGAAGCGCAACGAGATGCTCCAGATGGCCGTGCTGGAGCCCAGGCTGGCCCTTTTGGACGAGACCGACTCCGGCCTCGACATCGACGCGTTGAAAACCGTGGCCGAAGGCGTCAACCAGCTCAAGCGCCCCGACAACGCCATCGTGATCGTGACCCATTACCAGCGGATGCTGAACTACATCATCCCCGACTTCGTCCACGTCCTCATCGACGGCCGCATCGTCCGGTCGGGTGGACGTGAGCTGGCACTGGAGCTGGAGTCCCAAGGCTACGAAGGAATCCGAGGGGACGTCGCGGCCACGGCGGGCGCGGAGGCCGGCGGATAGCGCCATGTCGCCAACCGCAACGCGAGCCAGCGACTATCAAGCCCAGTTCGAAGCCTTCGAGTCCGGCCTCTCTCTGAACGGGTCGGGCTGGCTGCACCAGCACCGCAAGGCGGCGCTGGCACGATTTCAAGAGCTGGGATTTCCCACGGCGCGTCGCGGCAACGAGGCCTGGAAGTACACCAACGTGGCGCCCATCGCCCGTGGCGCTTTCACCTCGGCCGCCAATGGCCAAGAGCCCAGCGTCACACCCGCGGACGTCCGCCGCCTCGCCCCCGATGCGCGGGGCTGGACCCGCCTGGTCTTCGTCGACGGCCGATTCGCCGGCTCGCTGTCGTCGCCGCCCCGGAACGACGGCGTCCGGGTCGCCAACCTGGCCGAGGCCGCCGCCACGGACCGCGATCTCGTGGAGCGGCACCTGACCCGCTACGCCGGTTACGACGACGAGGCGTTCACCGCCCTGAACACCGCGTTCCTTCGCGACGGCGCGTTCATCGGCCTCGAGCGGGGACAGACCATCGACGACGCCGTGCACCTGGTGTTCGTCGCCACCGGACGGGAGGCGACGGCCGCCAACCCGAGGGTGCTGATCGTCGCCCGCGAGGAGAGCCGCGCAACCATCGTCGAAAGCTATGTCAGCCTGGGCGATGCCGCCCGCTTCACCAACGCCGTCACTGAAATAGCGCTGGAGCCCGGCGCCACGGTCGACCATTACCGGCTCGCGCTGGAATCGCCGGCGACGTACCACGTGGGCCTGACCAGGGCCAGCCTTGGGCGGGACGCGACGCTGACCAGCGCCTCCATCACCTTGGGCGCGGCGTTGGTGCGGCACGACCTCGGCGTCTCGCTGGACGGGCCTGGCGCCTCCTGCCGCCTCAACGGACTCTACGCCACGCGTGACCGCCAGCACGTGGACAACCATACGTTCATCGACCACGCCAGTCCCCACACCACCAGCCGCCAGTACTACAAAGGCGTCGTGGACGGCGAGTCCCGCGCCGTGTTCAGCGGCCGGGTGCTGGTGCGGCCCGGCGCCCAGCACGCCGACGCCCAGCAGGCCAACCGCAACCTGGTCCTGTCCCAGGGCGCGGAGGTAGACACCAAACCCAGCCTCGAGATCTTCGCCGACGACGTCCGATGCAGCCACGGTGCCACCGCCGGGCACCTGGACGAAGACGCGGTGTTTTATCTTCGAAGCCGGGGGCTGGACGAGGATATGGCCCGTGGGGTGCTGGTCCGAGGATTCGTCCAGGAGATTATCGATACGATCGGGCTCAACGCCGTCCGCGCTTTCACGACCCGCCTGTTCGCGGCGTCGCTGGCCGGCGCGTAAGACGGCAAACCATTCGCCGATGACACAGATGACACCAATCCAGGAAGATCACTGCTGAACGCGGGAGAGCCATCATGACTACTGCGAAGCCCGCGGAATCGCCGAGGCCTTCGCTTACTTCGGAGGCGCCGCTGGACGTCCAACGAGTCCGGCGGGACTTCCCTATCTTGCAACAACAGGTCCGGGGCAGACCGCTGGTCTATCTCGACAACGCCGCCACCAGCCAGAAGCCGCACCAGGTCATCGACACGCTGACGCGGTACTACACCAAGGAGAACTCCAACATCCACCGGGGTGTTCACTACCTCAGCGAGCTGGCGACGACGAAGTACGAGGCGACCCGGTCCACGGTGAAGCGTTTCATCAACGCCGGCGAGGAGCGGGAGATCGTCTTCGTGCGCGGGACCACCGAGGGGCTGAATCTGGTGGCCCAGAGCTTCGGCCGGCAGCGGGTCGGGGAGGGCGACGAGGTCATCATCTCGACCATGGAGCACCACTCGAACATCGTGCCCTGGCAGATGCTGTGCGAGGAGCGAGGGGCGCGGCTGCGGGTGATCCCGATAAACGACGACGGCGAGCTGCTGCTGGACGAATACGAGAAGCTGCTGTCTCCACGGACCAAGCTGGTCTCCGTGGTGCACGTGTCCAACTCCCTGGGAACGATCAATCCCATCAAGCGCATCATCGAGACGGCCCACGCCCAGGGCGTGCCCGTGGCCATCGACGGCGCTCAGGCAGCGCCGCACCTCCGCCTGGACGTCCAGGATCTGGACTGCGACTTCTACACGTTCTCCGGCCACAAGCTCTTCGGGCCGACGGGCATCGGGGTCCTCTACGGCAAGGCGGAGCACCTGGAGGCGATGCCCCCGTACCAAGGCGGCGGCGACATGATCAAGTCGGTGACGTTCGAGAAGACGACCTACAACGACCTGCCGTACAAGTTCGAGGCGGGAACGCCGCACATCGCCGGCGTCATTGGGCTGGGAGCAGCCATCGACTACGTGGAGGGAATCGGCCTGGACCGGATCGGCGCCCACGAGAGCGAGCTGCTGCGTTACGGAATCGAGCGCCTGTCGGCCATCGACGGCCTGAAGCTGATCGGCACGGCCGGGCACAAGGCCAGCATCCTGAGCTTTGTGCTGGATGGCGTCCACCCCCACGACGTGGGCTCGATCCTGGACGGCGAAGGAATCGCCATCCGCACGGGCCATCACTGCACCCAGCCGGTGATGGAGCGGTTCGGCATCGCCGCAACGGCCCGGGCCTCGTTGGCCTTCTACAACACGAAAGAAGAGATCGACGCGCTGGTTGAGGGGATCCACCACGTGTCCGAGGTGATGGGCTAGTGTCGGAACTCCGCGAGCTGTACCAGGAGATCGTCCTCGACCACAACAGCCGTCCGAGAAACTTCAAGGAAATCGAGGATGCCGACCGGGTCGTCGAGGGATACAACCCGCTCTGCGGCGACAAAATTATGCTTTATGTCAAATTCGAAGGCGACACCATCGCCGACATCGGCTTCCAGGGCACCGGCTGCGCCATCTCGCGGGCGTCGGCTTCCCTAATGACCCAGCAGGTCAAGGGGCGCAACGTCGCCCAGGCAGAGAAGCTCTTCGACCGTTTCCATGAGATGGTCACGGGCAACGTCGACGGCGACCTGGACTTCGAGGATCTCGGCGACCTGGAGGTCATGGCGGGGGTGTCCAACTTCCCATCGCGGGTCAAGTGCGCTACCCTATCGTGGCACTCGCTCCGATCGGCGCTGAAGAGCCAAGAGGCCCACGTGACAACGGAGTGATGAAGGAACGAGAGATGAGGGACCAGGCAGGACGCCAAGAACGATCGAGGCCCTGGTAAGGAGGCGGCGATGCACATACCGGTAAAGGTCGACTACGGAGTCCGGGCGCTGATCGACCTGGCCCAGCATGAGGAGTCGAGCCCTATCCGCTCGGCCGATATCGCCCGCCGCCAGTTCGTCCCCGAGGCCTTCCTGGACCGGCTGCTGCTGACGATGAGCAAGGCCGGCCTCGTTATGAGCCAGCGCGGGCCCCAAGGCGGCCACGCCCTGGCCCTGGCGCCGGACCAGATCAGTCTGGGCGCCGTGATGGAGTCGATGGGCGAGACCGAAACCATGGTGGGCTGCCTGGACGACCCCAGCGCGTGCAACATCTCGCCGACCTGCTCCCAGCGTGACATCTGGCAAGAGGTCGAGGACGCGGTGCGCCAGGTGCTGGACAACACCACCATCGCCGACCTGGTCCAACGGCTCGGCCAGCCGCAGCGAGAGCCCGTCAAGACACGGTAGCCGCTCGGCGCGTCACGGCGCGGTGCTCTGGGTCGAGTCGTCGAGAATCATCCTGGCTTTTCAGCGATGATCCATAGAAAAGCGACCGTCTTTCCAAATTCAATCGCCGTCTCTTGCCGCGTGGCAACGATGCGTAACCCCGCCGCTTCAACAAGACGCCGGTTCGCTTCCACATCGTAGCTGCTCCAAAACATGCTCACGCCCAGCCAATTTTCTTGTACGTCGGCTTCGGCGGACACGGAACCCATGGTCACGCCCAGCAACCCTCCCGGGCGAAGCCAGGTTGCTACCCGTCGCAGCACGACGGCGTGTTCTCGCCGAGGCAGATGGATAATCGAATAGAAAGCGGCAACAGCGTCGAAGCTACAGGGAGGAATTCCAACGTCGCCATATCGGCCTGGATGAATTGGGCCTTCGGCGCATTCTGTCTTGCCAACCGAATTTGTTCCGCGGAAATGTCGCCGGCCGTTGCCGCAAAACGCTCGGCGAGTTTCCGGGTCGTATTTCTCCCACCGCCGCAGCCGAGCTCGAGCACGTTGGATCCAACACGAGCGTTTTCTAGCAAGTACCCAGTGTATCGGCGACGCTCTTCCGCTCGCACGCCGCTGAGCCCACGATCGCCTCGTATAGCGATCTGATCGTAGCCCGAGGCGACCATCATTTTCAGATTCCTGCTTGCGCCTGTACTGGGATTCGTCATTGACAGTCTTTCATCAGTTTGCTATATTTTTCGCTAAGCGAAACACAAAAGCTGCGAACGAGAGGAGTACCCCTCCAGCGGGGCCACAGAGAGCCGGGGAAGCTGCGAACCGGCGCAGGCGCAGGGGGCGAATGGACTCGGGAGCTGCGTACCGAACTCCGCCGCACGCGGATAGTAGGCTACGACGGAGCGGGCACCGTTATCAGAGCCCAGGGTATCGTCCGCGATTCAGTCGGGACCGTACCTAGTGAGTGCTCCGGTATGCCCAGGGCTATCGGGGAACAAGGGTGGCACCGCGGGAGAACGACCCGTCCCTTGAGGGACGGGTTTTTGTTTTGTCGTTCCCTCTCCATCCTTGGGTAGAGAGGGGATAGGGGTGAGGCCTCGATGGAGAAAAAGAAGCGAATTCTGACAGGCATCCGCCCCACGGGGCCGTTGCACCTGGGCCACTACACCGGCGCGCTGGAGAACTGGGTTCGGCTCCAGGATGAATACGACTGCTTCTTCCTGATCGCCGACTACCAGGCGCTCACCGACCACATCGACGATATCGACCGCATTCGCAGCGCGGTCATCGAGGTGACGCTCGACTGGCTGGCCGTGGGATTGGACCCAGGGCGCAGCGCCTTCGTGGTCCAGAGCCACGTGCCGGAGTTCGCCGAGCTCACCATGCTCCTCAGCATGATCACGCCGCTGGCCTACCTGCAGCGCAACCCGACGCTGAAAGCGGAGATGGACCGGATCGAGGCCACCGAGCTGTCGGTGGGCTTCTACACCTACCCCGTCAGCCAGATCGCGGACATCCTGCTGCCCAAGGCCGACCTGGTCCCCGTTGGCGACGACCAGCTCCCCCACATCGAGCTGACCCGCGAGATCGCTCGCCGTTTCAACCGCACCTACGGACAGGTCTTCCCCGAGCCCGAGGCGCTGGTGGGCCGCGTGCCTCGCCTGGTTGGGACCGACGGCCAAGCGAAGATGAGCAAGAGCCTGGACAACTGCATCTACCTGGGCGACAGCGCGGAGACGGTGGAGCAGCGGGTGGCCGGGATGTACACCGACCCCACGCGGCTCCGCTCCACCGACCCGGGACACGTCGAGGGCAACCCGGTCTTCATGTATCTCGACGTGTTCAACCCAGATGCGGCCGAGGTGGAGGAGCTCAAGGATCGCTACCGGGCCGGCCGCGTGGGCGACGTCGAGGTCAAGCAGCGTCTCGCCCGGGTCCTCAACGACTTCATGGAGCCGATGCGTCAGCGCCGCCGCCACTATGAGCAGCGTATGGACGAGGTGAAAGAGGCGCTGCAGGAGGGCACCCAGCGGGTCAAGGAAGTCGCCGCGGCGACCATGGACGAGGTGCGCTCGGCGATGCGCATCGATAGCTACACCCAGAGCGTGCCGGCGAGCGAGCCGTCCGAGCAGGCGTCGCTGAGCCGCGACGAGGCCCTTGCGCGGCTGGCGGCCGCCAAGCTGGAGCCCTACTGGAACGTCGACGAAGCCGGGGGGCCGGTGCTGTTCCGAGCGGCGCGAGGCGCGAAAGGCCGTCCCCCGGAACAGAAAGACCGTGCCTGGCGAAGCGAGCTCATCGAGGCGCTGGAGCTGATGAGCGAGGCCAACGTCGCCGCCGTCCGTCGCGAAGTCCGGCGGCGCGTCGCCAGGAGCCCGTAGCATGCACTACCCATCGTTGGAACAGGTCAAGACCATGTCCCGCAGGGGCAACCTGGTCCCGGTCTACCGAGAGGTCACCGCCGACCTGGAGACGCCGGTGACCGCCTACCTCAAGGTGGCCCGAGGGCCCTACTCGTTCTTGCTGGAGAGCGTCGAGGGCGGCGAGCGGATCGCCCGCTACAGCTTCATCGGCGCCGAGCCTCGGCAGGTCATCAGGACCGGCGTGACGCCGAGCGCCGGCTCTGGCGACCGGTTCGAGCGCGTCGACCTGGGTCCCGTCGATCCGCTGAAGCCCATCGAGGAGGCGCTGTCGGCATACCGCCCGGTGCCCGTCGACGGCCTGCCACGATTCCACGGCGGCGCGGTAGGCTACCTGGCCTACGAGGCCGTGCGCTACTTCGAACGCCTGCCCCAGCCGGCCCCGGACCCCCTCTCGCTGCCCGAATCGGTCTTTATGATCACCGACACCCTGGTCGTCTTCGATCACGTGAAGCACACCATCAAGGTGGTCGGCAACGCCTACCTCGACGGCAACGTCGAGGCCGCCTATGCCGACGCCGTGGAGCGGATCGATCGCGTCGTGGAGCGCCTCGCCCGGCCGCTGGAACCCGCGCTGCCCGGCCTTCCGCGCGAAGGCCCTCCCGGCGCTGTCCAGTCCAACATGACGCAGCCGGAGTTCGAGGCCATGGTCGAACGCGTCAAGCGATATATCGTCGCTGGCGATATTATCCAGGCCGTCGTCTCCCAGCGTCTCCGCCGCGAGACCGCCGCCCACCCGTTCGACATCTATCGGGCGCTGCGCAAGGTCAACCCCTCCCCCTACATGTTCTACCTGGACCTGGAAGGGTTCCAGCTCGTTGGCGCCTCTCCGGAGATGCTGGTCCAGGTGGAGCACGGCAGGATCTCGACCAACCCCATCGCCGGGACCAGGCCCCGTGGCGCCGACGATGCGCAGGACCTGGCGATGGAGGAGGAGCTTCGGACCGATGAGAAAGAGCGGGCCGAGCACGTGATGCTGGTCGACCTGGGCCGCAACGACGTCGGCAGGGTCAGCAAGCCCGGCACCGTCCGGGTAGACCAGTTTTTGGACGTCCAGCGCTTCTCTCACGTCATGCATCTGGTCTCGCGGGTCAGCGGGACGCTGCGAGACGGCATGACGAGCTTCGACGCCCTGCGGGCGTGCTTCCCGGTAGGAACCGTCTCGGGAGCACCGAAGATCCGAGCGATGGAAATCATCGCCGAGATGGAGCCCCATCAACGCGGCCCCTACGCCGGCGGCGTGGGCTACTTCGATCTGTCGGGGAACATGGACACGTGCATCGCCCTGCGCACCATGGTGGTGAAGGACGGGACCGCCTACGTTCAGGCGGGCGGGGGCATCGTATACGACAGCGTGCCGGAGCTGGAATACCAGGAGACGCTGCACAAGGCGGCCGCCCTGCTGCGGGCCATCGACGAAGCCGAGGCGATGGACCAGCGGGTGGGGCCTCTGCAACAGCGCGGAGAGGCTGTGAAGCCATGGAGCTAGCCGGACGAGCGGCGATCGTCACCGGCGGCGGTCGGGGCATCGGGCGAGGCATCGCCCTGGCCCTGGCGGAGGCCGGGGCCGACGTCGCCATCAACTACCGTCGCGACGAGGCCGCCGCCAAGGAGGTCGTGGAACAGATCGAGGGCATGGGACGCCGGGCCTTCTCGGCGCAGTGCGACGTCACCGACGCCGACGCCGTCGACGCCATGGTCGCCGGAGTCGATGCCGCGTTCGGCAAGCTCGACCTGCTGGTGAGCAACGCGGGGATCGCGTCGCGGGGCCAGCTCCTGGCGGACACCGAGGTCTCGGAGATGCGGCGCGTGATCGACACCCACGTCTTCGGAGCGTTTCACTTCTTCCAAGCCGCGCTCCCTCGTCTCCGCAAGAACGACCGGAGCGACGTGATCGTCATCTCGTCGGTGAGCCCGCACCGGACGCCCCCGGGACACGGCCCCTATGCCGTCGCCAAGGCCGGGCTCGAGGCCATGGCCAAGGTCCTGGCCAAGGAAGAGCGGCGTCACGGCATGCGGGTCAACATCATCGCCGCCGGCGTGGTGGAGACGGACCTCGGACGCCGCCTCGTCAAGTTCAACCTGGGCGACGAGCTCGAGAACGTCGTCTCCCAGTTCCCCTTCGGCCGCGCCTGCCAGCCGGAGGACGTGGCCAACCTGTGCGTCTTCCTGGCCTCGGACAAGGGCAGCTACATTACTGGGCACACCATTTTCCTGGATGGCGGCGACGGCATCGGCGCCATGAAACAGGGCTAGGCGGGAGGCCTGTCCATGCTGCTCCTCATCGACAACTACGACAGCTTCACCTACAACCTGTATCAGTACCTCAGCGAGCTTGGCGCCGAGGTGGAGGTGGTGCGCAACGACGAAACGGGGCTGGAGGAGATCGAGGCGCTGGCCCCCGAGCGGATCGTCATCTCGCCCGGGCCGCGCACCCCCAAAGAGGCCGGGATCTCCAGCGACGTCATTCGGCGTTTCGGAGAGCGGATACCCACGCTGGGCGTCTGCCTGGGACACCAGTGCATCGGCGACGCCTACGGTGGCCGGGTCTCGGGCGCGGGCGAGATCGTTCACGGCAAGACGTCCATGATCCATCACGACGGCCGGGGCGTGTTCCAGGGCCTCCCGAACCCGTTCGAGGCCATCCGCTACCACTCGCTGGCTATCGAGCCCGCGACCGTGCCCGACTGCCTGGAGGTCACGGCGAGAACCGAAAAGGGCGTCATCATGGGCGTGCGCCACAAGCAGCACCCCGTGGAGGGCATCCAGTTCCACCCCGAGTCGATCCTGACGGAGGTGGGCAAGGACCTGCTGCGGAACTTTCTTCGGATGGCATAATTGTATGGTACAATCAGCCATACTCTATCAGGCGGAGTCCGATGGTTGGCGCAACGAACAAAAAAGTCACGCTCTCCCTGGATGCGAGCCTCGTCCAGGAGGTGCGCCGTTTAGTCCGGGAGGGCGCGGCAAAGTCACAGAGCGCGTTTTTCGAAGCCGCGCTGCGAGAACGGGTCAAGGAAGCCAAGCGCGACAAGCGACGCCGAGCCCTTCTCGCGGCCAGCAAAGACCCGCAGTTTCTCGCGGACATCGAAGAAGTTGAGCGAGATTTCGCCCATGCCGATGCCGAGGCTGCCCGGACGATCCGGTGACCCAAGAGTGGCAGTGGCGCCTCTTCATGGCCCGGCTCGACCCAGCGACCGGTTCCGAGCAGGCTGGCACTCGCCCCGTGCTCGTGGTCAGTGAAGAGGACTACAACGAAGTCATGCCCGTTGTAACGGTCCTGCCGCTTACGTCCCGGAAGCCGGGAAGGCGGGTGTACCCCAACGAGACGCTGATCAAACGAGGGACCGCGGGTCTGACCGTGGACTCGATCGTTCTCGCCCACCAGGTCCGCACGATATCGAAACGACGCCTGGGCGCCGAGCTTGGTTTCCTGGACAACGCGCAGCTACGCCGGCGGGTCGTCGAAGCCCTGAAAGGTCACCTGGGAATTGAATAGCACCCTCTCGCGGCCAGTCGTCACAAGCATTACCACCCACCCCGAGTCGATCCTGACCGAGGTGGGCATCGACTTGCTGCAGAACTTTCTGGAAACAAAGCAATGATCCGCGACGCGATTGGGAAGCTCGTGGAGGGCCGATCCCTCAGCGAGGAGGAGGCGCGGGCGGTGATGGGCCAGGTGATGGCCGGAGAGGCCACGCCGGCCCAAATCGCCGCGTGGCTGGTGGCGTTGCGCCTGAAGGGCGAGACGCCGGAAGAGCTGCTGGGCATGGTGCGCGCCATGCGCGAGAGGGCCGTGCCTGTCGAAACGGCCGGCGACCCGATCGACACCTGCGGCACCGGCGGCGACGCCTCGGGCAGCTATAACATCTCGACGGCCTCGGCCATCGTCGCTGCGGCCGCCGGGATCAAGGTGGCCAAGCATGGCAACCGGTCGGCCTCCAGCAAGTGCGGCAGCGCCGACGTCCTGGAGGCCCTGGGCGTCCGTATCGCACTGACGCCCCAGCAGGCCCGTCGCTGTCTCGACGAGGCCGGCATTACGTTCCTGTTCGCCCAGGCCTACCACCCGGCGATGAAACACGTCGCGCCGGTCCGGACCGAGATCGGCGTGCGCACCGTCTTCAACTTCCTTGGCCCCCTGGCCAACCCAGCGGGTGTGCGGCGCCAGGTCCTGGGCGTGGCCCTGTCCGAGATCGCCCCCAAGATGGCCTCGATCCTCAACGACCTGGGAGCGGTGCACGCCCTGGTGGTCCACGGCGAAGACGGGATGGATGAGGTGAGCCTCGGCGGCGCGACGTCGGTCTACGAGGTGCGCGACGGCGCGGTTCGCCCCTACGCGATCACGCCCGAAGAGCTGGGCTTGCCCCGCGCCGGGCGGTCGGACCTGGCGGGCGGCGACCGGGACGAGAACGCCGCCATCATCCGACGCCTGTTGGACGGCGAGCGCGGCCCCAAACGCGATGCTCTGCTGGCCAACGCCTCCGCCGCGTTGCTGGTTGGCGACAAGGCCAAGGACTGGAAAGAAGGCGTGGCGCTGGCCGCCGGCGTGATCGACAGCGGCGCCGCCAAACGCAAGCTGGAGGAGTTCGTTCGCTGCTCGCGGGACGATGGATAATGAGCGAGGAGCCAGGATGAAGAGCAAGGATGCGGCGTCTCGAGAATGGGGCGGGCGCCGACGCTGATGGCCACCTATCTCGACGCCATCGTTGAGCGCAAGCGGCGGGACCTGGAGGAGCGCAAGCGGGCCGTTCCGCTGGGGGAGATCAAGGCCCGCGCTCGGGACCTGCCGCCGCCGCTGGACTTCGCCGCGGCGTTGCGCGCCGACGGTATCCAGGTCATCGCCGAGGTCAAGAAGGCCTCGCCCTCCCGCGGCCCGATCGCACCCAACGCCGACCCGGTCGCCATCGCCCAGGCCTACGCCAGAGCCGGGGCATCCGCCATCTCCGTCCTCACCGAGGAGCCTCATTTTCAGGGGCATCTGGACTTCTTGCCCGCCATCAAAAGGGGCCTCGACGGCCACGGACCGCCCCTGCTGCGCAAGGACTTCATCGTCGATCCGTACCAAGTTTTCGAGTCGCGGGCCTACGAGGCCGACGCGCTGCTGCTTATCGTCGCCTGCCTCACCGACGATCGTCTCCGGGAGCTTCTCGGCCTCTCGCGGGAGCTGGGGCTTCATTGCCTCGTCGAAGCGCACACCCAGGATGAGGCGCGCCGCGCCGTCGACGCCGGCGCCGAGATCGTGGGCATCAACAATCGGGACCTGGGCACGTTCGACGTCTCGCTGGAGACGACGCATCTCGTCCGGCCCGTGATACCCGAGGACCGGGTGGTGGTCAGCGAGAGCGGGATCGCCTCACGGGAAGACGTGCGGAAGCTGGCCGGGTGGGGGGTCGATGCCTTTCTCATCGGCGAGGCACTGATGACCGCCGCCGACCCGAGCGCCAGCCTACGGGAGCTCCTGGCCCCTTATGACTAAAGTCAAGATCTGCGGAGTGACGCAGCGAGCCCATGCCCTGGCCGCCGCCGAAGCCGGCGCGGATTTCGTGGGCATCGTCTTCGCCGACAGCCCACGGCGTCTGAGCGTCGACCAGGCCCGTCCGGTCGTGGACGCCCTTCGGAGTCTCGGCGGCTCCAGGCCTCGCGTGGTTGGCGTCTTCGCCAACGCCTCGTCGGAAGAGGTCAATGCAACCGCCGAGGCCCTGGATCTCGATCTGGTGCAGCTCAGCGGCGACGAGCCCCCGGACCTGCTCCAGCGTATCCTGCGGCCTGCGATCAAGGCGGTCCATCTGCTCACCGACGAACCGCCGGAGGTCGCGGCGCCCGCCGCGCGCGAAGCCCTGGCCCGCTGGCGGGATGCCAACGTGCTGCCTCTCCTCGACGCCAAGATCGCGGGACGCTACGGAGGGACCGGCAAGGCCATCGATTGGAGCGTCGCGCGAGAGCTCGCCGGCGATCACGAATTTCTGCTGGCCGGCGGCCTCACACCCGGCGCCGTGGCCGAGACGGTGCGCCGCGTGCGGCCCTGGGGAGTCGACGTCTCCAGTGGCGTCGAGACCGGCGGCGTCAAGGACGTCTCGAAGATCCGCGCCTTCATCCAGGCCGTGCGGAGCGTCGACCCCAGCCGGAACCAGGTCTGAGCGGCAGGACCGAGGTCGCTAGACGACCGGCCGGGTTTGCGGCGCGAAGGCCTCGCGGCGGTACTGCTCGTCCGCCGGGGAAGGGCGCCCGCCGCTGAGCATCTCGCCCAGGCGATGGGAGAGATCGCCATCGGTGACCGACCGGCGGCCGGCGTATCGAGTCCGGATGCTCTCCTCCACGTACCCGTCCATGCGCTCCACCATTTGCCCAAGGGACGTCGTGGCCAACTGGAGGGCGAGGAACGGGACCGCGATGATGCTCATGGCCAGCTGGGCTGCCAGCAAAGGGACCCGAACGAGACTCGCGATCAGCTCGGCCGTGACGGCCGGGACGCGATGCAGCGCAGCGTCGATCTGGTCCGCGGCGTCGAGGGCTTGAGTGCTATAGGTCATCACACACCTCCTCCGTGGCTGTCGACCGGCAAACGAAGTCTATTTAGTAAGTTCTGAACGATATTTAAGAAGAATTCTGAACTATCTCCTTTGATTTGTCAACCACCAGACCTTCAACGGCGGGGCTGGCGCTGTTACCATAGGCCGAGTCGATGGACCGAGGGACCATGCCCGGCGGACTGCTGGACAAGCGATCGATCCTGGAACGTCTGCATCGGACGCCGCCCTTGATCGAGGGCGTCGTCGATCTCGATACGCAGCTCCAGCCGAACGGTGTCGACCTCACGCTGCGGGCGGTCGAGCGATGCACGTCGGGCGGCGCCTTCGACTTCTCCAACGCCTCCCGGCGCCCGGCGGAACGTGAGCCGGCGCCTTTCGATAGCGACGGCGCGGCGCGGCTGGCGCCGGGCAGCTACGTCGTCACCTTCAACGAGATCGTCCACATGCCTTCGGACCTGGCGGCGCTGGGCCGCACCCGCTCGAGCCTGCTACGCAGCGGCGTCGCGCTGCATACCGGGGTATGGGACGCGGGCTACACCGGCCGCTCCGAGAGCCTGCTGGTGGTCTACAACCCTCACGGGTGCGTGCTGCAACGCGACGCCCGCATCTTGCAACTGGTCTTCTTCCGGTTGGAGCGGGACGTGACCGAGGGGTACCGCGGCATCTTCCGCGGCGAGAACCTGTAACGCAGGGCATCGAAGCGATCGTGCTCCGACGTTGGAAGTTTGGTCAGGTTGACCGTCGTGAGACTTGACGTTGCCGATTACGTAAGAGAGCAAAACCGATGCAGCTGATCTACCACCTGCTACCGATCTCCGAAGCCGCAGGCGTTCTTGAGCGACGGCGGTACGAGGCGGCGAGTTTGGAAACCCAGGGCTTCATCCACGCTTCGGGCAGCATGGACCAGGCGCTGCGGGTCGCCAACCGCCTCTATGCCGGCCACGACGTGTTGGCCGTCCTGTGCATCGATAGGGCCCGCATCGAGGCGCCGGTTCGGGACGAGGAGGCGGGCGACCCCGAGCCGTTCCCCCACATCTTCGGGCCGTTGAACACCGGCGCCATCGTCGAGGTCCGGGAGCTGCGGCGCGACTGCTCCGGGCGGTTCGCGGCCCTAAGCCCCTAGTC
This sequence comes from Chloroflexota bacterium, assembly GCA_022572465.1. Taxonomy (GTDB): domain Bacteria; phylum Chloroflexota; class Dehalococcoidia; order SHYB01; family SHYB01; genus JACZVV01. The sequence goes on from JACZVV010000021.1 coordinate 23,582, forward strand.
GCCGTGCCGCAATCACCCCCCATCCCTCCGCGACGTCCTGGAGAAACCTCTTTTTCTCAAGAGGTTTCCCCAGACCCCTTCCAGTGTACGGTTTCAAACTCGGCCTCACTTCCGGGATCCGGGTCCATGGCATTGAGGAGTGGGTCATGCGGCTTGGCCGGGAGGCGGCCGCATGACCGTCGCCCACGGAGCCGCACGAAGAGAGGCCATTGGGCTTGCCAGGAGCCGAAAGAAGAGTACCAAGTCTAATTCCCAGATCTCTTTGGCACGGGCGCAGGTCTCGCGCCACCTCAGCCGTCGCCTCCCCTACTATCTCACACCGGAGGAGGCCCACCAGCTGATCGATGCCGTGGAGCAAGAACGAGACAGGCTGTTTCTGAGGCTACTCTGGGAAAAGGGTACCCGCGTCTCGGCGGCGATCGCAATCAAGCTAGGGGATGTCGAGTCGAGCGGTGATACGGATTCTCGGAAAGGGTGATGTCGAACGTGTCGTCTTCGTACACGATAGTTTGGTCAGCACCATCTTGTTCTACGCCCAGGAGCAAGTTCTAGAGCGGAACGACTACCTGTTCCCCTTCCGTAAGGGCGGCCACATCACCAAGCAACGGGCCGACCAGATCGAAAAAGTCGCGGCCCGCCAGGCCAATCTCCAGCGCAGGGTCCATGCCCATCTCTTCCGTCACGGCTATGCTATCAACTTCTTAAACTGCAGCGGCCGTCTGGACGCCCTCCAAGAACAGTTAGGGCATCGAGATATCAACACCACTCGAATCTACCTCCGCCTCTCGGACGAGGACCTCCGTCGAGAGGTCTCCAAGATCCAGTTCTAACACGTGGTCGGCTTGCCCTTCCTGGCCCTTGAGCAAATCCGGCTGCCACAGGGCTTCCGAGCTCCTACCCGGGCACCACGTTGCCGGCACTAAGGAGCGCTGACGATGGGCCGGGCACGCCGCCGGGCGACCGTTGACAGCGTCGAGAGCCCAATTTACAATGCGCCGGTCTAACCATTTCGTAGCCGATCGAAGGCGCGGGTGGGCAAAAAACCTTTCAGGTCTCCGGCAGCGGCGCAATCAGAAGTTCGCACAATGACAGCTTAACGAAACTGTTGCCCGCGAAGTGGTTCTGACGGAGGACACCATGGCACAGGTTGACTGGTACATGGAAGGAATAGAGTTCAGCAATTGCAATTGCGACTACGCCTGTCCTTGCCAGTTCGAGTCACTCCGACCCACGAACGGAAACTGCCGCGGCTTCGCGGCCGTTCAGATCGACAACGGCTACTTTGGAGACGTGCCACTCGATGGCCTCTGCGCAGCCCTCCTCTACGCGTGGCCCGGACCGATCTACAAGGGCAACGGCGAGATTCAGGCCGTCATCGATGAGCGGGCGGACGCCAAGCAACGAGACGCTCTTGTTACAGTCCTGTACGGTGGCGAGACCGACCCCGGGGCGACCCACTGGTGGGTCTATCGGATGATGTCGACCACGGTCCATCCCACGATCTTCACACCTATCGAGTTCGAGGTGAACATCGACCGCAGAACTTCGCGCATTGTAATCCCCGGCGTTCTCGAGTCCACGGGTCGTCCGATCCGAAGCCCGGCGACGGGGGCTGAGCATCGCGTCCGCATCGACCTCCCGAATGGGATCGAGTTCGAGACCGCAGAGATCGGCAGTGCCACTACGAAGACGACGGCCTCAATCGCCCTCGACCTCAAGGACACGTACGGTCAATTCTCTGTTCTCCGCCACTCGGGAAAGGGAGTGGTCCGCTCACGATAAAAGCCATCCTTTTCGTGATTGGGGGCCTTTGGACTGCTCCACAAGCTCATAACCCCAGCGCTGGTTGGGGGATTGAGACCCGATGGATATGCATGTGATTACAATCCATATTCATTTGGTTTTCAACTACTGGATGTAATGTGCGGAAGGAGGCTTCCCGCTCGGCCGGTGGGGCAGGGTGGATCCGGCTCCTTTGCGTGGAAACGTGGGTCGCTTCGAGCCAGGGTGTCACCTCATACTATCAAGCACCGTACCCAACGTGTGCTAACCTGGGAACGGGTTTACGGCGGGCAAACCCACAATTGTACGAATGTTGGGAGGGTTGAGCGGGTGTGATTAGCCGAGGAATGCCTTTGCAGTGCAGGCGAGTTGGCCCTTCCAAGACTTCTGGCCAAGCCGCCGATGGCGCGAGCCAACCCACTCCGCGAGCCTTCAGATAGCATCCGTCAATTGCCGGAGCTGCCCTTGTGGCAAATTAGCGTGTCAAATGCCAAACGTCGTATCCATGGTTAACGATGCTTGTACAATGCCTTAAGCCTTGACCAACAGGGAATGGGTGTGCACTCTACAGGCGCCAAAGATCACCGCCAACGGCGCCTGCCGTTGACCTGATATGGGGAGTCGCGAGTCTCAACTAGGGGAAAGGAGGAGAAACCCATGGAAAGCCATCCGTGGCGTATTCACGGCGAGATCATTGACACCTGCAACTGCGAGGTGATCTGTCCCTGCACCCTTGGGGCACCCCCGACTGAAGGCAAATGTCTTGGGAATGTGCTGTGGTCGATTGACGAAGGGCGATATGGATCAGTTGATCTCACAGGTCTCGCCGTCGTCTTAGCAGTGTACGCACCCGGTCCGAAGTTTGACGACGGCAACTGGCGGGTCGCAATGTATGGGGATGAGCGGGCGACCTCGGAGGAGCGGGGAGCCCTCGAGACGATCTTCCTGGGTCGGGCCGGTGGTTTCTTTGATGAATGGCGTCAGCTCACTGCGGAGGTCGTCGGTGTGAAGTGGCTACCGATCCAGGTCGAACGCGTAGGTCGGAAGCGGACCGTGCGCATTGCCGAGGTGCTCGACATTGAAGGCGAGGGGATTACGGGTCCCCAAGCCGGATCCTGTACGCAATTGGTGAACCCGCCGTTTCGGAAAGGGGCCCCCTTTCCGGCCAACATCGGTCGATCAAGCCGCTTTCGGTATGAGGACTTCGATTTGCACTGGGAAGCGCCAGGCAAGGCCTGCAGCTTTTCAGAGTTCCTTTACGAAGGGCCATAGCTAATCTAACCTGTGCAGCGTTTTAGCTGGCAGTGCTCTCACCGAATCGTGTACTATCGCGGGCCCCAGGTCGTTACAAGCTCCTGGCGAAGGTGAAAAGTGACGGTCACGGACAACTGTCCATGCTGCTATTACGGCGGTATTGGAACCTCTTAATTTAACAGGCATTCGAGGGAAGCTGGCCTGCTCAACGATCTCCCGGCACTTTGGTCCCACCCCGGGGTCGACGACCGGCAACGGGAGGGGTTGGTTCGAGAATTGGTCCTTCGGGTCACGGTCTCAGGCGACAGGCTTATTGGCATCGAGCCCAAAGATATCTACAAGCCGCTCTTTGCCTATGTGGTCAGCCGGAGTGTGAGAAACTGTACAACGGAACTCCTTCCAGAAAACTTTCACCTGAACCGAATCCGGGTGGGGGTCGTCGACGACCCCCACCCGGATTCAGTTGATGCTAGAGTTCTTTGGGGAGGGTTTGGGAACGCCTTTCATGAAAGAAAGGGGTTCCCAAAATACCCCCGGAGGAGATGGGGGGCATTTCGGAACCGCCTCTAGCGGCTGCGGATGGGTTTGGTCTGAGCGTAGCCGCCCATGTAACCCCATCCGATGAGCAGCGCGCCCCACGTGCTGTAGGCGTCGCCGCAGCAGACGATCTGATAGTTCTCCGGGCTACGCACCAGGGGAAGCGTCATCGTCTCGTCGGCGGCCTTGAGCCACTGGGGCATCAGCTCCTCGTCCTCGCCCCGCGTGTGCAGCTCGCCTCGAGGCGGCATGGGTACGCGCACCTTCTCATAGAGGTACTGCTTGATCGCCGGCTTGGTCCAGCCCTGTTCGGCCAGGAGCCTGGCTTTGAGCGGCGTGAACACCAGTCCCACCTGACCGCCGAAGTTCTGAAGGAAATCGCCCTCGATGCCGCCCACAGCCCCGGCGTAAGCCCGGAGAACGTCCAGGGCGGCCCGGTCCCCGTCGCGCTCTCGCGTCCAGCCTCCTAGAAACGAATGGTAGGTGCACGCCATCACCGTGACGCCGCTCTCGGCAGGGCTGAGGCCCCGCTCGACGTGCAGAGGCTCCCACGGGCTATCGGGCGACTCACCGACGCAGAAGGTGTACTTGGCCGGCTGCCCCAGGGTCGACTTGTCGCCGGTGCCGGGATGTCCTCCCCCAAGGTTCATCATCACCAGCCGAAGCGCCCTCCCCACGGTGGCGTTGGCCCGGTTGCCCTGGCCGAAGCAGTTGAATCCCGAGTTGAACCCCAGATCGGTGACGGCCGGGCCGCTGACGATGACCAGGGGGGCGCAGGGGTTGGTGGTCGCCTGCACGCCGTTCAGGTTGAACGCCGGCTCGAGCGCCGCCTCGACGGCGGCGAGGACCACGGGGAAGTAGTCCGGCCTGCATCCCGCCATGACGGCGTTGATAGCCACAGCTTCCACCGTGGCCAAGCCCATGCGCGGCGGCACCTCGCCCAACTCATCCGACGGCGGGCGGTCCACGGCCTCCAGCATACGATCGACCCGCGAGCGGACCGGCGGCACCACCGGCAGGCCGTCGGTCCATCCCCGTTCGAAGTACGCCTCGATGGCGTCGAGCGCGCCTTCGGTCGAATCGTCGAGGACGATCTGGCCGGCCATCAAACGCCCCCTCGCAGGGTGAGCGGCATCTAACCCTCCTCGGCGGACGGCCCCTCGCGGAGCCAGGCCACCACCAGCTCGGTCAACGCCCGCCCTTTGTTCGCCGCCTCACTGGCGCCGCCGATGGGGTGCGGCACGATGATGGGCTTGTAGTCCGGCATCCCCAGCGCTCGAGCCTTGGCCAGCGCCGCCTTGGAAAACAGGTCTTCGACGATGACGGCGGCGGGGATCCCGGCCCGCTCAAACGCGATGGCGTCGTGCATACAGCACGACGTGCACGAGCCTCAAACGCCTACCCCGACGAGCACGAAATCAACCTGGGCGGCGATGTCCCGGAACGTGCGGTCGGGCAGCGGAGCGGAGAAGCTGGGCTTGACGACGTTGACGACGCTCTGCAGCTCGTAGCGCGCCTCCATTTCGTCGGCGATGCTTTTCAGCAAGCTATCGCAATGGGGCATCCCGTCGTCGACGACCCCCATCACCTTGCCGCTCAGCTCCACCTGCCTCGGGGCCAGGCCTGAGGCCCGGTCCCGCACCTCGCCCGTCGGGTCGAGGAACGCCACCGCCGGTTTCGTGTCTACAGCCATATGCCCCCCTTCTCCACGCGATGAGCGTCGAACACGGACAGAGCGATGCCCGCTCGCCGCCGTCACGCCCCGCGCGGGCCCATGTTACCCCGATTGGGGGAACCGGCGCCAGTGCGCCCGAACGGCCGACTGACCAACTTGCTGGAAAACGCGTGGTTTTGATCGTGGCCCACCCCACCGGTGAATGCATGTTCCGCTCGTGTTCACCGGCAAGCTGAAGGGCTAACGTGCTGAATGGATGACCGCGACCGTTTGGTCCGGCTCCCGTTGGGCGCGGGCGGCCGCTCGCACGTCGAGCGGCCGTTGGTGAAAGCACGCGGGCATCGCAGGAGGGCGCGAAGCGACATGAGCCAGTATTCCACCGACTCGGGAACGGGTTTCAGGCTGACCGTGGGCACGAAGCTGGTCGTGGGGTTCGGCGCGGTGGTGCTGGCCGTCGTCGCCACCGGCGTAACATCTGTGCTGCTGATGCAGTCCCTGGTCGGGTCCGCGGACCGGTTGTTCACCCAGGACCTCGCCGCCGAGGAACTCGTCGGCCGGGTGCAGGTCAACATGCTCCGGCTGCGCGAGCAAACGTTCCAGTATCTCGCCGCCCCGGAGCAACAGGAACCGCCGTTGCGGCAAGTGCGTACGCTCGAAACGGCCATCGCCGTCGACCTCCAGTCGCTCCAGGTGCGGGAGTCCACCACGCCCGAGCAACGGGTGTTGCTGATCCGTGCGGAGGTGACCCTGGAGGCCTGGTACGCCGCCAGGGATTCCGGTCCCTTCGCCTTGGCTGCGGCGGGCCAGCGTTTGAGCGCGATCGACTCGGCGGTCGACGGCGCGTCAGCCGCTGCCTTCGCCTCAGCGGAGAGTGCCCTGGGCAAGTTCCATCAGAGCGCCAGGGACCAGGCGGCCCAGGGCCACGATTCGGCGGCCCAGACCGTCTCCAAGTCGACGATCATTACCATAGCGTTGATGGCCCTGGTAGCGGGCATCGGCGGCGCCACGGCGCTCATCATCACGCGGTCCGTCGCCCGGCCCATCCGCATGATAGACAAGGCCGCGGCACGGCTCCGGAACGATGCTCTTCCATCGCTGGCCCGCGTAATCCGGGCCGTCGCCGCGGGCGACCTGAGCCAACGGCCCGACGTCCAGGTCGAGCGACTCGATGTGCGGACCAACGACGAGATCGGCGACTTGGCCCGCTCGTTCAACTCAATGGCCGATCAGGTGGAAGCCATGGCCGCCGATACCGACGGCATGGTGACGAATCTCCGGCAGCTCGTCGGACAGCTTCGGGGCAGCACGGCCGGCGTCGCCGGCGCCGGCGCCCAGCTTGCTGAGGCGGCCAACCGAGTCGGTGAGGCGACAGCGGGAATCGCCGCCGCCACCGAGCAGATGGCCCAGGGCGCCGACGAGCAACTCCGCAGCGTGGATCATGCCACCGCCGGCGTTCATCAGCTCTCGGAAGCCATCGATCAGATCGCCCGGGCCAGCAACGATCAGGCGAGCCACGTCACCACGTCGTCGTCAATGGTCACCGAGGTCTCCAGCGCAATTAACGAAGTGGCCATCAACGCCCAAGCCGTGAACCAGGCCGCCGATGAGGCCACCGAAGCGGCGCAGCAGGGCGTGAGAGCGGTCGACAAGACCGCCGCTGGCATGTCCCGGATCAAGAACGCCGTGGAGCACGTCACGTTGACGATCGCCGGACTCGGCAGGAAATCGGAACGAATCGGAAGCATGGTCTCCGTGATCGACGACATTGCGGCCCAGACCAATCTTCTGGCGCTGAACGCTGCCATCGAAGCGGCCCACGCCGGAGACCAAGGCCGGGGCTTCGCCGTCGTTGCGGAGGAGGTCCGGAATCTGGCGCTTCGGGTGACCCACGCGACCCAAGAGATCTCCGACCTGGTCGAGGGCATCCAAACGAGCGTCGCGGATTCGATCCGCGTCACGGAGGACGGCGATCGGGAGGTCATCGAGGGCGCCCGGCTGGCCGACGAGTCGGGCCGGGCGTTGCGGTCGATCCTGGAGTCGGTGCGGTCGGTCTCCGAACAGATCGCACGTATCTCCGCGGCGGCTCAGCAGATGGCCGCGCACTCGGACGAGATGGTGAGGGCCACCGACGGCGTCAGCGCGGCCATCCAAGAGAACAGCGCCGCGGCTCAGCAGATGGCCGCCGACAGCACCGAAGTCGTCAAGGCCGTCGAGAGCGTCAGCAGCGTGACCCACCAGAACGGCGCCATCGCGCAGGAAGTCTCCGCCTCGGTGAACGACATCAGCGGCCAGATAGACCAGGTGATTGCCTCATCCCAGGCGCTGGACGTCATCTCGGAAGAGCTCGAACGGGTTGTCAGCCGGTTCGAGCTAGGCGGCGGCAGCGCCCGTGCCGAGTAGGCCACCACTGTCTGGGTCGACCACCGGTCGCGCGACGCTCTCGACGCGATCGGAGCCCGGCGACTCTTCCCGTCAATCTTGACATTCCGCGGCCGACAGCGAAATATCAACGGCGGACCTGTCCCCATCGACCCCAGCCCTGGGCTGGGTCGCCGGAGTGAACGCGTCGTGCCGAACGCCCCCGAGACGTCGCGATGAGAGCAAGCCGCCGCAGGTGGCGCCGCCCAGCCATCGAAAGCCCCCTGGGAAGCGGCGCCTCGACCCTATCGACGCAGGACGGCGAGCGGGCGAGTGGCTCCAGCTACGTCTTCATCCACGGGCGAGGCGGGCGTTTCGAGGAGTTTAGCGGGGTCGTCGCCGCCCTCGGCTCCGTCACACGAGCCTACGCCTACAGCTGGACCGATGCCGCGTTGGTCCCCTGGGGCGACGCGGAGTTCGCCGCGATGTCGGCACACTCGAGCCGGTCTTGCATCGGCGCGTCGGTGATACACGCCAGCCGCGGCCTGGCGTCATCCTTGGCGAAGCTGGGAGCAGCGGACCTGGCCCTGGTGGGACACAGCAAGGGTGGCTCCGTCGTCCTCCAGACTCTCGCCGACATCGCCGCGGGCACGCCGAACCCTGGGGTCACCATCGCGGTCACCCTCGATGCCGCCATCTCCGCGGCGGCCCAAATGGGCATCAAGCTGGAGACGGCTTCGAAACGGGTGGCGGACTTCCTCGCCAGGGCGCCCGTTCTGGGTTTCCCGGCGGCGAAGTATTCGGAATGGTTCTTGGAATACGACCAGCTCGACGTGGAAGGGTTGCGCCGATCGATCGGCACGATTCGGGACGCCGGCGTGCCCGTGATCAACATCCGGGCCCGGAGCCGCTGGTCGTCCCACGTCCCCGGCGTCGTCAACGTCGCCTATAACCAGGGTGGGCACAGGGCCGTCATGGACTGGCGTTTCATCGTGAAGATGCTGGCCGAGGCTCGCGGCGGCGCGGGGTGAGCGCACGTCCCCTCACGCCGTCACGCTGGCGGGCCCCACGGGGCGTTTCGTCTCCGCGAGAACGGCCTGCTCATCGTCCGTCAGATAGTAGCCGCATTGAGCGCAGGCGGTGAAACGGCCGTAGATATCCTCGCTGTCGTACAGGTCGCCGCCGCATCGTACGCACGATTTGAGCCAGAACATCGGACTCACCTCTGAGCCAGAGCCGCGGCGGTGACCTTCTCCCTCTACCCATCCTTGGCCTCTCCCGACCCGGGTCGGGACCATCCTCCGCGGCTCTGGGCATGATTACCGTGATCGTCTCTGAGCAACTGCCGTATGTGGTGATACGGCAATCGGCCTGGCCAGCGATTTCGCGCGCCGGTGCAACGGACGGATGTGCGGGCCATTCCGGGGCCCAAGAGCACAAGGGCCAGGGGATTCGACGTTGCGCCGAGGGCGATGGGAGCGCGGGATAGCGAAGGCGAAAAACGCGTCGTGTCAGCGGGGATGACGCCAGGAGGGCGGCCGAAGGCTACGGGGCGGCGACGCTCCCCACGGGAGCGGTTAGATGGCTCAGGTGGGCGCCCCGCCTAAAGAAGCGGATGGAGCGCATGCGCCGCCGATGGTGGCGAACAGCGAGATGGCCCGCTGCGCCCCAACGTGTCCCCGCGCGCACGTCGCTTCGTCGTCGGCCCTGGCGATGGGCCGAAGCTCCTCGAAGCGCTCGTCGCAGGTGGGGCAAACGTATTCGTAGAGCGGCAATGGTATCCTCTCAATACAATTCTACCCGCCGCGTTTCCTCCGGGTCAAATCGAGCGAAGCGCGCCTGGGCGCTGGAGGTCAACCATGTCGAAGGAGAGCAACGTCACGTTCGCCGCCGACGGGGCCCGGTTGGAGGGCTACCTTCGGCAGCCGGAGGGTCCCGGCCCATTTCCAGCGATAGTCGTCATCCACGAGCTCTTCGGCCTCAACGACAACATTCGCCGGATTACCGACCGCTTCGCTGCGGAAGGGTTCGTGGCCCTGGCCCCCAACTTGTTCTCACGGCCCGGCGGCATCCCGCGCTTCTGCGTCACTCAGATGGTCAAGGCCTTTATAACCGCCTCCGTCGACCAGGTGGCCGTGCGGGACCTCACCGCCACCGTCACCTACCTCCAAGGCCTGGACGCGGTGCGCGCGGACCGGACGGGCGTCGTCGGCTTCTGCCTCGGCGGCGGCTTCGCCCTGCTGGTTATACTGGCCAACCTTCTCAGTGCCGCCCTGGCTATCGGAGCCTCCCTCTTCTATGTGCTGGTATACACCTGGTGGTTGAAGCGGGCCACCCCTCAGAACATAGTCATCGGGGGAGCAGCCGGGGCCATGCCCCCTGTTATAGGCATAGCGGCCGTCAGCGGCAGCATCGATCTATCGGCCTTCTACCTCTTCACCATAATCTTCCTGTGGACTCCCCCTCACTTCTGGGCGCTATCGCTGATGTTGAAGGATGACTACTATAGCGCGGGAATCCCCATGCTTCCGGTGGTGCAGGGAGAGCGGGCCACCGGATGGAATATATTCCTGTACACCCTGGTACTGATAGCCACAACCCTCCTCCTTTTCCCCAGCGCCGACATGGGATTGGTATACCTGTCTACCGCCCTGCTGATGGGGCTTTTGTTCTTCTACTTTTCGCTGAGGGTATTATTAGACCCAGGAAGGGAGATGGCTCTTAGTCTGTACAAGTACTCCCT
>JACZVV010000122.1 GCA_022572465.1 Chloroflexota bacterium
CGCCCTTTCCTATAACCGCCTATCTAGCCATAGGATCGAAGGCGGCGGCCTTCGCCTTGGTGCTGCGCTTGGCCGCCGAAGGTTTTGTGCCTGCTGCCGAACGGTGGGAACAGTGGCAGATCATCCTGGCCGTTCTGGCGGCGGTGACCATGCTGGTGGGCAATCTGGTGGCGCTGGCCCAGCGCAACATCAAGCGGCTGATGGCATATTCCAGCATTGGCCACGTGGGAATCATCCTGGCCGGAATCGCCGCCCTGTCCCCAGACTCGATTCAGGCATCCAACGGCATCATGCTGTACCTGGTCGGTTATTCCATCACCAATCTGGTAGTTTTCACCGGCCTGATATCTTTTTTCAACATGACCGGCCGGGAGCAGATCGCCGATTTTGCGGGACTGGCCGACCGCAGCCCCTTTCTGGCCGCCGCCATCGCCATCGGCTCGAAGTTCGTCATTCGTTGGCGGAACAAACACCTCTTCAATCCCACGAACATCGCGATTGTAACCGTCATCTTGTTAAGCGACGGCGCCTGGGTATCGCCGGGACAATGGGGCAGCGCGGCATGGTTCGCGTTCTTGCTGGCCTGTTGCGGCGGGCTGGTCGTGAACCGCTCGGAACGCGCGGACGTTACCTTGGCGGTCTGCGGTTTTTATGGGGCGTTGTTGTTAGGTCGCGCGTGGTGGTTGGGCGATCCCCTCGCCATACCCATCCACCAACTCCAAAACGGCGCCTTCCTCATCTTCGCGTTTTTCATGATTTCCGATCCGAAAACGACCCCCGATTCAAGGATAGGCCGAATCCTCTTCGCGGCCTTGGTCACCCTCGTCGCGGGTTGGATTCAGTTTGGCCTCTTCATGCCCAACGGACTCTTGTACGCGCTCGCCCTCTGTGCGCCCGTGACGCCCTTCATCGATTGGGCGACGCCCGGACGGCGATTCGATTGGCGCAAAACCCGAAACCCGATCCCTCCCCAAGGAGACCCCCATGAAACAGCGCTGCCTCTACACCCTGCTCGCCAGTGGACTCTGCCTCACGTGGCTCGCTAGCCCCGCGTCCGCCTTTTGCGGATTCTACGTCGGCAAGGCCGACACCCTACTGTACAACCAGGCCTCCAAGGTGGTCCTGGTCCGTGACGGCAACCGCACAGTAATCACCATGGCCAACGATTTCCAGGGCGACGTCACCGAATTCGCCATGGTGATCCCGGTCCCCACCTTCATTGAGCGAGAACAGATCCATGTGACCGACAACGCCATCATCGAACATCTGGACGCCTTCACCGCGCCGCGATTGGTCGAGTACTTCGACAACGACCCCTGTACTCGATACCTCGATTTCGAAGCCCTGGGCAATCTCAAAAGCAAAGTTGCTGATGCCCAGGAAGTGCGGCGGAACAATACCTTGGGTGTCACCATTGAAGCCCAGTATTCCGTCGGAGAGTACGACATCCTGATTCTTTCCGCCCAGGAAAGCGCCGGTCTGGAGACCTGGCTGCGGCAAAGCGGTTACAAGATACCCGACGGCGCTTCGCGCGTCCTTTCCAGCTACATCAAGCAAAACATGCGATTCTTCGTCGCCAAGGTCAATCTCGAAGAGCAGTCGCGCCTGGGCTATCGCTATCTGCGTCCCTTGTCCATCGCCTTCGAATCGCCGAAGTTCATGTGGAAGTGGGCACGGAAGACCTCGGAGACCTGATCGCCCACCGTGTAGGCAGGGTTGAGCGAGGTCATGGGCTCCTGGAAGATCATGCTGATGCGGCGCCCGCGTATCGTCCGCATCTCCGCTTCGCTCTTCTCGGCGAGGTCCTCGCCGTCGAACAGGATGCGCCCCTCGGTGATCTCGGCCTGGGAGTCCAGGAGGCGCATGATCGCGAGCGCGGTCACGCTCTTGCCGGAGCCCGATTCGCCCACCAGCCCCAGCACTTCGCCGCGGTCGATGGTGAACGAGCTGCCGTCCACCGCTCGCAGCGTCCCCCCCATGTCGAGCTGGAAGTCGACGCTCAGGTTCTGCACGTCCAGGATGGCCATGGTCAGGCCGGCGTCCGTCTCCGGGCGCGCCGCCGGCCGTGGTAGCGCGGGTCCAGGTGGTCGCGCAGCGCGTCGCCGAGGAGCACGAACCCCATGATCAGCACCGACAGCGCCAGCCCGGGGAAGATCGCCAGCCACGGCGCGACCTCCAGGTACTGCTGCGCGGCGCTGAGCATCTGCCCCCAGCTGATCGTCGGCGGTACGAGGCCGAGCCCCAGGAAGCTCAAGGAGGCCTCGGCGGTGATCGCCGACGGGAAGTTCAGCGTGATCTGTACGATAACGGGAGCCATCGCGTTGGGCAGCACGTACCGGAGCAGCGTCGATCCCGGGCTCTCGCCGATCGAGCGCGCCGCCTCCACGTATTCGCGCTCCTTCTGGGCGAGGACCCCCCCGCGGATCAGCCTCGCGTACCGCGGCACCGAGCCGAACGAGATCGCGAACCAGAGCGCTCCGACGCTTGGGCCGATGGCCGCCACCAGCGCGATGGCGAGCAGCCGGCCGGGCATCGCGATGACCGCGTCCATGATGCGCATGATCACCGAGTCGATCCAGCCGCCCTTGTATCCCGAGTAGGCGCCGATCGGGACACCCACGATCACCGCGATCAGCACCGCGCCGGCGGCGACCTGCAGGCTGACGGTCAGCCCCGAGATGATCCGCGAGAAGAGGTCCCGCCCCAGGTGGTCCGTCCCCATGATGTTGGACAGCGTCGGGCCGGTGAGGCGGATGTCGGTGTTGGGCAGCTCCACATCGTGCGGCGCCACGTACGGGCCGATCACGGCGACGACGATCGAGCCCACGAGGATCCAGGCGCCGATCTGCGCCTTCCGGTCGTTCGCGATCACCTCGCGCACGGTCCGCAGCGCCGCGACGTACGCGTTCGCCGGCGGCGGCGGTAGCGGGGCTGCGACTGCTTCGCTCATGCGCTCCGTACCCGCCTATTCGTACCTGATCCTGGGATTGAGCAGGGCGTACAGGATGTCCGCGAGATAGTTCATGAAGATGACCATCAGCGCGAGGAAGAGGACCACCCCCTGCACCGTGGCGAAGTCCCGGTTGAAGATGGATTGTATCAACAGGAACGAGATGCCCGGATAGGCGAAGAGCGACTCGATGACGGTCGAGCCGCCCATCAGGCGCGAGATGTCGAAGCCCAGCACCGTCACCGTCGCCAGCATCGAGTTCTTGAAGATGTGCTTCCAGATGACGATGCGCTCGCTGAGTCCCTTGGCCCGCGCCGTGCGGACGTAGTCCTCCCGCATCTGCTCGAGGAAATCGGTGCGGATGAACCGGATGACGTTGGCGGCGAAGTCCAGTCCCAGCACGATGCTCGGCAGCGCAAGGTGCCTCGCGAACTCAGGGAAGTCGTCCTGAGGCGCCGCGTAGCCGATTGTCGGAAGCCAGCCCAAGTAGACGCCGAACAGCAGCACGAGCATCAGCGCGACCCAGAACCCCGGCGTGACCAGGCCGAACAGGACGACGCCGTTCGCCACTTTGTCCACCCACGTGTCCTGTCGGACGGCGGCCGCCACCCCCAGCGGGATGGCGATGACGGCGCCCAGGATGATTGACGACAGCGCGAGATAGATGGTCGCCGGGAGACGCGCGAGGATGATGTCCAAGACGGGGATCGCGTGCAGCGCCGACGTGCCGAGGTCGCCCTGGAGGGCGCGGCTGAGCCAGCGGCCGTACTGGAGCGGGATGGGGTCGTCCACGCCGAGCCGGATGCGCATCCGCTCGTAGACCTCGGGCGAGATCACGTCGGCGATATCACCGCCCGAGTAACCGAGCATCACGAGCACCCGGTCGCCGGGTATCAGCAGGACGAGCGAGAAGACGATCATCGAGATGATGAACAGCGTCGGGATCGTCTCGAGCAGCCGTCTGGCCGAGTAGCGGATCAGCATCCGACCGTGCCTTCCGCCGTCGGAGCGGCATCAGAGAGGCCGGCGAGCGCCGGCCTCTCTGCGTCTACGCTGTGGGTCCGTCCGATGATTGCCGGGTATCGTGACATCTAGTCCTCGAAGTAGACGCGCCAGAGTCCACCGCCGACGGGACCTCGTGTGTAGCCTCCCTCGCCGCGGTGCTCGAAGCCCTTGAGGTTGTCGTTCCACCCGAAGAAGCGGGTGAAGTTCCAGCCCATGTGCTTGACGATGGCCGCATCGTAGATGATCGTCGCGATCTTCTTGTACTGAGCCAGCTTCTCGTCCAGGTCGGTAATGCCAAAGTACGCATCGATCAGCGCGTCGAGCTCCGCGCTGCAGTGGCGCGACTGGTTGCTGTAATGACGCTCGGTCCGCTCGCACCGCCAGCGGCTGGCGGCGTCGATGACCGGGTCGCCGCCCCAGCTCCCGCCGTGAGGAGTCACGTCGAAGTCGCCCGTTGACTGCTTGTCGTCGTAGACGCCCGACTCCAGGACCTGGAGCTCCACGTTGAAGCCGACGTCGCGCAGCTGGCGCGAGAGACTTTCGCCGATCGGCTCCCCCTGGCCTCGGCTGACGATCAGCCGCACCCGCTCGCCGCCGTACGAAGAAGCAGCGAGCAGCGCCTTCGCCTTGTCGGGGTCCCCGGCCCGGCGGGGGCAGCACTCCTTCAGCGCCTCGTCCCACACCGACCCGGGCGGCACCGGCGCGTCTATCAGGACGCCGAGGCCGAAGAAGGCCTCGTCCAGCAGCTTCCCCATATCCATTGCATAGATGGCTGCTAGGCGTAGGTCTCTGTCCTGGAAGATCGGCGACTCGACGTTGAACTCCACCCTGCGGTACCCGGACAGCGTGGCGGGGCTCACCTCGATCGCGCCGATCTCACCCGACTCGACCCGACCGGCGAAGATCGGCGTGAGCCGCTCCGTGAGCTGGATCTCCCGGGTCCGCAGCGCATTTCCTCTGCCCGTCGCGCTGGCGATGAGCTGGAAGACGATCTTCTCCAGATAGGGCTTCCCGCCCCAGTAGTCGTCGAAGCGGGTGACGACCGTCTTGCTGGCCGGGACCCACTCGTCGAACTTGAACGGGCCCGTCCCCGGCGGCCCCACGCGGACCTGGATCTCGCCTGGCTCAAGCGAGCCGGCCGGGATGATGGACAGCACGCTGATGTCGCTGATGATGACCGGGAAGGACGGTTGGCTCCCGATCATGTTGAACCGGACCGTGTACCGGTCGACCGCCTCGACGGAGCGGACGAGTGGCGCGATGTCGCCGTGGCCTCTCGCCGCGTTGTTCGCGTCCCTGATGTAGTTCACGGACCAGACCACGTCGGCAGACGTCATCTCCCCGCCATTGTGGAACAGCACGCCCTCCCGCAGGTGGAACGTCCAAACCGATAGGTCGTCGTTGGGGACCCAGGACGTCGCCAGCACCGGGTGCAGGCTGCCATCGCCGCCGAGCTGCAGGAGCGGCTCGAGCCACGTCGATTCCTTCGTGTGGCCGTCGACCGAGCTGGTCGTGGTGTAGGGGTGCGGTGACGTGACCTCCTTAGCGCTGCCGAAGATCAGCGTGCCGCCCTGGCGCTCCTCCCACTTCTCCGTCTCGAACGCGGCCGTGTCGCCAACCTGCCCATCGCCGATGTCGAAGAACTCGGGGGTGGGCGTTGGGGTTGCGGTCGGCGTCGGGTCTTCCCCGCCGCAAGCCGCGGCCACGGCCAACAGGACCGCGCCGATGCCAGCGCCGGTCAGGAATCGGACCCAGGTCGCTGACGATCTCATGCTCATCCCTCGCAGCCTTCCGTATGCCTTGCCATTGAGTACGCCCTCGTCGCACCACTCGTTTCCGCCGGCCGCTACTCCGTCACGACGATGGAGGCCTTGCCGTGCTCACCGGGGTCGGTCACGTCGTCGATCACGAACGTCCCGGCCTTGTCGAGCTTGATCTCGAAGGGCTCCACCCTAGCGCCGCCGGTCCCGTAGCTCTCATCCAGGTTGATGTCGATCCCGAGCCCTTCGATCGTGAAGTGGTGGGCCTTGGTGCTGCGGCTGCCGCTCTGGCGGATCACCGCGAACTTGATCGTGTCGCCGACCTTCGCCGTGATGAGGAGTTCTCCGGCTCGGGTCGAGGGACGACCCTCGGTCTGGTAGCCCCAGTAGCCCTCCAGCATCCGCATCTCGAAGTTCCCGTCCTCCACCACGAACGCGTCCACCTCGTACACCGTGCCCGTGGCGAGTGCGGGCCCGACGATGAGCACGGCCTTGCCGTGCTCGCCGGGGTCCGTCGAGTCGTCGATCACGAACGTGCCCTCGGTCGTCAGCGGGCCGATCTCGAATGGCTCGACGTTCCCGTCGGCGAGCGCGATGTCGATGCCCAGGCCCTCGATCGTGAAGTTGTGCGGCTTGGTGCTCCTGCTGCCGCTCTGGCGGAGCCTCGCGAACTGGAGCGTGTCGCCCACGTTGGCCGTCATGATGATGCCGTCGCCTACCGTAGACGTCGGCCGTGACTCGGCCTCGTAGCCCCAGTACGGCTCGGGGCCCATGCGGAGCTCGAAGTTGCCGTCCTCGACGACCCAGTTGTCCAGCACGTAGACGACGGGGCCTCCGACAGCCTTGCGTTCCTTCGAGACGATCTCGGCCAGCCCGTGCCTGCCGCGGTCGGTGTTGTCGTCGATCGCATAGGAGCCGATCTCGCAGATCGCGATCTCGACGCCGTCCTGCGAGCCGCCCGGCACGAGCGTTATGTCGACGCCCAGCGCCGCGACCGTGAAGGCGTGGAGGTTCACCGTCGAGGCGGAGCGGACGGTCCCGATGCGGATGACGTCGTTCGGGCTGACCTTGATGATGATGCCGCCCGCGGTCGATGAGACGCGTGCCTCGGCCTCATAGCCCCAGTACGCCTCGGCCCCCATGACGAGCTCGAAGGAGCCGTCCCCGACGACGAACTCGCTGACGTCGTACAAGGTCCCGCCCTCCTCGGGCGTGCATGCCTCGGCGATGGCCGGCGGCGCTATCGTAGGAGTCGGCGTGGGATCGGGCGTCGCGGTCGGCTCCGGGACGCCCGTAGCGGCGGCCGGAGGCTCCGTAGGCGTCGCGGTCGGGTCGGCGCCGCACGCCGCGGCGAGTGCTGCGACGAGCGTGGCCAGGACGAGCAGGACGAGCCTCTTCACGTCAGATCTCCCGTGTCCTCGGCTTTGGAGCGGTGCGGATCGCCGGTTCGCCGGTAGCCTACCAGGTGACTGCCGATTAGCAAGCGAGGTCGTAGCGGCCAGCTTGGCTGGGGCGGGAGGCCGGTTGCGCATGTCCCGGGCGGGGACGATGATTGCCCACGACCCGATCTGCCGCTGGAATGAGACACCCTCGTGAAGAGCTACCTCTCCCACCTCGAATGTACCGTCACCGGCGAGACGTACGACGCCGACGCGGTCCACACCGTCTCGCCCGGCGCGCAGGCCGTGCTCTACCCGCGGTACGACCTCGCCGCGGCGGCCCGCGAGCTCGACCGCGCGGCCATCGCGGCCCGCCCGCCGAGCATCTGGCGCTTCTTCGAGCTGATGCCCGTGCGGGACGAGGCGAACGTCGTCACGATGGGGGAGGGCGGCACGCCCATGCTCCGCGCGCGGCGGCTCGAGCGCGCTCACGATGCACGCACGCTCTACATCAAGGACGAGGGGCTCAATCCGACCGGCTCCTTCAAGGCGAGGGGGCTCTCAGCTGCCGTCTCGCGGGCGAAGGAGCTGGGCCTGACCAAGCTGAGCGTCCCTTCGGCCGGCAACGCGGCGGGGGCGCTCGCCGCGTACTGTGCGCGTGCGGGCATCGAGTGCCACGTGTTCATGCCGACCGACGCACCGGAGGCGAACAAGAAGGAGGCGGAGCTGGCCGGCGCGCACCTGGGCCTCATCGACGGTCTGATCTCCGATGCGGCGGCCGAGTCGCGCCGCAAGTCCGCCGAGCTCGGCCTGTTCGACACCTCCACGCTGCGCGAGCCCTACCGCGTCGAGGGCAAGAAGACGATGGGCTACGAGATCGCTCAGGACCTCGGCTGGCGGCTGCCCGAGGCGATCATCTACCCGACCGGCGGCGGCACGGGGATCGTCGGCATGTGGAAGGCGTTCGAGGAGATGGAGGAGCTGGGTTGGATCGGGAGCGAGCGGCCGAAGATGATCGCCGTGCAGGCCGAGGGCTGCGCCCCGATCGTCCGGGCGTTCGAGCGCGGCGAGCGCCACGCCGAGCCCTGGGAGGGCGCGCAGACGATCGCGGCCGGCATACGCGTGCCGTCGGCCATCGGC
>JACZVV010000123.1 GCA_022572465.1 Chloroflexota bacterium
CCGAGCTGGGGTATCAATCGGGGACACAAAACATCGGGTATCTCTGGAAGGTCCACGTCGACGAGACAGAAGAGCTGGCCGATGAAACTAGCAGGAAGTTCGTCCAGGGCCCCAGCAACCCGTTCCTGGCGGGCAACGAGGGTATTCTGAACCCGGCCCTGACAAGCCTGCCCGGACTGACCTCGCGGAGCAGGACTCTGCCGACCGCGGGTTCAGCGACGCTGTCCCGGGGTGGACGGCGAGGCCGGCGCAGCTACGAGGACCTGATCGGCGAGTACAACATCATCTCGGGCACGCCCAAGACCGTGATCCCCAAGATCCGCCACGTCCTGGAGACCTTGCGCCCCGGCAGCATTATCTTTTGGGACGGCGATGGCGCGATGACCCACGACGACCAGATGCGCAGCCTGCGGCTTATGGGCCAAGAGGTGCTTCCCGCCGTCCGTGAGATCGGCAAGGAGCTGGAGCTCTACAGCTCGTTTGAAATCGACCCCGCAACGGGGAAGCCGATCGAGAACGGCGCCAGCGGCTGAGCCGGTCGCTGAGCGACATCAGCATTTCCGGCCGGCGCTTCAGTTGCGTGCGGCTGCCAGCGACGGCTCATCCTGTTAGCTCGATGTATCGACGCGCGGCGTCCCGGACGATCGGGCCGACGTCCTCCTCCAGCAGGTAGCGATCGCGGACGAGCTTGCGCGCCGCCGCCTCCACTCGGGTTACATATGCGTCTTGGGTAGGGTAACGCTCGGCGATCGATGGCCGCGGGTCATGGCTCGCCTCGCGCTCGGTCGCGGTGCGGGGGAAGGGCAGCGTCGACCCCGCGAGGAAGAGCGCCTGGTCGGCGCCGCCGATCTGCGGGTGCCGGGCGTTCCATCCGGTGTAGGTCGCCAGCGGGACCTCCACTTCAGGGTGACGGACGCCCGCGACCTCGTTGCCGTCCCCGTCGACGTTGGAGACCAGCGCCGGATACGCCTCCGCCATGTTCGGCGGCAGCCTCACGGCCCGGCCCTGCCGCGTCTCCGCGCCGTAGTCCAGCCGTGCCGCCGGTTGCAGCCGTTGGGGCAACGACACGTTGGGAAGCCGCGAGAACTCCTTCCGCAACGATGAGCGGTCGACCGCCGTGCGATCGTCGACTCTCGGGTGGCGGCTCGGGGGCGGCTCGACGCCGTCGCACACCCACGCGTCCAGGTTCACCAGGGCGGCTCTCACCAGCGGCCAATAGTTGATGCTGTTCAGCGGGTAGGCGGCTCGATTGGCGTTGTACGGCTGGGAATCGGTCAGCGGGAGAGGTGCGCCCACGTGTTGGGTCCCGGCGAAGGCGTAGATTCGCGTCTGCTCGGGAACGGCCACGTCGCCGGACGTCTTCAGGTCGGTATGCGACAACCCCGCCTGGCTGCCCCAGTACTCCGCCGAGGAGTTGGTATAGATCACCTTTGGCAGCTTCCCCCTGGCGGCGGCCCTCGATCGAATTCCGTCGGTAACGCCGGTTGTGGGCTCCGTCTGCTCCACGTCCGAGAAGGGGAAGAGGTTGATGACCGAGCACGGCCCGAGGTAGGAGGGCTGTCCGAAACGCCAATTCGCCTCGGTCATCCGCCCGCCGGCAATGTGGGGCAACAGCCCATCGAAGGCCAGACGACCCTCTTCGTCCTCGCAGAGGCCAAGGTAGAGCAGATGGCGCAAGAATCGGCCCGATTGCGACGCCCCGAAGGCGTAGACGGACCGAAGCGACCCGGCGCACGGATTGCCTTGGGACGCCGGAGCGAATCTGAGGAACGACGCGATGTCCCGGGTCGCCGCGAATCCGACGCCGGTGACTGGCGAAGCGGACGTCGTGTACACGACCTCGTACCGTTTTCCCGGCTCGAACCCGTCCTCGAAGTAGACCCGCGTAGGGTCCGGCACGACGCGGTCTCGCTCCGGCCGCGCGAACCGCCACCGATCGCGCTCGATCACCCGGGGCGGGCCGAACGCGTAGTCGCGCTGGGTGAGGGTGGCCGCCGGATCGTCGACGTCCGTCGTGGGGTACGGCGTGTGGGCGGTGCCGGCCATCTCGCTGGCCAGGACCTGGACGCTGGCCGGCGCGTTGGGTTGGAACTCGCACATCACCTTGCCCTTGATCGGTTGGCCGCCCTCGAGAGCGAAGGGCGCCTGGATGCCGATGAGGCCCTGGCCGGCAGGGACGTCGTGCTGCCAGCCGCAGCAGACCACGGTGTAGCCCTGCTGCAACAGCCACCCGTCGCCGGCCCGTAGCTCGCCGAGAGGAGAAGGGTCCGCCGGCTGGATATCGAGCATTCGAAGCGCCGTCGGCCGGCCGCGGTTGGGGATGTCCACCAGCAGGCGGCCGTTGGCCTTGGCCGTCTCGCGAGGCCGCAGCATGACGAAGTCGGCTGCGAAGTGGACGCGTCCGTCGTCACCTGTCGGGGCGAGCTCGAGGTCGACGATAACCTGGTTCAGCGGATGGTTTGGATCGAGAGCGAAATGGGCTGTACCCTCGAGCCGGTCGTAAGGGCCGGTCGACCCGAAGGGCCGCCCGTTCTCGAACGGTCTCGTCTCGAGCTCGAGTCTCGTGAGGGCCATCGCCGGTTCCTCCTTCTCGCGCAGGCCGGCTGTGTCGCGCTCGCAGGCATGCGTCCGCGGTATTGTCCCTCATTAGGTCAAGCCGCCGCGGGACGGGAATGCTGATGTCGCTCAGCGACCGGCTCAGCCGCCGCATTTGACACGCCTTCCGCCCGAAACCCATAATGCCGTCCAACCGGCGTGAGCCACCACAGGGAGCGGTTGGCGCCCGTCAAGGCGCAGCGATAACGCATGGCCACCTCACGTCCCACCGCGAAGAGTCATGGCGTCGACGACTCCTACGAGGCCGCCTACGACTTCGCCATCGACCGCGGTTGGACCGACGGCCTCCCCATCGTGCCGCCGACCCCCGATCGTGTCCAGGCGATGGCCCAGGGCGTCCCGCGACAGCTTGACGACGTCGTCGCTAACCTACCGCCTGGCAACGCTCCCGCGACCATCGAGAAGATCGCGACCAACGCGGTGATGGCCGGCTGCAAACCGGAATACATGCCCGTGGTGGTCGCGGCCATCGAGGCGTGCGCCGACCCGGCGTTCAACCTCTATGCCCTGGCCACGACGACCAGCAGCGTCAGCCCGCTGCTGATTCTCAACGGGCCGGTGCGAGATCGGCTTGGCATCAACTGCGGCTACAGCCTCTTCGGCGGGGGAAACTTCCGCGCCAACGCCACCATCGGGCGGGCGGTGCGCCTCAGCCTTCGCAACATCGGCGGCGCCATCGAAGGGATCGCCAGCAAGTCCACCATGGGGCAGGCGGGCCGGATAACGGCGTGCATCGGCGAGTGGGAGGAGCGAAGCCCCTGGCCGCCGCTCCACGTGCGACGCGGGTTGGCTCTCGACGAGAGCGCGGTCACCGTCTTCGGCTCCCAGGGCTCCTTGAACCTGACCAACGTCACGTGCAGGACGGCCGAGGGGTTGCTGAGCGTCCTGGCCGACTCCCTCGACTCGCCGGCCACCAACATGCTCAACGGGCATCCCGGCTCGGCGGAGATCCTCCTTGTTCTCTGTCCCGACTTCGCCGGCATCATTGCCGGGGACGGCTGGTCGGTGGAGGACGCCCAGGAGTTCATCTACGAACGGACGAAGGCCATTCCGCTGTCCCGGTTCCCGAAGGAGATGCACCCGTTCCTCGAAGGCAAGGAACGCATCGCCGGCGACGTCGTCCCCCTGGCGGCGAGCCCCGGCCAGTTCATTATCGTCGTCGCCGGCGGCCTCGGCGGACTGCACGCCGTGGCCTGCCACCCCTTTGCCTACTCCAAGGCCGTGACCAGGGCGATTGCGGTGTAGGGCGTGCCCCGATGGGACGCCGGAGGTTGATGGATGGCCGAGCACGCCGAATATAAAAGACCGCTCCCGCTGCCGGACGAGGAGACGGCCGAATATTGGGAGGGAGCGCGCCGCCATCAGCTCATCATCCGCCGTTGCCAGGACTGCCAGTACTACATCCATTACCCCAAGGCGCGATGCCCGCGCTGCCGCTCCGCCAACGTGGCGGGCTCGCCGGTGAGCGGCCGGGGACGGATATACAGCTACAGCATCGTCCACGTGGCCCTGGCGCCCGGCTTCGAACCGCCCTACGCCGTCGTGTTGGTCGAGCTCGATGAGCAGAGCGACGTACGCATCTTGACCAACCTGGTCGATTGCCCCCTGGACGAGGTCCGCATCGGGATGCCCGTCGAGGTGGTGTATCACGACGTCACGCCCGAGACGACGCTCCCGCAGTTCCGGCCCACCCGGGCGGCTGAGCCGCATCGGCATTTCCAGCCACAGCCGGCCGGAAATGCTGATGTCGCTCAGCGACCGGCTCAGCCGCCCACGAGAGAGGTCCACGGATAGTCCAATGAGAGCCATCGAAGGCGACGCCTGCATCGTGGGGGTCGGCCACAGCGAGATCTCGCGCAGGTCCGCCAAGAGCCTGACGGCGCTGGGGATCGAGGCGTGCATCGCCGCCATCGACGACGCCGGTCTCAAGCCAGCGGACATCGACGGCCTCGGCGGCTCCTCGCCGCCAAACCTGGCGAACATGGTCGAGGGCATCGGGATACCGTCGCTGTCCTGGTGCAGCCAGGGCGCGTGGCCCGCCTCCCAGGGCGTGCGGGCGGTCCACGAGGCCGCGATGGCGGTCAAGACGCGCGCCTGCAACTACGCCCTCGTCTACCGCGGGATGGCGGCGCCCCGGGGCGGCGGCAGCATCGCCATGCGCGTCAGGGACGGCGATGGCCCCTTGCTCATGGGCGGGCCGAATCCGGCGGGCACGTCCCAGCAGTGGACGGCGCCCTACGGCGGGCACACGATCCTCACCTGGCTGTCGCTCTGGATGCGCCGGTACATGCACGAGTACGACGTTCCCCGCGAGACCTTCGGGACCATCGCCGTGACGTGCCGCAAGCATGCCGCGCTCAACGACCGGGCCGTAGTCAGGTCTCCCATCACGATGTCCGACTACCTGTCCTCCCGATGGATCGCCGAGCCGTTCTGCCTCTACGACTGCGATTTCCCCGTCGACGGCGTTGCGGCGGTGATCGTGACCGGGAAAGATCGCGCGCGCTCGTTGCCCCACACACCCGTCGGCATCGTATGCGGCGCCGCCGGCGTGGGCCCCAGGCCGAACTGGGAGCAGTGGGACGACATGCGGAACATGGGCGCGGCCTACGCCGGGGCGAAACTTTGGACGCTCGCCGAGGGGCTGACTCCGGCGGACGTGGACGTGGTCGAGCTGTACGATGGGTTCACCTTTCTCACGGTCCAGTGGCTCGAAGCCCTGGGCTTCTGCGCTCCGGGCGAGGCCAAGGAGTTCGTGCAGGCGGGGCGGCTGGAGATCGGCGGCGAGCTGCCGCTCAACACCAACGGCGGGCAGCTGTCGGAAGGAAGGGTCCACGGCATGGGCCTGGTCGCCGAGGCGGTGCTTCAGCTCATGGGCCGCTGCGGCGCGCGGCAGGTCGCCGATGCCCGCGTCTCCGTCGTCTCCAACGGCGGCGGTCCAGCCGGCGCGGCGATCCTGCTCAGGGCCGGCTAGCCGTTCTTCAGATGCTGAATACCAGACATTTCGCCGCCCCTCGCGCTGCCGGGGCACTAGGCGAAATCGCCTGGGTTTGATACATTCTCTCATTGGACCTCAAGAGCCATGCCTGCGCCATCTCGGAGGTGATCGTGATGAAGACCGAATCAAACATGGTGTTGTCGACCCAGGAGTTCAAGGTAGTAGGTACCCGGCCCGTGCGGCACGACGGCCTCGACAAGGTGACGGGCCGCGCTCGTTTCGGGGCCGATTTGCAGATGCCAGGCCTCCTTCACGGAAAGGTGCTGCGCAGCCCCCACGCCCACGCGCGAATCAAGTCGATCGACGCCAGCCGGGCCCTGGCCCTGCCAGGAGTCAGGGCGGTGGTGACCGCCGCCGACCTGCCGGAGCCTTCCGCCAGATTCGAGGACCAGGTGGAAGGGATGCTGTTCAACTACGGCTTCTATAGCCGGAACGTCCTGGCGAGAGAGAAGGTCCTCTACCGGGGGCATGCCGTGGCCGCCGTCGCCGCTACCAGCATCCACCTCGCCGAGGAGGCGCTTGCATCCATCGACGTGGAGTACGAGGTGCTTCCCGGCGTCTTCGACGCCTACGATGCCATGAAGGACGGCGTCCCGATCCTCCACGAGAAGCTGCTCACGCTCTC
The DNA here is from genome assembly GCA_022572465.1 of Chloroflexota bacterium. Lineage (GTDB taxonomy): Bacteria > Chloroflexota > Dehalococcoidia > SHYB01 > SHYB01 > JACZVV01. Next base: position 6,240 of record JACZVV010000123.1, read on the forward strand.
GAACCCGGCCTTCAGATCGGGAGGCTATGGAGACAAGGAGAACGAAAAGGGCACGAACGTCGCCAACAGCTTCGAGTTCAGCGTGGGCGATATCGCATCCGGGTTTGACGAGGCGGACGTCGTCGTCGAGCGAGAGTTTCATACCAGGGCCGTCCACCAGGGCTATATCGAGCCCCACGCCGCGACGGCTCTCTGGAGCAGCGACGGAGCGCTGACGATCTGGTGCAGTACCCAGGGCCAGTTCGGCGTTCGCGATCACGTTGCGAAGATCCTGGATATTCCCGTGTCGAAGATGAAGGTCATACCCATGGAGATCGGCGGCGGGTTCGGCGGTAAGGGCCAGGGCGGCGCTTTCCTCGAGCCCCTGGCCGCCGTGCTGTCCCGAAAGACCGGCCGGCCCGTTCAGCTTGCGATGACCCGCTCGGAGGTGTTCGAGGGAACGGGGCCGACCGCCGCCACCCACATTCGGGTCAAGATGGGCAGCACCAAGGAGGGCCACATCACCGCCGCGGAAGCGACGCTCATCTTCGAGGCCGGCGCCTTTCCCGGCTCTCCGCTGCCCTCGGCCTGCCGTACGATGTTCGCCCCGTACGTGATCGCCAACGCCCACATCCATGGGGTCGATGTCGTCGTCAACACCCAGAAGTCTGGCGCCTACCGAGCGCCCGGTTCGCCGTCGGCCGCCTTCGCCGTCGAATCGCTGGTGGACGAGCTCAGCCAAGCCCTGGGCATCGACCCCATCGAGTTTCGGCTGATGAACGCGTCGCAGGAAGGCACCCGGCCGGTGATCGGGCCGCCCTTTCGCCGGATCGGCAACGTCGAGACGCTGGAGGCCGCCAAGCAGCACCCCCACTATTCGAGCCCTCTCGACGGCCCCAAGAGGGGGCGAGGCGTCGCCAGCGGGTTCTGGTTCAACGCGGGCGGCCCGGCCAGCGCCGTGGCCAGCGTCAACCCCGATGGCACCGTCAGCCTCGTTGGGGGTTCTCCCGACATCGGTGGCACCAGGGCGGTCATGGCGATGCACCTGGCCGAGGTGTTAGGCATCGCCGCCGAGGACGTTAAGCCGTCGATCGGCGATACCGATTCCATAGGCTACAGCACCGGCGCCGGTGGAAGCAGCGTGGCGTTCAAGATGGGCACCGCCTGCCACGACGCCGCCCAGGACATCAAGCGGCAGATGATCGCCCGCGCGGCCCGCATATGGGACGTTGGCATCGAGGACGTGACGTACGATGACGCCGTGCTGCGGCACGCGCGAGATCCCGAGCTGCGCATGTCCTTCCAGGAGCTGGCGGGCAGGCTGAACGCCACCGGCGGGCCCATCGTCGGGCGGGCCACGGTCCAGCCTTCCGGTGTCGGCAACGCCTTCGCGCTGCACATGGTCGATGTCGAGGTCGACCCCGAGACCGGCAAGGTGGAAATCTTGCGCTACACGGCCTTCCAGGACGCCGGCAAGGCGATTCATCCGGGCTACGTGGAAGGCCAGATGCAAGGAGGGGCCGTCCAGGGCATCGGGTGGGCCCTCAACGAAGAGTACGTTTTCGACGGCGACGGCCGGATGATGAACCCGACCTTTTTGGACTACCGCATGCCGATCACGTTAGACGTTCCCATGATCGACACCGTGATCATCGAGGTGCCCAACCCAGGCCATCCCTTCGGAGCGCGGGGAGTCGGCGAGGTATCCCTCGTCCCTCCAATGGCGGCCATCGCCAACGCCATCCAGAACGCGATTGGGGTGCGCTTCAATCAGCTGCCCATGAGCCCGCCGCGCATCCTCGAGGCGCTGCGCGCCTCGAGCTAGCCCTCGATGGGTCTGGCGGTGGCCGGGCCGCCCATGTAACCCCAGCCGGGACAGCAGGCGCAGAACGCCGCCTGGGTCCCGCCGGCGACCGTGATGACCAGGTTTTCGGGCCGGCGCAGTACCGGCAGCATC
>JACZVV010000124.1 GCA_022572465.1 Chloroflexota bacterium
GGGCGTCGCCGGGCCGTCGGTGAGCTTGAAGGTGGAGCGGATGGAGAGGGTGACCTCCTCCGGGGGACGCTGGGCCTGGGCGCAGATCTTCGCGAACCGCTCCACCACGCCTTCCAGCTCGGCAAGCGTCAGGTCGATCAGGTGCAGGCCGTCGCCCAGGTTCGCGGCCCGTCGCATCGCCGCGGGGCTCTGGCCGCCGATCCAGATGGGAATCGAGCGGTCCACCGGTTTGGGAAAGACGTCGATCCCCGAGAGTTGGTAGAACCGGCCGTCGAAGGACGGCTCGTCGTTGGACCAGACCTCGCGGAAGTAGCGGATCTGCTCGTCGGTGACGGCGCCGCGGGTCTCGAGGTCGGCGTTCAAGGCCTCGAACTCCTCCGGCAGCCAGCCGACGCCGACGCCCAGGATCACCCGGCCGCTGGAAATTGCGTCGATGGTCGCGATCATCTTGGCGGTCACCAGGGGATGGCGGTACGGCAGGATGAGCACGCTGACGCCCACGCGGACCCGCGAAGTTCGGGCAACGATGGCGGCCATCAAGGTGATGGGCTCCAGAATGGGCACGTTGGAGGGCAGGTAGCGCGGGGCGCCGCGGGAGTAGGGATAGGGGAGCTTGGGGTTGCGGGGAAAGGCCAGGTGATCGCCCACCCACACGGAATCGAGGCCCACCTCGTCGGCCCTCTCGGCCAGGGCGAGGACGTTCTCGCCGGTCGCCATGGGCCCGATGTTGGGGATCGCGACGCCGACTTCCATGCTGGGCCTCCCGCCGTCGATGGCTCCAGGTAGTCTAGCGAACCAGGGATGCCCTCGCAAGGCGGCGCGCGGCGCCCGCGCCGCGGTGGGATTCGTTTCAGCATGGTAGGGGAGGGTTTCAAACCCTCCCCTACGGGGAATTCAATACACGATCTCCATGGGCAGGCCGAGGCTGTCGCGCGGCGGGTCGTGCGGAAGGCGTTCGGCCTCGCCGCGCAGGATGCGGCCGGCGGTCCACAGCAGCGCCAGGGCGTCGTACAGATCGTCCAGGCCGACGCCGCGCATCGCCTCCGCCTTCGTCGTCGCCAGTCGCGCAGGCTCGTCGCCGTACACGTCAGCCAGGAGCCGCCGCCGGTGCTCCGCGCCAGCCGGCGTGCGCTTGGGCGCGGGCAGCGGGGTGCTGCCGTTCAGGGCCTGGAAGCAGAGCTCCGGGTGGCACTCCCGGATTTGGGCCGTTGGACGGCTCAGCACGACCGCTTCGACCTCACGGATCTTCGGCATCAGGTAGAAAGCTTGTTTGCTGAGGCCCTTGCCGTGAAGCTCTTTGCTGGAGGCGTTGACTTCGGGATAGTCGTCGACGTGCAGCACGGGCCGAATGGGCGGAGGAAAGACGCTGGACCGACGCGCCTGAAGCAGCCGCCGGGCCTCGACATCACACTGGCGCTGGCCTGTATCGGCGAGGCCGATGGGCATGTCCACGGCCACGATCTGCGGGCTGTACGGCGGACCGAGTATCGCCGCGAACGCCGGGAACACGGCGCACTCAAGCCGGCGCGTGCCGGGGTCCAGGAACGTGGCGATCCACCCCGCCTTGCAACCGTCGACGCCGGCGATCCAAGCCATGGTGTGTCCCTCCCGGCTCGCGTCTCGAATGCAGGACGATTATTTCGGGCAAAGGAAAACCCCGAAGCATCTCGGTCTGAGACCGTCCCGGTAGGACTGGGCCGGGCGCTTCGGGGTCTGGTGCCTGTAGTGATTTCCGTAAACGGAAACCGCGGCTCCTGTGTCCTTGGTGCCGTTTACGTTACAGTCACCTCACGAGTCCCGCTTGGTAATGGCAAAAGACCACCTCCTTTCATCGTGTAGGGTAAAGATACACGGAGTGAGGCCAAAAGCGCAAGCGTGTCGCCCTACGGTTCCAGCAAGACGCTCGCCGTGCCAACGGCGGTCTTCGCCCCGTCCTCTTTGCGCTGGCACCAGACGTCCATGGCCACCCTAACCGCTGCGTCGCGGGGCGTCATGGCCGTCACCACCGCGTGAGCCGTGATCGTCTCGTTGGCCAGCACCGGCTTGACCAGCTTGAAATCCAGGTCGCCCCCAGTGATCCATCGTTCGCCGTAGAACCGGGTGAACATCTCGGAGAAGAAGCAGACGAACATCGGGCCGGCGATGACCAGGTCGGCGAAGCCCATCCGGCGGGCCGCAGCCAGGTCGGTGTGGAAGTTGACCAACGGCGCGCCGTGCGCCATGGCCATCTCGCGGGTGATGAGGCGCGAGAACGCCGGGACCTCGAATCCGACGCCGATCTCGCCTGCGCGCACCGTCATGACGCCTCGGCCGCCGGCGTCCAGGAGTGGACCGTGACGGTCCGGCACAGCAGATTGCCGTCCTCGTCGTAGGCCGAGGCTTCCATGGCGACGTGCTCGCGGCCACGCTTGAGGTAGCGCTCGACGACGCGTCCTTTGAGCGTCACCCGTTGGCCGGGCCGCATCGGCCCACGGAACTCCCAGCTCTGGCCGGTGTTGAGCACGTTGCCGATCCCCGGCGGATGCCAGCCCTTGAACATCTCCATCTCGTAGTTGAAGACCGCCGCCGGCGCGATAGGCCCGCCGAATGGCGACTCTCCGGCGTACCAGGGGTTCTCGTCGTCGATTGACCGCCGGTACTTCTCGATCCAGTCCTCGGTGATGACGATCTCGCGGGTGTCCAGCTCCAGGCCGGGGTTGATGCCGTCGGCGTACTCCGTCATACGATGACTCCCGCGTCTCGAAGGGCCACGATCTCGTCCCAGGTAAACCCCGCGGCCAGGAGGACCTCCTCGGTGTGCTGGCCGTACTCCGGCGCGGTGGAGCGGACGGCCCCCGGCGTCGCGCTCATCTTGACGGCGATGCCCACCTGCTTGAGCGGCCCCACCTGCGGGTGGTCGAGCTCGACGATGTAGTCGTTGGCCGCGACCTGGGGGTCTTGCTGGAGCTCCGGGTAGTCCTGCACCGGGGAGAAGACGACGCCCTCGTCGCGGAGCCTGGGCAGCCAGTGGTCCCGCGCCGCCGATTCGAACCGCTCTTGGACCAGCGCTACCAGCTCCCGTCCCCGCTTTTGGCCGGAGGCGGACTGGCCGGGCTCGACCTCGCCGGCCAGCTCGTCCAAGCCCAGCGCCCGGCACGTGGGTTGCCAGTAACGGCTGAACTGCAAGCAGGCCAGGGCCAGCCACTTGCCGTCGGCGGCTCGATAGGTGTGAAACAAGGGGTTGGCGTGGTCGCGGCGTTTGGGAATGCGGGGCTCGACGCCCATCATGAGATAGTTGTTCAAGGCCAACGACTGCAGGCCCATGAGGCTTCCGAGCTGCGACACCTCGACATCCTGGCCGACGCCGGTCCGCTCGCGCGCCAGCAGCGCCAGGACGGTGGCGTAGGCCATCATCATCGCCCCGACCTGGTCCGCCAGGGCGAAGGCGCCGACGTACCTCGGCGAGCCATCCTCCTGGGCGGTCAGCGACAGGTAGCCCGAGCGGGCCTGGCCGATCAGGTCGACGACCCCCTGGCCGGCGTCGGGCCCCTCCCGGCCCAGGCCGCTGGCCGAGACGCAGATGATGCCGGGATGGTGGCCGACCAGCGTGGCGTAGTCGACGCCCAAGCGCCGGGTGACGCCGGGCCGAAAGTTCGAGGTCACCACGTCGGCCTCCAGGACAAGCCGGTAGAAGACGGCGCGCCCTTCGTCGCGGCTCAGGTCCAGAGTGATGCTCTTCTTATTGCGGTTCATCGTCTCGAAATAGGTGTGGAGGCCGGTCCGGGGGTCGACGCCGCCCCGGACGTCGCCACGGTAGGGGTCTGCGTTGTGCGGGTCCTCGACCTTGATCACGTCGGCCCCCATGTCCGAGAGGAGGACGGTGGCCCAGGGGCCGTTGATGAGGGTGGTCAGGTCGAGGATTCGAATGCCGTCGAGCGGGCCGGAGGCCATGCCGTCAGTCTCCCTTGTCGTCCCGCCGCTTGCCCCACCGGCGAAGGCGGTCGGCGATCTCGGCCTCGAATCCCTGGTCGCCCGGCCGGTAGTAGCGCCGGCCTTCCAGGCTTTCGGGCAGGTGTGCCTGGTCGACCTGGTGCTCTGAAAACTGGTGGGCGTACTTGTAGCCTTTGCCGTACCCCATCTCCCGCATGAGACCCGTGGCGGCGTTGCGGAGGTGCAGGGGCACCGGCTCGTTTCCGCTCTTCTCGATGTCTTGCTTGGCCCGGCTGTAGGCCTCCAGCGCCGAGTTGCTCTTGGGAGCGGTGGCCAGGTAGAGCGTCGCCTCGGACAGGGGCAGGAATCCCTCGGGCATGCCGATGAGGTGCACCGCTTGCTGGGCGGCGATGGCCACGCTGAGCGCCTGGGGGTCGGCCAGGCCCACGTCCTCGGCGGCCAGGATGACCAGGCGGCGGGCGACGAACATCGGGTCCTCGCCGGCCTCCAGCATCCGGGCCAGCCAGTAGATAGCGGCGTCGGGGTCCGAGCCTCGCATCGACTTGATGAAGGCGGAGATGGTGTCGAAGTGCTCGTCGCCGGCCTTGTCGTAGCGCAGCGACCGGCCCTGGACCGCGTCCTCCACGGTAGCCAGCGTCACGGTGCGCCGCCCCGCGCCGTCGGGCGAGGTGGCCGAGGCCGCCAGCTCCAGGCCGTTCAGGGCCACCCGGGCGTCGCCGTTGGCGATTTCGAGCAGGAAACGACGGGCGTCGTCCTCCAGGCCGACGTTCATGCCGCCCAGGCCCTGGCCCCGGTCCGCGAGCGCCCGGTCCACGATCCGGCCCACCTGCTCGCGCTCCAGGGGGTGCAGCCGAAAGACCCGCGCTCGGGACAGCAGGGGCGAGATGACCTCGAACGATGGGTTTTCGGTGGTGGCGCCGATGAAGGTGACGGTGCCGTCTTCCACGTGGGGCAGGATGGCATCTTGCTGGGCCTTGTTGAATCGGTGAAGCTCGTCGATGAAGAGGATGGTGCGCCGGCCGGCGTCACGCCGCCGGTCCCTGGCCTCCTGGACGATGCGGCGAAGGTCGGCGACGCCCGAGGTGACGGCGCTCACCGATGCGAAGGCCGACTGGGTCAGTCGAGCGATGATACTCGCCAGGGTCGTCTTACCGCTGCCCGGCGGCCCCCACAGCACCATCGACGGCACGTTGTCCGCCTCGATGCTCTTGCGCAGCACCCGGCCGGGGCCAACCAGGTGCTCCTGGCCGACGAACTCGTCCAGCGAAGCGGGCCGCAATCGGGCCGCCAGAGGCGCCTGGGAGTCCGGCCTCTGGCCCCCGTCGAAACCGGGGAGCGGCTGGCTGGGAAGCGGCTTGTTGCGGGGTCGATTCATGGGGTCTCCACCGGATTGGCTTGGGAGTCCGTCGCGCCCCGGCACGCCGGGGCATTGCTCAGCATCACGTGGTCACCTTGACGCGCTCCCGGTAGTCCTCGGCGGTCAGGCCCTCGGCGTCCGGCGTGCCCAGGAGCCACGGGTTGCGCGCCAGCCGCCCGCCGCCGCAACGGGGGCAACGCTCCTCCAGCAACGACACGCGGCTGGGGAAGCCATGTCCGCATTCGAGGCACTGATACTCTTCGGGGGCCATCGTTTCCTAAAGCTCCACGCCTCTTACAGCTCCACGCCTCTTACAGCTCCACGCCTCTTATAGCTCCACGCCTCTTATAGCTCCACGCCTCTTATAGCTCCACGATGGTAACGCCCTCGCCGCCCTCGTCGGGCTCGGCGTCGCGGAAGAGTCCGACGAGCGGGTGGTCGCCCAGGGCGCTCTGGATGGCGCTTCGCAGGATGCCCTTACCCTTGCCGTGGACGATGCGCACCCGCTCGTGTCCCGCCATCGCCGCCCGCTCGAGATACCGGTCCACCGCCTCCACCGCTTCGTGGGCCCGCAGGCCGTGGACCGAGAGATCCGCGCCGACCTGGGCCGTGGGCCGCAGCGACACCGTTGTCCTGGACGATTGTTGCTGGCGGCGAGGCGCCTTGCCTCGGACCTGGCTGCGATGGACCTGCATCCGCACCGGGCCGGCCTGCACCCGGACTATCTGCCGGTCGTCGGGCTCCGCGATCACCTCCACCGGCGCTTCGATGCCGACGACGTTAATCATATCGCCCACCCGCAACGGCTCGAGCTCCCGGCCGTCGGGATCCTGCGGCGGCCGCCAGACGCCCTTCTCCAGGTCGTGGCGGATGGAGTCCACCTCGGCCACCACCTCGGCGAGCTCCTGCTGACCTCGCTTTCCCACCAGGGCGTTGAGACGGCGGCGGGCCTGACGCAGGCGGCTCTTCATCTCCTCCGCCATGACCTGGACCTCGACGCGCTCCAGCGCCACGGCTTTGATCTGCTCGGCGTCGAGCTCTGCTTGCTGCTGCCGCAGCCGCGTGCGGGCGTCGTCCAGCTCGGCGCGAGCCTCCGCGGCCGATTGCAGCTCGGTCTCGATCTGGCGCCGCCGCTCCTGGATCTCGCCCAGCAGCGCCTCGACCTCGGCCAGCCCCGATCCCATCGACTGTCGAGCCTCGTCCACGACCTCCGGCGGGAGCCCCAGCCGCTCGGCGATGGCCAGGGCGTTGCTCCGGCCAGGCAAGCCGACCGTCAGCCGGTAGGTGGGGGCCAACGTCTCGGAGTCGAACTCCACGCTGGCGTTTTCCAGGCCCGGCGCGGAGTGAGCGAAGGCCTTGATCTCGCTGTGATGGGTGGTGACCACGGTGGTGGCCCCCGCGCGGACCAGGGCCGCGAGGATGGCCTTGGCCACCGCGGCGCCCTCCTGCGGGTCGGTGCCCGCGCCGAGCTCGTCCAGAAGCACCAGCGATCGCCCGGTGACGCCGTGCAATATGTCGACGATGGTGCCGAGATGGGCGCTGAAGGTGGAGAGCGACTGCTCGATGCTCTGCTCGTCGCCGATATCGGCGTAGACGCCGTCGAAGACCTGGAAGGCCGATCCGGACGCCGCCGGGATGGGTATCCCCGCCTGGGCCATCAGGGCCAGCAACCCGATGGTCTTCAGGGCCACCGTCTTGCCGCCGGTGTTGGGCCCGGAGATGACCAACCCTTGGAAGTCGCGTCCGATCTCCAGGGAGATGGGCACTGGCTCGCCGGTCAACAGCGGGTGCCGGGCGTCCACCAACACGATCGTCGCAGGCTTCTCCGCGCCGTCGGAGTCGATGATGCCGGCCGGCGCCCCTCCCAGCGCCTTGCCCAGCCGGGCCTTGGCCAGCGCCAGGTCGATGTGGGCCAAACGCTCGATGCTCTCCTCCAGGGCGTCGGCCTGCTCCCCTACCTGGCGAGCCAGCTCGAGGAGGACCCGCTCGCCCTCCCGCTGCTCGGCCAGCTTGAGCTCGCGCCATGCGTTCCCCAGCTCGACGGTGGCCAGCGGCTCCATGAACACGGTGGCTCCACTGCTGGAGACGTCGTGGATCAGCCCCTGAAGCTGGCTCCGTTGCTCCGCCTTGACCGCCAGGACGTAGCGGTCGTCGCGAGTGGTGATGAACGGCTCCTGGAGCACCTTGCGCCCCTCGGGCGACGCGATCATCTCTTTCAGGCGCTCCATGAGCTTGTCGTGGGCCGCCCGCTCCTCCTGGCGCAGCCGGCGCAACAGCTCGCTGGCGCCGTCCACCACCTCGCCCCCGGCGCTGACCTTGCTGCGAATGGCGGTCTCGGTCTCGCGGAACTGGCCCAGCCCGGCGGCGACGCCGCCCAGGACCGGCAGCGAGTCGGCCAGCCGCAGCAGGTTAGCGGCGACGGAGTGGATGACCGCCAGCGTGCCGGCGATCGAGACCAGATCGAGGCCGCTGAGCTGTCCGCCCAGCGCGGCCGTTTTGGCCAAACGGCGGACGTCGCGGGCGTCGCTCAGCGAGAGGTTCTCTCGTAGCTCCAGCAGCCGTCCGGCCTCGACGGCTTCGTCGCGGAGCCGGGTGACCTCGGCGACGGCATATGAGGGCTCCAGCGCAAGGGCCAGCTCCTCGCCCAAGGAGAAGGAGGTAAAGGAGGCCAGGCGTCGGCGGACCTTGTCGTATTCCAGGGTTGCGAGCGCACGGCG
>JACZVV010000125.1 GCA_022572465.1 Chloroflexota bacterium
GGGGCGTGGTCGATCTGTTTTTCGACCGCGACGGGCCGTTCAACATCATGGAGCGCCACCTGCACATCTACTACCCGGCGGCCAGCACCATCCTCGGCTGGCAGCCCAACGGTGGCTGAGGCGGCTGAGCCGCATCGGCTTTTCCGGCCCTACGTTGGTGCGGCTCAGCCGCGTGAGCCACGTCAGCAGTCGGGCCTAATGTTGCTGCGGCTCAGCCGCCTAGGTCTCGGTCTGGGCTCTGGCGTCGGCACGAATATAATCGGGGTTCGGTCCCCTGTCCATGACGACGTCGACGACCGCGGGGCGGCCCGATGCGATGGCCTCGCGGAGCGCGCCGGGCAGCTCCCGGCTGTCCTCCACCCGGACGCCGAAGGCTCCGAAGCTCCGCGCCATGGCTGCGTGGTCCGTCTCGACGAACTCCGAAGCGATCTTCCGATCGCCCTGGTGGTGCCGCACCATCCCCAGGCCGCCATCGTTCATCACCACACAGACCAACGGCAGGCTGTACTGCACCGCCGTCGACAGCGCGTGGACCGACATCATGAAGCCGCCATCGCCGGTGACCGACACCACCGGCTGGTCGGGCCGGGCTAGCTTCAGGCCCAACGCGGCTGGCAGCGACCAGCCCATGCCCGCCATCCCGCCGGGGCAGAAGAACGTGTTGCTCCGTTGCGACTGGTAGAAGTGGCACATCCACACGCGGTTGTTGCCGGCGTCCAGGGCTATCGCGGTGGCGGGATCGAGCGTCTCCTGAAGCACCTGGACGAGCCGCTGCGGCAGCACCGGCGATGATTCTCGCGACGAAGCCGGATCGGAAAAATGGCCCGCCTTGGCCTTCCTCTCCCGCAACGTCCGGGTACGCTCATCGACCTCCGTTGCCTTTTGGGAGGCGGCCTCGCGGGACTCGTCGATGAGCTGGGCCAGGACGGCCCCCGCGTCGCCGACGAGGGCGACCTCGACCGGGAAGGTCCACCCGGCGTTGCGCGGATCGATATCGATCTGGATGATCGCCTGGTTCCTCGGATCGAAGACCTGCGGCCGTTCGCGGACGGTATCGGCCGTCGTCAGCTTCGCGCCCACCACCAGCACGGCGTCGGCCTCGCCCACCACGTCGTTGGCCAGGCGCTGGCCGTACATGCCCATCATGCCGAGGGCCAGCGGATGCGTCTCTTCGATGGCGCTCTTGCCCTTGTAGGAGGTCGCCACCGGCATTCCCCACATTTCGGCCAGCTCCCGCAGCGCATCGTGGGCACGGGCGTTGTGGACACCTTTGCCCGCCACGATGACGGGCCGGCGCGCGCCGGCCAGGATTTCGACGGTCCTGGCGACGTCCTGGGGCGCCGCGGGAGCCGGAGAGGCGGTCAAGTAGCCTCTCGTGTCGTGAAGGAACGGCGGGGACTCGACGTCGACCTCGCCGACGATGGCGGCGCTTCGCATCAAGACGCACGTAGGCCCCGGATTGCCGCTGGTGGCGTGTTTGAGCGCCAGCTGCACGCCGACGACGGCTTCCTTCGGATGGGTAGCCAGCGTGGTGTACTTGGTCATCGAGCGAAAGATGCCCAGCAGGTCGACGCTCCCGTACTCGCCGGCCCCCGACTGGGCCACCGGATGCTGGGCCATGCTGCCGTCGGAGGTGTCGGTGAGGACCACCATTGGCGAGCTGCTCAGGTAGGCCTCCATCACCCCGAAGCTGGCGTTGGAGCCCATGAACACGCCCTGACCCATGATCACGGCGGGCCGGCCGCTGGCGCGGGCGTAGGCGTCGGCCATGATCGCCGCCGCCTGCTCGTGCCGGACGAGGACCGTGCGGATCCGGTCCTGTTTGTCGAACAGCGAGGTGAAGATCGACATGGTACCGCCGCCGGGGATGCCGAAGACGAACTCGACTCCGGCCTCTTCCAGGACCTGCACGATATGCTCATGAGCCTTCGCCATGGCTACTCCTTAAATGCTGCGCCCGCCGTGACCATCGCCTTCGCCTCTCGCCGGTGGCCTGGGCAGCTTGTAATCCTCTAGGTTTGTCATTCTGAGCGCAACAACGAATCTGGGTTGGTGGAGTCCCCCACCCGAGACCCTTCGTCGCTACACTCCTCAGGGCGACAGCAATCACGACACCGTTCTGCTCGGCGGTTTTAAATTTTGCCGCGGTTCAGCCGCCGGGCGCTCTTCGCTCGATCCCACATGCGGCAGAAGGCGCAGAGCTCGGCCGTGGTGGGCTCGCCGCACTGGATGCACTCCGCCAGCTCCACGTCCTCGGCGGCCTCGATCAGCGGCTTGGCGCGGTCCAGAAATCCCATAAGGAACGACGACTTGGCGCCCGGCGACTGGTTCTCGATGGTGTTCAGCGCCTCCTTGTACAGGATGGAGAGGGCGCCGTGGGCGTTGGGACACTCCTCCTCGATGTAGTCGATGCCCCGGATGAGGACGTAGCTCAGGCTCTCCCGCTCGGTGAAGGTGTACAGAGGCTTGACCTTGCGCGCCAGCCTCACGTGCGTGCTCTCCAGGACCGGCGACTGACGGGCGAGGTAGCCCATCTGCCAGTGCAGGACGTTGCCCATGAGGGTTGCCGTCTCGTCGTCGAGGTTGTGGCCCGTGGCCAGGACGTCGAATCCCAGCTCGTGGGCGACCTGATTGGTCACGTAGCGCTTGGTGAGCCCGCAGCCGGAGCACGGCGCCCGGCGTAACGCCTTGGAGAGCTCGGTGATGCCCATCTCGTCCTCTCCGTAGGCCTCCCGGACGTCCTTGACCACGAGCTTGCCGCCGATGGAATCGGCGAAGGCCTCGCTCTTCTCCCGCGACCTCACCGAGTACTCGCCGATGCCCAGGTCGATATACAGACCCGTCGTCTTATAGCCCAGGTGCGTCAGCACGTCCCACAGGCCCAGGCTGTCCTTTCCGCCGGAGACGGCCACCAGGATCTTTTCGGAATGGCCAAACATCTTCTTCGACTTGATGTTCCGCAGGACGTGGCTCCGGAAGAAATCCACGTAGTGCGGGGCGCAGTACGCCGCGTTGTGCCGGCGCATCTCCACCGACGCCTTGTCGCGGCACTTCAAGCAACGCACGGCTACATCCCTCCCGATATGGCTGAAATCACTTCGATCGAGCTATCGTCGGCGACGTAGGCGTCGCGGGTCAACAGGGCGCCTCCCTGAACGACGACCACCGTTTCGGGGTTCAAGCCCAGCTCCTCGAGGATGGCCAGCACCTGGCGGTTGCCGGCAATTTGAATCTCCCGCCGCCGGGGATTACGCAACACGACTCGCATAGCTCCCTCAACCCACGTTCATCCACTTGCAGATTATAGAGACGTCCCGTGTTCGGCTCAACCATGCAGGGCCTTTTGAGTATCGACTCAACCATGGCCCCAGCCGCCCGTCTGCCGCCCCGGCCAAATGTCCCAGGCCAATCTGCACCCTCCCATCCCACAGGTGCATCGAATGAAGTGCGGAGGAGAATCCAACAGACCCAGGTCTGGCGGAGCTTGACGATGAGAGCGGGCGTCTCTTACGATTGCCGTGTCGCGCGCGGCGGGAGAGAGGGTCATGTTCAAGCTGTTCGGATTATTTCGTCGAAAGTCAGATGATCTCAAACACAACCAGGTTATGGATCTGGCGTCGGATTATGTCGACGAAGAGTTGGAGGAGCCGGTGCTCGCCAAGGTGAGACGGCACCTCGGCTTCTGTCCCCCATGCCAGTCGTTCATGGATTCCTTTGGCAAGACGGTGCGGCTTCTCCGCTCGATGCCCCAGGAAAAGGCGCCGGAATCGGTGCGCCGCCGGATCATCGAGCAGTCGCAACGGCATTAAGCCCCGCAAGCCGCGGGCCGGGGTCGTGAGCGGATCGGGCGCCCGCGGGTGCCGTTGGCTCGAGGTTTGATCCCCAGCAACCGCTCCCCCGTCTGTCTGGTACTGCCGCGTACGGCGACCACATTGGTGAGACCATGGGCCTTTTGGACTGGCTATCTCGACGCGAGACCGAGGATGCCGATGCGTTCTCTTGCTGCGCCCAAGGCCGGAGCGAAATGGACGTTGGTGACTGGCGCTCCGCGATCCTCAGCCTGAGCCGGGCGATCAAGCTGCAGTCGAGCTACGGCGAGGCGTACCACCTCCGAGGGATCGCCTATACGATGCAGGGCAAATACAACCAGGCCCTTCCGGACTTCGACCAGGCGATCGAGCTTCGCCCGAACGATCCGGAGCCCTACATCAGCCGGGGATGCGCTCACGATCACAAGGGCTCGGGACCCCGCGCGTTACAGGATTTCGACCGGGCCATCGAGCTGGCGCCCGACGAGGCCCGGGCCTTCAACAGCCGCGGCATCACCCATCTGAACCTGGGGGACTACCGGCTGGCGTTGAGGGACTTCGAGGAGAGCATCCGGCTGGACCCCAACGACCACTGGTACTACTTCTCCCGGGCGATGGTCTTCTACCACATCGAGCAGTACGAGAAGGCCATCGATGACCTCGACATCGTTGTCGAGCGGGCGAGTGACGACGCCGAGGCGGTGTTCCAACGGGGACTGGCCTATGTCGGGCTGGGGGACAATGAACGGGCCGAGACCGACTTTGCCCGGGCGGTCGAGCTGGGGCTGAACGCCAGCTCCGTCGCCAAGCTCGCCCGTGCCAAGCGCGACCAGCTCCAACGACCGCAACCGTAGCCGACGGCGTAGGCAAGCCGGCGGCCCGAGCGACCGCACGTCCCGCGGTCGATGCTATAATTTCTGGTTCGGAGGTGTTGTCGGCGTGTACGACGTGGCGGTGATCGGAGCGGGACACGCGGGATGCGAAGCGGCGCTGGCGGCCGCCCGCATGGGCTTGCGCACGCTCCTGGTGACGATGAACCTGGACACCATCGCCCTGATGCCGTGCAATCCTTCCGTCGGAGGGCCGGCCAAGGGCCATGTCGTCCGGGAGCTGGACGCCCTGGGCGGACAGATGGCCCGCACCATCGACCGCACCTTCATCCAGATTCGGATGCTGAACACCGGGAAAGGTCCCGCGGTGCAGGTGCCCCGCGCCCAGGCGGACAAGCGGCTCTACATGATGGAGATGAAGAAGACGCTGGAGCGTCAGGAGAATCTCCAGCTCAAGCAGTGCATGGTGCGGAGCATCGAACGGGTCGCGCCGCCAGACCCCCCGGAGTGGCAAGGCCACGTCTTTCGCCTGACGACGGCTACCGGGCAGCGGTACGAAAGCAAGACCCTGGTGCTGACGGCGGGCACCTCGCTCCAGGGGCGGACCGTCACCGGCGATACGATCCAAGCGGCCAGCCGGGCCGGCGAGCCGCCTGCCGTGGGCATCTCCGATTGCCTGCGCCAATGGGGACTGACGCTGGGCCGCCTCAAGACCGGGACGCCGCCTCGGGTCGACGCCCGGACCATCGATTTCAGCAAGACCGTCCTTCAGCCCGGAAGCCCGACGCCGATCCACTTCGGTTTCTACGACGAAGGGGAGGCGCCAGAGGCCTGGACGCTGGAGCGCAATCCGGTCTATCCGCTGGGGCCCGAGTCGACCTGGCGGCCACAGATCCCCTGCTACCTGATCTACACCAACCCCAAGACCCACCGGACGATTCTCGACAACCTCGACCGGTCGCCGATGTTCAACGGAACGATCCAGGCCACCGGCCCGCGATACTGTCCCTCCATCGAAGACAAGGTCCATCGTTTCGCCGACAAGGAGTCGCACGGCCTCTTCCTGGAGCCCGAGGGTTGGGAGACCAACGAGGTCTACGTGCAAGGCGCCAACACCAGCCTGCCCGAGGACGTTCAGATCGCCATGCTGCGGACGATCCCCGCGCTGGAGCGGGCGGAGGTCATGCGGGTCGGATACGCCGTCGAGTACGACTACGTCCCGCCGTCGCAGATGAAGGTGACGCTGGAATGCAAGAGCGTCGAGGGCCTGTTCCTCGCGGGCCAACTCAACGGGACCTCGGGGTACGAAGAGGCCGCCGGGCAGGGGTTCATCGCCGGGACCAACGCGGCCCTCAAAACCCTGGGAAAGCCCCCGCTGGTGCTGGGGCGAGACGAGGCCTATATCGGCGTCATGATCGACGACCTGGTCACGCGGGACCTGGAGGAGCCGTACCGCTTGATGACCTCGCGGGCGGAGTACCGCTTGCTGCTGCGCCAAGACAACGCCGACCTGAGGCTGACGCCCGTTGGCCATCGGCTGGGGCTGGTGACGCCGGAGCGAGCCGCCGCCGTCGAGCGCAAGCGGGAGGCCATCGCAGGTGAGCTGCAACGTCTCTCCCGGCGCCACGTCAGCTCGGAAGGGCCGGCGGCCGCGACGCTGACCCGGTTGGGCCTGCCCGTATCGTCCAAAAGCGTCTCGGCCGTGGAGTTCTTGCGCCGTCCCGAGGCACGGTACCGCCACCTGCTCTCGCTGGAGATCGGCGACCCTCGCCTGCCCGTCGACGTCGGCGACCAGGTCGAAGTGCAAGCCAAGTACCAGGGCTACATCGACAAGCAGCTCGAAGAGATCCACCGAGTGCGGCGGCTGGAGAACCGGCCGATCCCCAACGAGTTCGACTATCAGGGCGTCACCGGACTTCGCAACGAGGCGCGAGAGAAGCTGCTACGGTTCCGGCCGGCCACCGTCGGCCAGGCCTCCCGGATCATGGGCGTCAACCCGGCTGACCTATCGATCCTCCTGGTCCACCTGGAGCGGAGCGGCCGCTCCGCCAGCGGCGTCGGTTAGTGCATCGGGTCACAATCACCGGCCCGACAGTTGACGGCTTCAAGAGGCGGAGCTATAATATCGCCGCTTCGAAGGTCGCCGGGAATGCACCAGCAGCAGTCACGCAGGAGGATGATGAACCGTGCCGGCTCAAACGGGTAAGCGGTACGTATGCAGCAAATGCGGCGCGGAAGTGATCGTCACCCGCGGAGGGGACGCGACGCTCTATTGCCATCATGACGGCGAGAAGGTCGAGCTCAAGCTCAAGACCTAGCGCCACGATCGGAGGATGCGGAATGGCGATCCAGCTTGGCAGACGCTACATCAGCGAGAAGGCGGGCGTCCAGGTGCTCTGCACAAAGCAGGGTGATGGGACCCTCTACGCCGACGAGGAGGAGCTGGCCGTTCAGCAGCCCAGGGCGTTGCCTTCGTCGGACTAGCCCCTTTGGCGATGGGCCGGCTCAGGCCGCCGGGCGTCGCTCCATTCGAATGCCAAGCCCCCGCTCACGGGGCTTTTTTCTGCGTCTATGGATTCGTGTCCCTGAGGACTCCAACCACGGTCCCCTGGATCTCCAGGTTCTTCGCGTCGACGTAGATCGGCTGCATGGTGCTGTTGGCCGGTTGGAGCCGGACGCGCTCCCCCTCGGGAAAGAATTTTTTTAGCGTCGTCTCCTGCTCGTCTTTCAACCAGGCGACCACCATCTGCCCCGGCTCGGCGGCGGAACAATGCTGCACCAGGACCAGGTCGCCATCGTTGACCAGCGCGTCGATCATCGACGTGCCCTTCACCCGCAGGGCGTAGATGCCATCCTTGCCGCGCAGCATCGATTGGGGGACGGACACCCGCTCCTCCGGATCTGCGGTCCACGAATCGGCGCCGGGCACGGGAATCGGCGATCCGGCCGCGATGGCCCCCATCAGCGGCACCATGACGACACGAGGCCGTGAAGCCCCTTCGTCCAGAATCTCGATCCCCCGGGATACCTCCCGGTCACGACGGATGTAGCCGCTGCTCTCCAGAAGCCTCAGATTGTAGTCCACCACCGACGTCGAGCTGATGCCGCAGGCCTCCTGGATCTGCCGCACCGACGGCGGATAGGGCTTCTCCTCGACAAACTCGGTGAGGAAGTTCAAGATGGCTCGCTGTTTGTCGGACAGCTTTTTCATGAGTCCCCCCTTTTCCGTGAGTCCCCCTTTGGAGCGGTCTCCGCCAGCGGAGCGCGGCGCTGGAACCGATTCGGCGGTCTCCGCCAGCGGAGCGCGGCGCTGGAACCGATTCGGCGGTCTCCGCCAGCGGAGCGCGGCGCTGGAACCGATT
>JACZVV010000126.1 GCA_022572465.1 Chloroflexota bacterium
GTTGCCATCCTGCGGATCAATGCTGGCCGCAATGACACTGGCTTCCGTCTCGTTTAAAAGGAAGAGGTCGTAATCGTTGGCGGACAGGCCAAAGCGATCGTTCCACTGTAGGATTGTGACTAGGAATTCGCCGGCACCGACGAGGACGTTCATGGTGGCATCGCTAGAGGCACCCGCGGTGAATCCGAAATCGTGAGTGTCTACGCCTTGAAAAGCCACTGATCTGTAATCCGCCTCATAATGCTTCTGCGCCGCGTTGCCGGCGGACGAGACGAAAACAACCTGATCTTTGACTCCGGCCACGGCCTGGGCGATGGACCCGTCCTCGTTCCGGCCGCCGGCGTTCGCCGCTCCGCCCTTGTGTTTCATCTGGGACGTCGCGCCGTGTGCCGGGACGCGTTTCGACCGGCGCGTCGCGCCGCGAGCCGGGACGATGGTATCACGGGTTGGCGGCGCATTGCTGACCGGAATCCGTTAGAATGGCGGCGTCGGAGCCTCGTCGCCGCTGCGCGAGGACAAGGCGTGATGGGTTCGCGAGGGTGGCGGTTGCCGCCGCGAATCCGTCCGGTGTTTGGACAACCGAAGGAGGGCGCTGGTGCAGTACAACGTGATCTCGACCGACGATCATCTCCAGGAAGACCGGTATGCCTGGACGTCCCGCATGTCCGAAAAGAAATGGGGCGACAAGATCCCTCAAGTGAAGGAAATCGCCGATGGCTCCGAGCGATGGTTTATCTATGGCGAGCAGAAGGACCAGACCGGGGGCGTGGCCATCGTCCACGGCGTCATGGACGACAAACGCAAGGTCCCGATGCGGTGGGAGGAGGTGCCGGAGATCGCCTACGTTCCAGCCGAGCGGCTCAAAGCGATGGAACGGGACGGCGTCGACGCCCACACGCTCTTCGCCAACGTCGCCGGCGTGGCCGGCGCGACGTTCAGCAACAACGCGTTCGACGAGGAGTTTCGCATCGAGGCGATCCAGGCATACAACGACTATCAGATGGACGAATGGGCGCTCGCATATCCCGGCAGGTTCATCGCTCTGGCCAACGTGCCCATGTGGGACGTCCAGAAGGCCGTCGTCGAGGTGCGCCGGATGCACAAGCGCGGCGTCCACGGCGTCACCTTCGCGTTCCCTCAGCAGTTCAACTACCCGCATATCGCCGATCCGTACTGGGACCCGCTGTGGAGCGAGGCGCAGGACCTGGGCCTTTCGGTGAATTTTCACCAGGGCGGCGGAGGCAGCATGGGCATGACGCCCCAGGCAGCCTGGTCCGGCCACACCGCTATGGTGCGCCTCGCCGAGGGGTCGACCAAGAGCATCGCGGCCAACACCGCCATCATGGCGACCATCCTGTTCTCGGGGATCGGGCAACGGTTCCCTCGCCTGAAGATCGTCTCCGCCGAGAGCGGCATGGGCTGGGTCCCCTACCTGCTGGAGCTGGCGGACCACCAGTACGA
This sequence comes from Chloroflexota bacterium, assembly GCA_022572465.1. GTDB lineage: Bacteria > Chloroflexota > Dehalococcoidia > SHYB01 > SHYB01 > JACZVV01. The sequence continues at coordinate 1,462 of JACZVV010000126.1, forward strand.
GGCGCAAAAGCTGGTGCACGAAGGGCTGGACACCAAGCCCAGCGAGATCTTCCACCGCCAGTGCTACGTCAACTTCTGGTACGAGGTCGTCGGCGCAAAGATGCGGCACTACATCGGCATCGACAACATCATGTGGGAGTCGGACTACCCTCACCCGACCGGGACCTGGCCCGACTCGCGGAAATACATCGAGGCGTCGATGAAGGACTGGCCGGTGGAGGAGCGCCGGAAGGTGCTGGTCGACAACGCGGTGAAGGTGTTCAATCTGGACGCTGGCTAGGGCTGGACGCTCGCTAGAGCGGGTCGAAAGGCTCGATCTCCGGTCGAGCCGCCCGGGGCGGGCGAAGAATCTGCCGCGGCTCACCTCAGGCGGTCGGCATAGCCGTCGCCGATGTGTCCTTCGTCGGTCAGCCGGTCGATCTCGCCCGCTTCCTTGCCCAGCAGCTCCCGGTATACGTAGTCGTTGTGCTGGCCCAGGGTCGGCGGAGGCGTATCGAACCGAAGCGGCGTCTTCGACAGATGGAAGGTGTGGCCGGGATAGCTGTGCGTCCCGCAGTCGGGGTGGTCCATCCGATGGAAGAAGCCCCGAGCCTGAAGCTGCGGGTCGTCTCTGGGATCGGCATCGTCGGCGACCAACCCCGCCGGCACGCCATGATCCTGGAGCAGGTCCATGGCCCGGCGCGCGTCCTGCCTCACGGTCCATTCGGCGATCCAGGCGTCGATCTCGTCGTGGCGAGCGCGGCGCGCGGCGTTGCCTCGATACGCCGGGTCCTTGGCGAGTCCCGGCCGGCCGATCGCGGCGCAGAGGCCCGCCCACTCGGCGTCGTCGCCCACACTCACCGCAACCCACCGGTCCTCCCCCTGGCACGGATAGATTCCCTGTGGCGCGCGCACGGCGTCGCGGTTCCCGATTGGCGCCTGGTCCCTTCCGTTCATCAGCGCATCCATGAGCGGCCCGCCCAGGTGCCCGATGATGTGCTCGACCTGGGAGACCTCCACCAGCTGCCCCTTGCCCGCCGAGTCTCGCTGGTAGAGCGCCATCAGCGTCGCCAGGGCGGCGGCGATCCCGCTGGCGCCGTCCATGTGATTGCTGCCGCCGGCCGACATCGGACTCTCACCCTCGTAGCCTCGGAGCGCGTAGAACCCCGCCATCGCTTCGCCCTGCGTCCCGAACCCGATGTAGTCGCGATACGGCCCGCTGAGCCCGAACAGAGGCATCGTCACGTAGACCAACGTCGGATTGAGGCCATGAACGGTTTCGTAGTCGAGGCCGAACGAGTCCAACATCCCCATGCGGTTATTCTCGATCAGGACGTCACAGACCCGGACGAGCTCGTGGAGCACGGCCCGCCCGTCCTCCTTCGTCATGTCCACCGTCATCGACAGCTTGTTGCGGCCCAGGCTGTTGAAGATGGCGAAACGGTTCCACGGACGCTCTCCCGGGTCCATGTCCACGTAGAGCTTGGCCGTGTTGCCCAGCTGAGGGACGTCCTCGAGCTTGGGCCACGGCAGAAATCCACGGGTGTTGACGATGTGATGCTGCGTCGACTCGACGCGGACGATCTCCGCGCCCAGGTCGCCCAGCATGGTCACAGCCGAGGGGCCGGCCCAGATGACCGTCAGGTCCAGCACCCGGATGCCCGAGAGCGGTCGTGTCCTCATCAGATCACGCCCTCGGCCCGCAACAGGCCGGCTTCGGCCGCCGAAAAGCCGAGGCCGCCGCACAACACCTCTTCGTTGTGCTCGCCTAGAAGCGGCGCGGCGCGGCGCATCTCCCACGCTTCGCCATCGATGAACAGGGCGCGGCCGGCGTAGGCGAGCCTGCCGGCTTCGGCGTGGTCCGCTTCGACGAAGTAGCCTCGCTCCCTCAGGTAGGGGTCGCGCAGGATGTCGCTGGGAGAGTTGATGGCCGTCGCGGGAACGCCATGGGCCTGGGCCCGTTCCATCACCTGCTGCTTGGTCCGCTCCAGACACCAGGGGTAGAGCAGCGCGGATAGCTCCTCTTCCGTCGCCAGGCCGGGCAACGCCGACGTCCCAGTGCTGGCCAGTTGGGGAGCGCCAATCATCTCGAAGAGTCTTATCCAACGGGATGGCGGACTCACGGTGAACAGCACGTAGCCATCGGAACAGGGCAAGGCGGCGCCTCCCGGCATCGAACCCGCGGGGGAACGAGGAATCGATTCGCCGGTGTACTCGTAGCCCAGCGTCCGCGTGATGCGCCGGTCCGAGCTGCCGCTTCCGACTTCGAACAGGCTCACGTCGACGAACTGGCCCTCGCCGCTCCATCGCTGGTGGATCGCCGCGCCCACGATCGCGGCGGCCGCCGTGCCGCCAGCTTGGTACTCGGGCAGGTGGTCGACGGACCTCAAGGGCTCTCGCTCCGGCACTCCCAGCGAGTGGACCAGCCCTGCGTGGGCATACATCGTCATCTCGGTCGCCTTGTAGTCCCGGTACGGCCCCGTCTGCCCGTAGTTGGAGACCGAGCACACGATCAGACGAGGGTTGAGCCGGCACAGCGACTCGTAGTCGAACCCAAACCGGGCCGCGACACCCGGCGAGAAGCTCTCCACCAGCACGTCGGCGCTCTTCGCCAGCTCCCGGACGATAGCCCGGCCCGCCGCCGTCTTCAGGTTAAGCGTGATGCCCCGTTTGTTCGTGTTCAGATGGAGGAACATCCCCGAGCGCTCACGATGGGGGATGTCGCCGGGGAAGGGGCCGTAGCGCCGAGCTGGATCGCCGGTCTCCGGCCGCTCTACTTTCAAGACCTCCGCGCCGTAGTCGGCGAGGAGCTTCGTGGCGTGGGGGCCGGCCACGTGCCACGTGAGGTCGACGACTTTCAACCCGGCGAGAGGTTGTTCCATCGTAGCGACGAGTCCTCCCAAGGTCTCGTGTCGACAGCCGTGAGGGCGCGAGGCGGCACAAGTATACCCAATGCCGTCTGGAATGCCACCGGTTTGACCGATCTCGGCCCAGCGCCTACACTCGTCGTCGCCGACCGCGGGAGAATCCAGCGAGATTTGGCCTATCCCGGCCACGATAAGCGGAGGGGAGAGCACGATGGCACTGCCGAAGGAGTTCCACGATCTCGCGGCCAAGGTCCGCAACTGGGGCCGGTGGGGCGACGACGATGAAGTCGGCACGGTGAACTTCGTCACTCCCCAGGTGCTGACCAGGGCGGCCGCGTGTGTCAAGGTGGGCAAGAGCTTCTCGCTGGCGCTGCCGCTGCACCTGGACGGCCCCCAGATCGGCGTGATTCCCGGTCGAGTCAACCCCTTGAAAACCATGGTGGCGATCAATACGGCCGTCATGGGCGACCCGGATGGTTTCCGGACCAGCGATGACGTCGTCACCATGGGCCTCCAGTGCGCGACCCACTGGGACGGCCTCGGCCACGTCAGCTATGGAGGGAAGATCTACAACGGTTTCGACGCCGCTACCATCGACGAGTGGGGCGCCCACAAGTGCGGCATCGAAAAGATCAAGACGTTCGTCAGCCGGGGCGTGCTGCTGGACGTCGCTCGCTCCAAGGGCGTCGACCTTCTCGAATCAGGTTACGCCATCAGCCCAACCGACCTCGAAGACGCCGCGAAGATGGCAAACCTCACCGTCGAGTCCGGCGACATCGTGCTGATCAGAACGGGACGGATGAAGTATCTGCACGAGGGCGACAAGATGGCCTACCTCGCCGGCAAGGGCGACCCCCAGGGCAGCCCCGGGCCGTCGCTGGGGACCGTGCCGTGGTTCCACGATCATGAGGTCGCCGCGGTGGCCACCGACACCTTGACCTTCGAAGTGTTCCCCAGCGAGAACCCGCAGGCCATGCTCGCCATCCATCTGCTCCACCTGGTGGACATGGGCATGACCCAGGGGCAGAACTGGGACCTGGAGGTCCTGGCGGAGGACTGCGCGCGCGACGGTGTGTACGAGTTCTTCCTCGAGGCCTCGCCTCAGCCCTTCGTGGGCGGCGTCGGCTCCCCGGTGAACCCCGTCGCCATCAAATAGCGCCCGTATCCAGAGGGCATGCCCGGCCTGGCCTTCATGCCCCCGCGCTTTTCCCGGACGGCGCTTCCTGCCGCACGCCGCGCCAGCGCTTCGCGATGCCCCTGGCCTCCAGGCCGGTGATCTCCGCGTCGCTATAACCCGCCGCTTGCAGGACCTCCTGCGTGTCCTGGCCCAATAGCGGCGCGAAGCTGCGGAACGTCGCCGGCGTTCGCGAGAACCCGATGGGGAAGCCCATCTGCCGCACCCGGCCCTCGCTGGGGTGATCGACCTCCCACACCATGCCGGCCTCGCGGACCCGCGGGTCCTCCAGCGCCTCGGCCATGTCGTTCACCGGCGCGGCGCACGTGTCGGCCTCCCATAGGGCGCGGAGCCACTCGTCGCGCGTCTTCGTCAGAAAGATCGCGCGGACCTCCTCCTCCATGCGGTCCACCTCGGGTCCCACGGCGTCGCGCAGGCCAATGAAGTCCTCGCGACCGATAACGCGGCAGAAACTTTCCCAGAAGTGTGTCTCCGCGTTGCTGGTGGTGATGTACTTCCCGTCGCTGCACTGGATGTAGGTGAAGCGTCCCGCCGCCCGGCCTTGACCCGAATGGTGGCTGCCTTCGCGGACGAACCGAGCCGAGTTGGCCCTCGTAAACGACATCGCGGTGGCGACCATCGGGATGTCGATGGCCTGGCCCTCGCCGCTGCGGTCCCGCTCGATGAGCGCGCCGAGGATGCCTACCGCGGCGTAGATGCCGCTGGAGTAGTCCGCCAGGGGCACGCCGTGGCCGCGCTGGCCCGCCTCAAGCGAGGCCGGAGGCGTCGTGCCGGCGACGGCGCAGTACTGCGGGTCGTGGCCCGCTCTCTTGATGTAGGGTCCATGCTGGCCGTAACCGGAGATGCTGCAATAGATGATTCGCGGGTTGTGCCGCCTCACCGTCTCGTAGTCCACGCCCATCCACTTCACGACATGAGGCCGATAGCCCTCCAGCACCACGTCCGCGTCCTTCGCCAGCCGGTAGAACACCTCCTGCGACGCTGGCCGAAGGTCCGGGTCGAGCAGGTTCAAGGCCACGCTTTTCTTGTTGCGCGCCAGGCTGTTGTACGCCGCCCAGGCGACCTCCTGCTCCGGCGTCGGGTCCGGATGGGTCAGCACGTCGCGGCCCATGCCGTAGCGGGGCTCGGTCTCCTCGACCTTGATCACCTCCATCCCCATGTCGGCCAGGATGTTCGAGGCGACGGGCCCCGGCAGCAGCCGGGACAGGTCCAGCATTCGATACCCTTCGAGCGGGAGCATGGCGTTCCTCCTGTGGAGCGGGCTCTGCCGGGAGTGTAGAGGCGGCGCTGAACGTAGGCAAGCGGACAGCTTCTCGCCGCAGCGGCACGCTCTAGCGCTGGTCTTCGATTTGGGGGATCGACCACGAAGGCACAGAGACACGAAGGGAAAGGAGGAAGGGGGAACCAGGAAGAAGGAATGAGTGGGAGACGTTGATTCGACCATCAATCGACAGTTGAGACGACGGGTTGGGGTGGAGTGGGGACGCCGGCGATCGGTTTGCTGGTAGAATGGGCTGCCAGATTCGATGGTCCATCGTTCTGATTAGCCGCCCGCCGAAAGACGGCGGCGTCCTTTTTCGTCTCGACAGGACGCCGGCTTGCTCGACGGCCGGCCAGGAGGGCGCCCATGCAGTTCGGATTCTTCATGATGCCGGCCCACCACCCCGGCGAGAACCCCACGCTGTGCTTCGACCGCGACCTCGACCTCATCGAGTACGCCGAGAGCCTCGGCTACGACGAGTACTGGATCGGCGAGCACCACTCCGCGGGCTGGGAGCTGATCCCGGCGCCGGACCTCTTCATCGCCGCCGCCGCCCAACGGACCAACCGTATCCGCCTGGGCACGGGCGTCGTGAACCTCCCCTATCACCACCCGTTCGACGTCGCCGAGCGCATCGCCTTCCTCGACCACCTCACCCACGGCCGGCTCGACTTCGGCGTCGGCCCCGGCGTGCTGCCCACCGACTACGACCTGTTCGGGATCGACAGCAACGATCTGCGACCGATGATGGACGAGTCTCTCGAGATCATCATGAAGCTGTTCACCACCGACGGGCCCGTCACCTACGAGGGCAAGTATTGGACGATCAGAGAGCGGCAGCTGATGGTGAAGCCGTTCCAGAAGCCCCACACTCCCCTCGCCATCACCAGCCTCGGCGGCGCCCACGGGCTGGGCCTGGCGGCCAAGTATGGCGCCCAGCTGGTGACCGGAACGTTTTTCATGCCGATCGAAGGGAAGGCCCTGGGTGAGCAATGGAGGGACCTGGAGCGGCAGGCCGCCGCGCAAGGCCAGACCGTCCGCCGGGACGACTGGCGCGTCGTCTACTACGTCTACCTGGCGGACACGCGGAAGCAAGCCCTGGCCGACATCGAGGAGCGCGTGACCAGGGAGCAGCTGGAGTACTTCATGCCCCTCACGGCGAAGATGTCGGGGCGGTCCTACGACCCCGACGCGAAGCTCGACATTCCGAAATTGGCCGATGAGAA
>JACZVV010000127.1 GCA_022572465.1 Chloroflexota bacterium
GCTTCTCCTCGACAAACTCGGTGAGGAAGTTCAAAATGGCCCGCTGTTTGCCGGACAGCTCTTTCATGAGTCCCCCCTTTTTCATGAGTCCCCCTTTCGGCGGTCTCCGCGAGCGGAGCGCGGCGCCGGGCAACGAACGCCCGAACGTGTGTTCTGAACGGAGTCTAGCGCCGGCCCGAACCCATGTCAATGGGCCGCTGGCGCGCGGCGCCGGGGACGGTTTCCAGAAAGCCAGAGAGGCCCACGGCGGGCGGACGGGAACGGGCAAGGGACCTTCAGCGCTAGTTGGCCGACGCCGTTACCCTGGCCTGGTTGAGCTTGCGCATGAGTCGCGACTTGCGCAGCGCGGCGTTGTTGGGGTGGATGACGCCTTTTTTGGCGGCCCGGTCCAGGGCGCGAAGGGCCAGATCGACTGCGGCGTCGGCCTCGCCGAGCTCCTTGCTCACGATGAGAAACTCCGCCCGGCGAACCCGGGTCTTGACCACCGAGCGGACCGACCGGTTTCGCAGCCGGCGGCGGGCTCCCTGCTTAGCAGCTTTTATCGCGGATTGATGCTCGGCCAAAGCTCCAGACCTCCCAAACCGATGATGCGTCCTCAATTGTACCGAGTCGAAGCGGCTCTGGCAACGCCCCTGGCAGGGCTAGCCGGTGCGGGTGACTCTGATGACGGCCTTCACCTGCTCCAGCCGCGATAGAATTCTGCTGAGCTGGGTCGCCCCGTTGGTCTCCACCGTCAGCAGCTCCACCACCGTCCCCCTCTTATGGTGCGTGCTGCGCACGGCGGCGATGTTCACGTTCTCGGACGAGAGCACGGTGGTGATGTCCCGCAAGAGACCGAGGCGGTCCCACGCCTCGATCGCCACCTTGGCCGGGTACGGCCGCGTGGTGACGCCCCACGAAACGGCGATTCGCCGCTCGGCCTCGGTGAGGTGATGCAGGCTGCGGCAGCTCTCCCGATGGACGGTGACGCCTCGGGCGCGGGTGACGAAGCCGACGATGGGGTCGCCGGCCAACGGGTGGCAGCATTGGCCCAACCGCGTCAGCATGTTGGGCATGCCGTTGACCATCACGGCGGGCAGGGCTCCCGTGTCGGGCGGCGCCTCCAGCGGCGGCGCGGGCACGGCGTCGGCCAGGAGCTTGGGCGCGAGCTGAAGGGTGCTGGTGGCGCCCGATCCCAGGGCCGCCAGCAGGTCGTCGGTCGACTCGTACCCCAACAGCGCGGCGACACCCTCGTCGGCGATGCCGATGTGGAGGCGGCGCAGCTCCTTCTCCAGCAAGACCCGGCCCTGAGCGATGTTTTCGGCCCGCGCCCGCCTGCGGAACCAGGCCCGTATCTTGTCACGGGCGTTGGCCGTCTTCACGAAGCCCAAGTCCGCGTTGAGCCAGTCCAAGCTGGGGCCCTTTTCGGTCTTGGAGACCAAGATCTCCACGGTGTCGCCGTTCCGCAGAGGGCGGTCCAGGGCCACCAATTTCCCGTTGATCTTGGCTCCCCTACAGCCGTGGCCCAGCTCGGTATGAATCCGGTAGGCGAAGTCGATGGGCGTCGCCCCCATGGGCAGCTCCCGCACCTGGCCTTTGGGCGTGTACACGAAGACCTGGTCGGGAAAGATATCCGTTTTTACCGACTCGATGAACTGCTCCGTGCCCGGCTCGTCCTGGTTCCACTCCAACAGCTGACGCATCCACGACATCTGCTCGTCGAACCGATGGTCGCCTCCGTGGCCGCCCTCTTTGTAGCGAAAGTGGGCCGCCACCCCATATTCCGCGACCTCGTGCATCCGGCTGGTGCGGATCTGGACCTCGAAGGGCTGAGAGCCGGGTCCCATCACCACCGTGTGCAACGACTGGTACATGTTCTCCCGGGGGTTGGCGATGTAGTCGTCGAACTCCCCTGGGATGGGGCGCCACAGGCTGTGGACCGTGCCCAGAACGGAGTAACAATCCGCGATGTCGTCCACCAGGACCCGGAAGCCGAACAGGTCGTAGATCTTGTGGAAATCCCGGCCTTGAGCGGCATAGCGTTGCATCTTCTGGTAGATGCTGTAGAAGTGCTTGGGCCGGCCCGAGATGTCCGCCTTGATCCTTGCGCCTCTGGTCTCTTTCCGCAGCGTCTGCACCACCTGGTGAATGAACGTCTCCCGATGGGAACGCGAGGCGGCGAGCAGACGAGAGATTTCGCGGTACTGCTCTTGGTGCAGGCAACGAAACGCCAGGTCCTCCAACTGCCATCCGAAGTTGCCGATCCCCAGCCGGTTGGAGAGCGGAGCGTAGACATCCAACGTCTCGCGAGAGATCACCAGACGCTTTCGAGGCGGGAGGGCCCGAATGGTCCGCATGTTGTGGAGACGGTCGGCCAGCTTGATCAGGATCACCCGGACGTCCTCGGCCATCGCCACCAGCATCTTGCGCAGACTCGCGGCGTGCAGCAGGGGCGCCTTGCCGCCGTCCCAAGATCCGAGGTCCGTCTGCGTCGTCTGGTCCTCGAGCTTGGTGAGCTTGGTGACGCCCTCGACGAGTTTCAGGACGTCCAGGCCGAATCGCCGTTCCAGGTCGCCTGGGGCCACGGGGCAGTCTTCCAGAACGTCGTGGAGCAGGGCGCCGATGATGGTGTGACTGTCGAGGCGGATCTCGGCCAGGAGGAGGGCGACTTCCAGAGGGTGCTGGATGTAGGGCGAGCCCGACTTGCGGACCTGGCCGTCGTGGGCCTGCTCGGCGAAGCGATACGCCTCCTCGACTCGGGCGGCCTTCTCAGTCGGGAGGTAAGCTTCGGTCTTCTCCAGCAGGTCGGCTAACGTGGCTGCCATAGCGCATCCAACGGGCGAGGCCCATAGAGCACCCCCAGTATATAGCCGGCGCCCAACGGGAGCAACCGGCAGGTGGGCGCATCACCCTCTCGATTGACGCTTCAGGCAGCGATGGCATAGAATGCAATCACCTCCCGTCGCCGTTTCGACTCATGGCCCAGACTCACGTTCATACCCACGCCCACGACCGTCACGCTCACCAGGGCATGCCCAAAATGCCCGAATGGCTGAGCGTGGAGGAGGCCCTGGACAAGGTCCTGGGCTACGTCCATCAACTGGAGCCGGAGCAGCGGCCCCTGCTGGAAGCGCTGGGCCAGGTTCTTGCCGAGGAGGTCGCCGCCGGGCTCGACGTGCCGCCCAAGCCCAACTCGTCGATGGACGGCTACGCCGTTCAAGCAGCGGATATCCGAGGCGCATCCCCCGGCTCGCCCGTCGCACTCGAGGTCGTTGGCCAGCTGGCGGCGGGCCAGGTGCCCAGCCAAGAGGTGAAGTCCGGCGTCGCCATCCGCATCATGACCGGCGCCCTGATCCCGCCGGGCGCGGATGCCGTCGTGCCGTTCGAGGAGACCGACGAGCTCCAGAGCGGCGGAAAACGCAAGGCCGCCGGCCGTCGAATCAAGGTGCTGGCGGAGCTTCCCCACGGCGCCAACGTCCGCCCTCAAGGCGAAGACATTCACCGGGGCGAGGTCGTCCTGAGAGCCGGCGCGGTGCTGCGTCCCGCCGAGATCGGCGTGCTGGCCTCGATGGGCTATGCGTCGGTCCGAGTCGTGCGGCGGCCCGTGGTGGCGGTGCTGGCGACCGGCGACGAGCTGGTGGAGCCCCCAGAAGCGCTGCCGCCGGGCAAGATCTACAACAGCAACAGCTATAGCATCGCCGCCTCGGTCCTCAAGTACGGCGGCATCCCGAAGCAGCTGGGAATCGCCCGAGACAATCTGCCGGACCTGGAACGCTGTATTCAAGAAGGGCTCGACGCCGACATGCTGGTCACCACCGCGGGGGTCTCCAGAGGCGACTACGACATCGTCAAAGACGTGCTGATGAAGCAAGGCGAGATCGCGTTCTGGACGGTGCGCATGAAGCCGGCCAAACCCCTGGCGTTCGGCGCGTTGAGGGCCACGGGGCGCGACGGCTCGCCGAGGCGGGTCCCACACCTGGGCCTGCCGGGCAACCCCGTCAGCGCGATGGTCGCCTTCGAGAGCTTCGGCCGGCCGGCCATACTCAAAATGATGGGCCGGCGCGACCTGGCCCGGCCAACGGTCCGCGCGGTCCTGGAAGACGATATCGAAAACACCGACGAGCGCCGGGTCTACGCCAGGGCCTGGATCACCAAGCGGGAAGGGACCTACTACGCTCGCCTCACGGGCCCTCAGGGCTCCGGGGTCTTGACGTCGATGGTCAAGGCCAACGGCCTGGCCATCTGTCCTGAAGACGTTCCGTTGAAGCGGGCCGGCGAGACCGTCGACGTCATGATGTTGGATTGGACCGCGGAGCAGTTCTGAGCCGACACGGCCACACCGGCGAAGCGAGGACAAGATGACCGAAGAGACCGCCTCCCGCGGCGAGACGGAGCAGGACGACCAGCAGCAGGTCCCCAAGTATTACATCGACGAAAGCTGGTTCGAGCGGGTCGGCCGCTCGCTGCAGCACCTTATCGAAAGCCGCGTCGCCGAGCCTGGGGACGTCCAGGACAAGCCGGCCAAACGTCGGAGAAAAAAGGCGGCCGTATCGATGGCCGACCTGGCCCAGATCGAGGGATTCGTCAACCCGGAGCTCCCGCTGCTGGAAGCGATCTTCCGTCTCTTGCTGGTCCACGAGAACAAACCCATGGACGTGGAGCAGCTAAGCCAAGAGCTGGCCGAGCGGGGAATCGGCATCAGGGACGCCCGTCCGGTCGACGCCGAGACGCTGATCCGGGTGCTGGCGAACGACGACTACTACGGCTTGGCGCAACTCGGCAAGGCCTGACTCGGCCTTACCATCGGACCAGGCCTTACCATCGGATCTCGAAGCCCGCCGCGCGTCCGGCGGGGTCCCGCCAGTCGACCTCCACCGAATCGATCCGGCTCAGCGGCGGCCCGTCCCTCAACCGCTCGAGAAGACGGTCGACCGCGCCCATCTCCCCCTCAACGTAGACCTCGACCGAAACCGCGTCGGCCAGATTCCCCACATGACCGGCGAGACCCAGCGCCCGGGCCTCCCTGGCTACGTAGTCCCGGTAATAGACCCCCTGGACATGGCCCCGCACCACCGCAACGCATGCGCGGATCGCGGAATCGCGCGGACGATCCCCGCCTCTCAGACGTCGGCCTCCGCGCTCTTGCTGCCCTTGCTCTTGATCACTTGCACCGGCGGAGGCGCGTCCCCAACGTTGGACACCAGTTTCTTGGCCCCCTTCTTGGGTTTCTTCGTCTCCTTACGCCCGTAATCGCCTCGTCGAGCCACGGCACACCTCCGGAGGGTGGCCCCCCTCGATTCCTATTCTAACGCACCCGTCGTGGGCGCAACCTCGCCTTGTATCATACTGGACATCCACCCCCGAAGAGTGCGGGGTGCCGGCGCTCCAGGACCGGATCGCCAGCGCGGACCTCCAGCGGACGCCGGTCGCGGTCGGAGCGGGCAAGCAAGGCGCGGCGGCTTCCAAGGCTTCATAAAGAGAGAGGCCCCTCTAACGAAGGGCCTCTCCTTTTGGTCCCATGCTGAACGCGACCAACTCGTTGGTCGCACGCGGCAACGCGGATGTCAGGTTGGGGTATCCAGCGTGTGGCGGTTCGTCAGCCGCGTCCGGACCTCGACCGGCCCCCTAGCCGAAGCCGTACAGGGTACGGCAGTTCTCCGCCAGGATGTTGCGTTTGGCGCCTTCCGGAACGCCCTCGAACTCGCGAGCGATCACTTCCTGTGAGTTGGGCCAGGTGCTGTCGGTGTGAGGGTAGTCGTTGGACCACATGATGCACTCCTCGCCGATGAGGTCCCAGGTGCGCATGCCGGCCATGTCGGTCATGAACGTGGCCCTGACGTTTTGGCGAAAGTACTCGCTGGGCATTCGGTTCATCTGGAGGCCCAGGCGCGGGCCGTGTTTGCGCATGGTGTGATCGATGCGCTGAATGAAGTTGGCGATCCAGCCGATGTCCGCCTCGGCGCAGACGACCTTCAGATCGGGGTGCCGCTCGAAGACGCCCGAGAAGATCAACGCGGCCAGCGAACGCTGGGCCCAGTTGGACATCGACGCGTAGTCGATGGTGAAGGTCTCGAAAGGAGGCCGGCCGGCGGCGGTGAGAATGTGCAAGCTGACGGGCATCCCCAACGCCTCCGAGTTCGCCCAGAACGGCTCGTAGAAGGGGTCGCTATAGGGCCTGCTCTCCTCGGGGTAGATGGCGATCATGCCGCCGCAGAGGCCTATCTCCTGGGAGCGTTTGAGCTCACCGACGGCGGCTTCGATGTCGTCGAGGCCTATCAGCCCGAGGCCTTTCAAGCGTTGCTCGTGGCCGCGGCACATGTCGGCCAGCCAGTCGTTGTAGGCCCGGAAGCACTCCGCCTTGTACTCAATATCTTTGAGCCGGAACAAGCGGAAGCCGATGGTGGGGTAGAGGACCTCGGCGTCCACACCGTCCCGGGCCATGTCTTCGAAGCGCGCTTCAGGGTCGTAGCCGCCGCGCCGGTTCTGCTCGAACCGGTTGAGGCCGCCCAGCTCCTGGGGATCGCGCCCGGCCGAACCCAACAGGGCAACGCCGGTAGGGGGCAGCCCCTCGACGTAAAAGACATCACGGTCGGCTTCCCGCTCCATGTGCGGCGCGCGGTCCCGGAAAGCGGCGTCCATGCGCTGGACCCACAGGTCCGGCTCCTCCACAACGTGGGAATCCGCCGATATGACGTTGTACGTGGTCATCGCCTCCCCCTTCTCTCGCCCCGGCTTGCCGGGGCCGGACGGCCTTCTGTCTCCCCGACTCGTCGGAGTCGGACGAATTGTACCACCCACCGGGTCAGGCCAGGGCCAACGAGAGAGAGCGCGCGCCACGGGAAAGGCACTGCAATCTCGAGGATCCCCTAGCCCGGCAAGGGGCCCAACGGCTTCTGGCCCAGGATCTCGTAGAGGTTCAGGGCGAACAGCCGGGCCTGCTCCTCGTCGGTCAGGCGAGACTCCTGGACGGCTTCCACGGTCTGCGTGCGGCGGAACCCCATGGGGTGGGAATACAGGCCCGAGCCGAAGACCAGCCTGCCGATCCCCATCTCGCGGGCGGCGGCCTTGACCTTGCCGCTGCCGCCGGACCACATGCCGGTGTCGAAGACCAGGTTGTCGCGCCGCGCGACGATGTCGTAGAAGAGCTCGGTCTCCTCGAATCCCGCCAGCCCGTCGATGACCACGAAGGTCGTCTGCGGAAACTCCTGGGCCAGCCGCTCGACGCGCCAGGGCGACTCCAGCAGCGAGCCGTGATGGGAGTGGACGAAGGGCACCAGGCCAACGTCGACGGCCTCCCGCACGCAGCGGCGCATCCACGGAGAGTCGACGTAGCAGCCCTGGAGCCGGTTGTGCCACATGACGCCCACCATGCCCAGCTCGCTACGGATGCGCCGCACCTCCTCCAACGCCGCCTCGCCCTGCTTCGGCTCGATGGCTCCTACCGCGAAGGGAAAGCGCCGCGGGTCGCTATCGCGAAATGCGGCCAGGCTGTCGTTGAGCTTGCGAGTGTCGGCCACGCCCTCGGGCATCAGGTACCCGTAGCTGGGGCCGATGATGGCCCGGTCGATCTCGCTGCGGTCCATCGACTCGACCCGTGTCCGGTGCTCTACCTTCTCAGCGCTCTCTCCGGATGCCTCCCTGGCATCGCCCTTCACGAAGTCCGCGATCACACCCAAATGCTGGTGCGCGTCCAGAATCTCCATCACACCCTCCTAGCTTCATAGCAACCCTCCCCACGCCCACCGGGAGGTATGCGGGGACACCTCTTTTGGGGAAGAGGTTTCCCCACGCCCCTTCCAGAAAACTCTAGCTCTGGCAGTCCCGGTGGGGGTCGTCGACGACCC
>JACZVV010000128.1 GCA_022572465.1 Chloroflexota bacterium
GGCGTCCACCACTGGCGCACGGTCGGCGCCTCGACCGACGTGATCGAGGCGTCATGGCTCGCGCTGCAGGACTCCTACGAGTACTGGATCTTGCACTGGAGCCAGCCGGACTGAGGGCAGCTCCGGCCCCTAGCACTGGGGATCAGAGATCGGCCGCGGCGGCCGGCGTCTCGAGGGACAACTAGGGAGGACGCGATCATGGAGGTACTTCAAGGAACCGCGCTGATGGCGGCGACGATCACCATGGGGATAGGGGCGGGAGTCTACCTACTCTACGTCTTCGCCATCATGCCTGGGCTGGGCAGGACCGACGATCGCACGTTCGTCGGCGCTTTCCAGCAGATCGACAGGGCGATCATCGGCCCCTGGTTGTTCCTCTTTTTCTTCGGTGCGCTGGGCTTCACCGCTCTGGCGGCGGCGCTCCACCTTGGCGCGGACGAGCGATCGGCGTTGCCTTGGATCGGCGGCGCGTTTGTCCTGCACCTGGCGGTTGTTGTCATTACCGTCGTTATCAACGTACCGCTCAACGACGAGATCAAGGCGGCCGGGGATCCAGGCCGGATCGCCGATCTCGCCGCTGTGCGCGAGCGGTTCCACGAAGCGAGGTGGGTCGGTTGGAACCTCTTCCGGGCTGTGGCCTCGACGGTCGCGTTCGGCTGCCTCGCATGGGCCCTGGTGTTGCACGGGCGCTCATAGCCACGAGACGGCCGCAGCGCTGGCGGCGGCGGTGTTACTCACCTTCGCGCTCCACCAGTAAGAGGCGGGGTGCAACGATGGCATATCAACCGGTTGGTTGATATGACATCGTCAGGTTAGTAGCCCCAAAAACAACCATCCGCCTTCCAGACAGAGTCTTTTCATTTGGAGCGGCAGGTAAGCTACCGAGGTCAGACCCGGAGAGAAGTCGTCTATGGGGGTAACTAGCCTACCTTCCGTGATGGCTTCTCCGGAACAACCGTTACGTTAATAGAGGGGGCACGGGGGTATTGAGAATCGAGTCCACCGGTTTCGGGATGTCACTTTTGATGCGGACCGGTGTCAGGTACGTAGTGGCGCAGCCACTCAAGTGCCGGTTGCATTGCGAAACCTGGACATTAGCTTGGTTCGGAAGGCTGGGAATGATAACGTGGCCGCAGTCCTGCGGAGTCATGCCGCTCGCCCCTCAGGAGAATTGGCTGTGGTCGGTGTCCCTTATGCTGCTTAAGAATGAAAAGACCCTGGTGCGGACCGTCCCCGCCCTTGACCGGCCACGGGCGGGACGCTATCATCGTCGCGATGTCCGCCATGCGCCTTACATGGAGCACAGGCTTCACCTGAGGGTCTCGACGACCACTCCGGGAACGAGTGGCGGGCATGCCGATGCTCACCTCCTGAAAGCGCTTTCGCTGACCCAGCGTACCCTCCCCGTAGCTCGCGCCGTCGTCTGACTCGTACGTTAGCCGGCGCCTCGCGGACTCCCGCCCTCGCCCCGGCCTCGCCGTGCCTTGCCGCCTGCCGTGTCCGGTCCCCGCGGACCGCTCGCGGGCGGCAGACCGATTCGAAGGAGATGGAGCGTGGAGCGATGAGGCGAGCCGGCCGAAGACCGCCCTTACTGGCGGGATTGCTCGTTGCGCTGGCGCTCGTCGCCGTGGGGTGCTCGCCGGGCGACGATATTTTTTTTATCGGCGGCATCCCCGACCAGGACGTGTCCATGCTGAAGGAGCGCTTCGACAAGCTGGCCCGTTACCTCTCCGACGAGACCGGAGTCGAGACGCGCTACGTCCCGTCGGTGGCCTACTCGGCGGTGGTTACGGCGTTCAAGAACGGCGACATTCAGATGGGATGGTTCGGAGGGCTCACCGGCGTGCAGGCCCGCCTTACGGTCCCGGGCGCGAAGGCGATCGCCCAGCGAGCGGGCGACGAGCGTTTTCGCTCGGTCTTCGTCGCCCGCCCCGGCTCGGACATCACGTCTTTGGGCGACCTCCGCGACAAGAGTGTGACCTTCGGCAGCCCGAGCTCAACGTCGGGCCACCTGATGCCCCGGCTGTTCCTGACCCAGGCGGGCATCGACCCGGAGGAGGAGTTGGCCGTGCTGAACTACAGTGGCTCCCACGACAAGACCTGGAAGCTGGTGGAGTCGGGGGCATACGACGCCGGCGCGCTCAACGCCGTCGTGTGGCAGACGCGGGTCGATCAGGGGAGAGTCGACCTATCCAAGGTCGACGTGTTCTACACGACCCCGCCGTATGCCGACTACCACTGGCTGGCCCGGCCGGACCTCGACGCGCGATTCGGCGACGGTTTCACCGAGAAGGTACGCCAGGCCCTGCTCTCGCTGCGTGCCGGCGACGGCGTTCGCCAGGAAGAGATCATGGCGGCGTTTCAAGCGGACCGATTCATTCCGACGGCGAACGAGAACTATGACCACATCGAAGACGTGGCCCGAACCCTCGGCATCATCGAGGGCTAGCGAGCCAGCGGCAATCGAGCTTCAAAGTGTCGCCAAGAGCTACGATGGCTTGGCGGCGCTGGCGCCTGTGACGCTGCGGGTCCGGCGAGGCGAGCGGGTCGCCATCCTGGGCCCCAGCGGCGCGGGCAAGACGACGCTGCTGGCCATGGTGGCCGGCGAGCTTCAGCCGTCGTCGGGCGCTCTCCGCCTCGACGGCCGGGACCTGGGTGGACTGCGTCCCGGGCGAGAGCTGGCGCGCCGGGTCGGGCTCATTCACCAGCAGTTCGACCTGGTGCCCAACCTCTCGGCGCTGCACAACGTGCTGGTGGGCCGCATCGGCGAGTGGGGCCTCGTCCGCTCGCTGGTCTCGCTGGTGTGGCCACAGGAGCGGCCTATCGCCATGGCGGCCCTGGCGAGGGTCGGCATCGCCGAGCGGGCGCCCGTTCGAGCGGGCCGCCTGTCTGGCGGCGAGCAGCAACGGGTCGCCATCGCCCGGCTGCTGGTGCAAGACCCTGCGATCATGCTGGCCGACGAGCCGGTGGCGTCCCTGGACCCGGCCCGGGCCGACGAGATCATGCAGCTCCTGGCCGGCATCGCGGTCGAAGGCGGCAAAACGGTGGTGGCCAGCATGCACCTCGTCGACCTGGCCCGCCGCTACTTCACCCGGCTGATCGGGCTCCGCAACGGAGTTGTGGAGTTCGACCTGCCCGCCGATGCCGTGACCGATGCAATGCTCGAGCGGCTCTACGCCACCCACGGATTGCGGGACGATGGCGGGATTGTTTGAAGGCCGGCGGCTGCTGACCCTGGCGTTGCTGGGGGCCTTCGCCTGGAGCCTGGCGTCGGTCTCGTGGAGCGATCGTTTAGTGCACCCCGGCGGCCTGAACGCCGTCGGCGAGATCTTCGGCGACCTGGTCCACCCGGAGCTTTCGTTTGGCATTCTCTCGGACGCCATCGGGGCCGCGTGGGAGACGGTCGCCTACGCCGTGGCCGGGCTCACCTTGGCCCTGCTGATCGGCCTGCCGTTGGGGGCCGTCGCCTCCGGCGTGCTGGCGCGGAGGTCGGCCTCCCGGCTGGCGCTGGTCTCCAGCACGCGGTTCGTCCTGGCCTTCTTCCGGTCCATCCACGAGCTGGTGTGGGCCTGGCTCTTCATCGCCGCCGCCGGCCTGTCGCCCATGGCGGCGGTGCTGGCCCTGGGCATCCCCTACGGCGGCATCCTGGGGCGTATCTACGCCGATCTGCTGAACGACGTGCCCGAAGCGCCGCTGCGCGCGCTGCGGAACTCGGGCGCGTCGGAGTGGCGTGTGTTCTGGCATGGACGCTTGCCCATGGCCCTGCCCGACATGCTCAGCTATTCCTTCTACCGGCTCGAGTGCGGCATCCGGTCGGCGGCCATCATGAGCTTCATCGGCCTGGGCGGCCTGGGCCGCGAGATCCAGCTATCGCTCGATGACCTGGCCTACGGGCGAATGTGGACCTTCGTCTTCTTCCTGGCCGCGTTGGTGGTGCTGGTCGACGTCTGGAGCAGCGTGGTGCGGAAGCGGGTGGAGGTATGAACCAGAGCCGCGCGACGCAGTTTGGCCTGCCGCGTCTCAGCGTGGTCGGCGTCACCATCGCCGGGTTGCTGGCGCTGGCCGTCGCATCGTGGGTCTTCGTCCTGGCCGCCGGCAGCCAGCAAGGCGCCGATTTTTTCTCCCTCGACACCCTGCGCCGAGGGTGGCACTTCGTCGCTCAAGACTTGCTGGGCATCGACGCGGCGGGCACGCCGGCCTTCGCCCGATGGAGCGCTTGGAAGGACACCGCGCCGCTGGCCTACCGAACGGTCGCCATGAGCGTCCTGGCCATCGGCATCGCCGGCCTGGTCGCGGTGGCAACGTTCATGTTCGGGGCGCGCAACGTGATGATGGGCGAGCTGGCGCCTTACGGGTCGAAGGCCGGGACCCTCGTCTTCGTCGTCGTGCGGGGGTTTTTCACCTTTACACGCGCGATACCCGAGCTGATCTGGGCGATGATCATCATCTTCATGTTCGCTCCGGGCATCCTGCCGGGCGCCCTGGCCCTGGGAATCCACAACGCCGGAGTCCTGGGCAAGCTCTCGTCGGAGATCGTGGAGGGGCTGGACCGCAGGCCGCTGCAAGCGCTGCGCTCCGCCGGCGCCGGGCGAATGCAGGTGCTGGCCTACGGCGTGCTGCCCCAGGCCTTGCCCCGCTTTCTCACCTACCTCTTCTACCGGTGGGAGATCATCATCCGCGCCACCATCGTGGTGGGCTTCGTGGCGGCCGGAGGCCTGGGATTCGAGTTCGGCCTGGCGATGGCCCATCTGAAGTACACCACCGTCACCCTGCTGCTGATCTGGTACCTGCTGCTGGTGGTGGCGGTGGACGTCGCGGCGGCGCTGTTCCGCCGCCTGGCGAAGTAGCGAGACGCAGCATGGGTGGCCAGCGACGGCGGGTGAGTCCTTCTCGATGCCTGTACAACGACTCGTGCGGAGGTTAGTCTCGCCGCATGCCTGAGCTGCCCGACGTCGAAGCCACCCGCCGCTATCTCTTGGACCAGGGCCTGGCCGGACGAGCCTTCACCGGCGCCACGATCCGGTGGCCCAAGGCCATCCGCTCGGGGCCGGTCGAGGAGTTCGTCCTGGGCCTCACCGGCCGCCGCATCGACGACGTCGCTCGCCGGGCCAAGTACCTCCTGGTGCGGCTCCAGCCGGACGACCGGGCCGAGCGGACCCTGGTCATTCACCTGCGCATGACCGGATCGCTCATCGTCGAGCCTGGCGCCAGCGAGCCGCCGCGATACGCCCACAACATCTTGCACCTGGACGACGGACGCGACCTGCGGTTCGTGGACCCACGAAAGCTGGGGACGTTGGCGCTGGTCGCAGACGAGGCGTCGGCGCTCCCGGCGTTGGGCCCCGAGCCCCTGGAGCCGGCGTTCACGCCCCGGGCGCTGGGCAAGGCCCTCAGCCGCCGCGTGCCGGTCAAGGCCCTCCTGTGCGACCAGGCGGTGGTGGCCGGCATCGGCAACATCTACGCCGACGAGGCGCTTTTTCTGGCCCGCCTGCACCCGGCCAAGCCCGGCAACGAGCTCACCTCCGCCGAGGTCGAACGGCTCCACGAAGCCATCGTGAGCTCGCTGACCGAAGCCACGGTACAGATAGCGCGAATCATGCCGGCGAAAGGTCCGCCCACGGAATCGGACGAAGGCCGAAGCGTCTTGCGCGTGCCCCGGCTGGCCGGAGCGCCGTGCACGCGATGCGGCAAGCCGGTGCTGCGGGTCGTCATCCGGGGCCGCAGCGCTTACTTCTGCCCCCGCTGTCAGCGCGGGCAGGGACGCCAATCGCCTGCAAGATAAGATTGATCCTCAGATTGAACCGATTAACCAGATTGAGATGAGTTAGACTGGGGAAGCCGTGGGTCGAGGAGCGTCTGCTCTGGTTCAACATTGTCGACTCTCCCACCTGCGCAATCCGCGGAAAGACCTCACAATGGATACGAACCAACGCGCGGCCTGACCAGGGGCTGCAGCCGACGCGTCAGCGCGAATCGAAACTTTGTACAGCGCTGCTCGCGGCCGAGCGCCGGATCCGTTCGACAGTGAATGGGGAGGGGATCAAATGAAGATCGCAATTCTCGGAGGGACGCGAGGGATCGGGCGTGAGCTTGTGCGTCGAGCCGCAGAGAGCGGCCACCAGGTGACGGTGCTTGCCCGCGATCCGAGTCGATTGGATGCCGCAGTGCAAGGGTTGACGGTCGTGAAGGGGGATGCGTGTGATCGCGATGCAGTCGCGAAACTGGTGGCGGACCAGGATGCGATCTGCTGTTGTCTTGGTGTGCCTCCATCGAGGAAACCCGTTAGTGTGTTTTCCGAATCGATTTCCCTCGTTGTTGACCAGATCCCCGATGACGACGGGCCGCGCATCCTCGCGATTACTGGCGTCGGCGCCGGCGATAGTCGCGGTCACGGCGGTTTCCTCTACGATAAGATTATCTTTCCGCTCCTCCTAAAGCGGATGTATGAAGACAAGAATCGGCTGGAGCAGCTCCTTCGCGACAGCAAGGCGAACTGGACGATTATCCGGCCGGGATTGCTTACGAACGGTCCTCAAACCGGCAAGTATGAGATCCTTGAGGATCTGACCGGAGTAACCCTCGGGAAGATCTCCCGTGCCGACGTAGCAGATTTCATGGTTTCGGAACTCGAACAGCCGAAATACGAACGTCGGGTAGTCAACCTATGCTCCCCTCGAAAATCCCGCACCTGATACATACCCGGGCATCGTAACCGTATCTCCAGCAGTGAACGGTCCTTGAGCTGGAAAAGATTGGGAGATTCCCGTCGATCGGACCGGGGTGGGCGGAAGACCGCCCCGGTAGAGGCTCCGCGAGGCGTAAGGTATAATCTTCACCGGCGCGCCGCTGCGCCTCACACCAGTATCGGAGAGTGGCCTGCATGGACCTGACGTTCACCCCCCAGCAAGAGGCCTGGCGCCAGGAGGTCAAGGAGTTCCTGGACAAGGAGCTTCCTCGCGAGAAGGCCTTCGACCACGAGTTCGAAGAGCGGGAGGACTTGTGGGAGTTCGCCTTCGAGTTCACCAAGAAGGTGGGCGCGAAGCAATGGATCGGGCTCACCTGGCCGAAGGCCTACGGCGGGCTGGAGCGGACGGCGGTCGAGCGGGCCATCATGATGGAAGAGTTCAGCCGGGCCGAGGCGCCGCTGGTCAACTTGATCGGCTGGGGCCTGGCCGCGGGCACCCTGCTCTTCGCGGGCACCGAGGAGCAGAAGCAGCGTTTCCTGCCGCCCATCGGCAAGATGGAGACGTTCTGGGCCGAGGGGCTGACCGAGCCCGACGCGGGCTCCGACCTCGCCTCGGTTCAAACGACCGCGGTGCGCGACGGCGACGACTGGATCATCAATGGCCAGAAGACGTTCACCACCTGGGGCTCCCGAGCCGACGTGCTGTACCTGGCGGCCCGGACGGACCCCAACGTCCCCAAGCACAAGGGCATCAGCATCTTCTGCCTCGACCTCAAGCTGCCGGGCGTGACGATGTCACCCCTGTACAACCTGGGCGGCGGGCGTCAGAACCACACCTTCCTGGACAACGTCCGCATCTCCGCCGACATGCTCATCGGCGAAGAGAACCACGGCTGGTACGGCATCATGAACAGCTTCTACGGCGGCGGCGGCGGTGGCGGCGCCGGCAAGCAGCAGCGCATCTTCGAAGAGCTGGTCGAGTACTGCAAGGAGACCCATCGCAACGGGACGCCTTTGAGTAAGGACGCCATCG
>JACZVV010000129.1:0-1389 GCA_022572465.1 Chloroflexota bacterium
CCCTTCCAGAAAACTTTCACCTGAACCGAATCCCGGTGGAGGTCGTCGACGACCCCCACCGGGATTCGGTTGAAGCTAACGTTCTTTGGGGAGGGTATGCGAACACCTTCACGAAAGAAAAGGGCACTCACGATCCGCCGGAGGCGTGGGGGCGCTCGTCTGGAGGGATACCGGACACCTGTGAGCGATGTTACGTGGTCTGTTGACACTCCCCGTCGTCGCTGCTACCCTCCCGCGGCGGAGGCTGCGATGAAACTTCGTGGACAGGTTGCTATCGTCACCGGCGCCGCGTCGGGCCAGGGCCGCGCCGTCGCGCTGATGTTCGCCCGGGAAGGCGCCAGCGTCGCCATCGTCGACATCGACCATCCTGGGTCCCGTGAGACGCTGCGGTCGCTCCGAGAGGCCGGCGGCGCGGGCGTGGCGATCAAGTGCGACGTGACGCGCGAGACTCAGGTCCGCCGCGCCGTCGAGCGGACCGTGGCCCGCTTCGGACACCTCGACATCCTCTACAACAACGCCGGCATGTTTCAGCGCGACAACGACCGCGTCGACGCGCTGACTCTGGCCCAATGGCGGCGCATCATCGACACCAACCTCACCGGCACGATGCTGTTCTCCAAGTACGCCGTCCCCGAGATGGTCAAAGCCGGCGGCGGCAAGATCGTCAACGTCGCCTCCACCCTGGGGCTCATGGCCTCGGAGGGGTTTGCCGCCTACGTCTCGTCCAAGCACGGCGAGGTGGGCCTGACCAAGCAGATGGCGCTGGAGTACGGGCCGAGCAACGTTCGGGTCAACGCCATCTGCCCCGGCGCCATCGATACGCCGATGCTGACGGCGTCGGGCGTCGTCGGCGAGGTCCGGAAGGGGTTGGAGGCGACGATCCCGCTGCGACGGGTGGGCACGCCCGAGGAGATCGCGAAGGTGGCGTTGTTCCTGGTTTCCGAGGAGTCGTCGTTCGTCAGCGGCGCGCACATCCCGGTGGACGGCGGCAGCTCGGCGGGCGGCTGAGCCGCTGCAGCGTTTAAGACCACCGAACAAAGCGGCGCCGCGATTGCTGTCATCCCTTCGGCGTCGCTCAGGGGAAGCTCTGAGATCGTCCGCGACCGAAGGGTCTGCCGAGGCCCCCCCGCTGTCCCAGATTCTTCGTCTCGACGCCATTCCGCTGGGGCCGGGACAGGCCGGGACGCAGCATGACATTTCGGGTTGGCTTCAGGTCACCGAAGGCGGGACGCCAGGCACCGGACGCGAGGCGGCGGGCCTCGATCGGGGAGCGTCGAGAGGGTGTTTACATACCCTCTCGACACGTCCACACGTCTGCCGAATGCGGACCGGGCCCGGGATCAGTCCCGGGCCCGGTCGCGTTTCGTTCGTTGGTCGAGGTAAGGGTGG
>JACZVV010000129.1:1399-4195 GCA_022572465.1 Chloroflexota bacterium
AGAGACACTCTGTAGCGGCCCTCACAGCTGTCTACACAAAAAGTGGCCTCGTCAGTAGTCTTACGAGGCCCCTTTTGTTCGTCTCATGTCGTTCGCGAGGCTACTTCTTGTCGTCGTCTCAGCCACTCCCGAGGTTGCGGAACGACTGCATCAGGCTGGTGAACTCCATGGGAAAGATGAACTTGGTGGCCGGGCTTTCGCCGAGCCTCTTGAGGGTCTCCAGGTACTGGAGGCTCATCGTCTTGCCGTCCACGTTCTTGGCTACTTCGTAGATCTTGCCCAGCGCGTCGCTGAAGCCCTCGGCCTCGAGGACCTGGGCCTGGCGGGTCGCCTCGGCGCGGAGGATCTCCGCCTGACGGTCACCCTCGGCCCGCAGGATTTCCGCCTGCTTCTGACCTTCGGCAATCGTGATGGCCGCCACTCGTTGGCCCTCGGCCTCGATCACGGCGGCGCGGCGCTCGCGCTCGGCGGCCATCTGCCGGTTCATGGCCGTCTGAATGTCTCGCGGCGGGGTGATCTCCCGGATCTCCACCGCCAAGACCTTGACCCCCCATCTCACGGTCACCTCGTCCAGCTTCACCTGGAGCACGCTGTTGATCTGCTCGCGCTTGGCCAGCACGTCGTCCAGGGTGATGTCGCCGATGACGGCCCGGAGGGTGGTGGTGGCGATGCCCGTGGCGGCGCTGATGAAGTCGCGCACCTCGGTGACGGGCTTCTCCGCCGCGTCCTCCATGATCTTGTAGTAGATCAGAAAGTCGATATCGATAGGGGCGTTGTCCTTGGTGATGGCCGTCTGGCTGGGGACCGGCAGGACCCGCTCCCGCAAGTCGACCTTTTGGCTTCCACTGTTGATGAATGGCCAGAGCCACGTTACCCCGGGGGTCCGGACCTCGGTTAGCTTACCGAATCGCAGGATGATCAGTCGTTCCCATTGCCGGATGACCTGTAGACCCACCGCCATGTTAGCCTCCTTGGCTTTAGGGGAAGCGCCGAGGGGGTATTCCGATACCCCTTCGATCTTTCCACCTCTATCCGCCGCTCCAAACTTGTCAGGGCGGCACGTACCTTACGCCTCGTCCTCGTCACCGTCAAGCCCCGATGGGAGCGCATGGGCCTGACCCTCCGGGAGCAGCTTGGGTCTCTTCACCACTTTCAGCGTCAGCCCATCGACGTCCACGACGTCCACGCGCTCGCCCTCCTCGATGGTGAGGCCGTTCTCCTCTTCCGCGCTCCAGAGCTGGCCCGCCACCCGGACCGTCCCAACGGGATCGAGGACCGTGGTGACCCGTCCGCTCCGGCCCACCAGCCGGCTGTGGGTGGTGGGTTGAAAGGTCCGCTTGCCTCGCCACGCCAGGTAGGAGAGCAGGCCGGTGGCCGCGCCGAACCCGCCGCCGAGGCCTCCGATCAGCCAGGGGCTGATGCTGACGCGAGGCGCCGATATTTCCGGCGGGTCGGCGGCGAAGGGCGCGAAGAGAAAGATAGCCCCCAGGACGAAGCTGACCAGGCCCCCGACGCCGAGTATGCCGACGCCTGCGACCTGAATCTCGAAGAAGAAGAGCACCAGCGCGAAGAGGATGAGACCGACGCCGGCGTAGTTGACCGGCAGATTGCCGAAGGAGACGAAGGCCAGCACCAGGGCGATGACGCCGAAGACGCCGGGAAAGACCAGGCCGGGGTTCAGGATTTCGATGAAGAGGGCCAGCCCGCCGAGGGAGAGGAGCAGGCCCGAGATGTTGGGGTCGGAGATGACCTCCAGGAACCGCTCGACGAAGCTGAGGTTGACGTTGGTGCAGCGGAAGCGGGGCTTCTCGCAGCGGATCCCCGCGGTGTGTAGCGTCACCTGGCGGCCGCCGGTGTCGAGAGCGACCACCCGTCCGTCGATCTTGGCCAGCAGGTCGTCCAGGTCGTCGGCGATCAGGTCGACGATCGATTGGCCATCGTCGTTGGGCTCCAGGGCCTCCAGGACGGTGAAGGAGGCGGCCTCGGTCACCGTCAGCTCCAGCCGTCCGGAGTCGCGTCCCCGGGTCTCGGCGATGCTGCGCAGGAGAGCGGTGGCATCGTTGATGACCTTGCTTTTCAGCGTGTCGGGGAGGTCTTCGCCGGTGCCGCTGATGGGCGTGGCCGCGCCGATGTTGGTGCCCGGCGCCATGGCGGCGATGTGGCCCGCGGCGGTGACGAAGGTCCCAGCCGAGCCTGCCCGGGCGCCCTGGGGCGAGACGAAGGTGATGACGGGAATGTCGGAGGCGAAGATGCTCCTCACCATGTCGCGCATGGAGGAGACCAGGCCCCCCGGCGTGTCGATCTGTATGATGACGGCCTGGCCGCCCTCGTTCTCGGCCTTTTCGATTCCTCGTTTGAGGTACTTGGAGTGATTCGGGTCGATGATGTTGTCGATGTGCAGCAGAAAGACGTCGGACTCGGTCTGCTGCGCCCCCAAGCCGCTGACCGAGAGGAGGCCCAAGCCCACCACGGCCAGATACGCCAGTAACCGCGCTGCTTTCAGCCGCTTTGCCATCCGTATGCCTCGCCGCCATTATAGCTAACGCCGCGGATGAGCGAGTGGCTACTGTCCAGCCCGCGACGATCGGTCTCTGGCATGGCGTCCGGCCGCCTGCTCCGGTGGCGCCACGGATGTCCCTCTGCTACCATTCCTGACAGCGTGTGTGAAAGGGTTCCGCACATGTCATTCTGAGTCCCGATGAATCGGGACGACGAATCTCGC
The DNA here is from genome assembly GCA_022572465.1 of Chloroflexota bacterium. GTDB lineage: Bacteria > Chloroflexota > Dehalococcoidia > SHYB01 > SHYB01 > JACZVV01. The sequence continues at coordinate 4,122 of JACZVV010000129.1, forward strand.
CAGAAGTCAGACGTAGGCTGTTTAGCGAGATTCTTCGTCGGTTCGCTTCTCAGAATGACATTGCTCACACACTC
>JACZVV010000129.1:4204-7694 GCA_022572465.1 Chloroflexota bacterium
TGCTTTCAGCCGCTTTGCCATCCGTCGCCTCGCCGCCATTATAGCCAACTCTGACGATGAGCGAGTGGACACCGTCCATTCCCCAACGCTCATTCTCCGGCATGGCGACCAGCTGCCTGCTCCGGTGGCGCCACGGATGTCCCTCTGCTACCATTCCTGACGGGGGTTTCAGGGAGGGCTTCAGGGAGGTGCCATGCCGCCGGTAATCGAGGCCAAAGGACTGGTCAAGCGCTACGGCGAATTCACCGCCGTGGATGGGATCGACTTCGCCGTCGAGGAGGGCGAGTGCTTCGGTCTGCTGGGCTCCAACGGCGCCGGCAAGACCAGCACCATCCGGATGATCGGCTGCGTGTCGCCGGTGTCCGAAGGCGAGCTTCGGGTGGCCGGTCACAACGTGAGCACCGAGGGCCGGGCCATCAAGGCCCTGTTGGGCGTGGTGCCGCAGGAAGACAACCTGGACGAAGACCTGGACGTGCTCCAGAACTTGCTCGTCCACGCCCGCTACTTCGGCATCTCGTCGGACGAAGCCCGGCGGCGGGCCTCCGAGGCGCTGGAGTTCATGGAGCTGACCGACCGGGCCCGCAGTCCCATCGACGAGCTGTCAGGCGGCATGAGACGCCGCTTGTTGATCGCGCGGGCGTTGATCAACCGTCCCAGGGTGCTGGTGCTGGACGAGCCGACCACCGGGCTGGACCCTCACGGCCGTCACCTGGTGTGGGAGCGCCTGCACCTCCTCAAGTCCCAGGGCACCACGATGGTCCTGTCCACCCATGCCATGGATGAGGCGACTCACCTGTGCGATCGGCTGGCCATCATGGAAGAGGGCCGTATCCTGGCCCACGGGCCGCCCCGGGAGCTGGTCGCCAGCCACTTCGGTGAAGAGGTCGTCGAGGTGCGGGTCGCTCCGTGGGAGAAGGAGAAAGCGCTGGCGATGGTGGCGGGCCGCGTGGAGCACGTGGCCGACCACGGCGATGCGCTGGTGCTCATCGGGGCCGACGGGCACGTGCCGGACCTGGTCCGCAGTCTGGACAGCGCCGTCGTCGTCCGGCGTCCGCCGAACCTCGAGGACGTCTTTCTCGTCCTCACCGGGAAGGGACTCTCCTCCGAGTGACCGCCCTGGCCGAAGTCTCGTTCCGGAGCCTGCACGTCTGGCAGCGCCATCGCGACGTCATCCTCCGGTTGTGGAAGACCGACATCGTCCCGCTGCTGGCCGAGCCGGTGGTCATCCTGCTGGTCATGGGTCTTGGCATCGGGCAGGTCGTCGACGAAGTCAACGGGCAAGACTACCTGGAGTTCATCGGCCCCGGGATCCTGGCCGCCTATGTCATGTTCGCGCCCGCCTTCGAGAATAGCTGGGGCTCCTACGTCCGAATGGAGGTGCGGCGCACCTACGACGCCATGATCGCCACGCCCCTCAGCATCGAGGACGTCATCACCGGCGAGATCCTCTGGGGCGTCACGCGCTCGCTCTTTCTCGGGACGCTTATTCTCATCATCTTGGCGGTCATGGGGATCGTGAAATCGCCGCTGGCCATTCTGGTGCTGCCCGTGGCGGTTCTTCAGGGATTCCTGATTGCTTCGCTGGCGATGGCCTACACCTCCAAAGCCCCGTCGATCAACGCCTTCAACTTCTTCTACTCGCTGTTCATCTACCCCATGTTCTTCCTCAGCGGGGTCTTCTTTCCCGTGGAAGATCTCCCCAATGGCCTGCGGCAGTTCGCGTGGGTGCTTCCCCTCACGCCGGCGGTCCACGTCATGCGGCACCTGATTACCGGCGACCTGGTGCTGAGCATGGTGTGGTCGCTCCTGGGCATGGCCGGCGCCGCCTTCGGCTTCTACTACCTCGCCCTGGTGTGGATGCGCCGGCGTCTGATCCGCTGACGTCCCGGCGTTGACTTTTCACGCCCCGCGCGGCATCATCAGGCATCCGCCGCGAACCCCGTACAGGAGGAGCACGATGGCCAAGCTCAAGCTGCGGTACGGAGCGATATCCACCGACGATCACATCCAGGAGAGCCCGGACCTGTGGACCGACCGGATGAGCGCGGCCGCGTTCGGTGAGGCCATCCCTCACGTTATCGAGCAGGACGACGGCTCCCAGACCTGGCTCATCAACGGCGAGCTGTTTCCCCGCCTGGCGATGGTCCCCGCCGCCATGCCCAACCGCCGAATCGAGCCGCTGCGGTGGGAGGACGTGCCGAAGGCGACCTACGTCCCCGGCGACCGGCTGAAGGCCATGGACCACGACTCGGTCGACACGCACGCCTTCTTCCCCAACATCGCCGGCCTCACCGGCGGCACCTTTACCAATAGAGGCACCGAGGACTGGCGCGAGGCCTGCATCCGGGCCTACAACGATTGGCTCATCGACGTGTGGGCCGAATACAGCCCTCGATTCATCGCTCAGTGCATCGCCCCCATGTGGGACGTCGACAAGGCCGTGGCCGAGGTACGGCGCAGCGCCAAGCGGGGGCACAAGGCGCTGGTCTGGCACGGCGCGTTGTCCAATCTCGACCTGCCCCACTTCAACGACGCCTACTGGGACCCGCTGTACGCCACGTGCCAGGAGCTGGACCTCCCCATGGCGCTGCACATAGGCGCCGCGGGGATGCTGGCGACGTGGGACGGCTACGCGCCCTACACGGCCAAGGCCCTGGGCTCCGCGGCCGCTATCGCCAGCAACACTCAGATCCTGGCCAACCTCCTCTACTCCGGCGTCCCGGAGCGGTTCCCCAAGCTCAACTTCATCAGCGTCGAGAGCGGCATCGGGTGGATCCCCTATCTCCTCGAGACCCTGGACCACGAGTACGAGGTTCTGGAGTGCTGGAAGGACGGGATGAGCCGCAAGCCCAGCGAGTACTTCCACCGGCAGGTCTACGCCAACTTCTGGTACGAGCACGTGGGCATCGAGATCCGGCGGCACGTCGGCGTCGACCGCATCCTGTGGGAGACCGATTACCCTCACACCACGTCGACCTATCCGAACTCAAAAACGATGCGCGAATCGTGTCTCGCCGGCGTGCCCGGCGACGAGCGCCGGGCGATGCTGGTGGATAACAGCGTTCGGCTGTTCAAGCTCGACATCGAGGAGTAGCCGAGGCCGCGGCTCATGGTTGCATCGAAAGGCAGCGGCGGCGCGCAGACCTCCGTTGGGATGACCCTCCCCGGTCTGCTGGAACGCGGCGCGTCCGACCACCCGGCGGTGGTGGTCCCCGGCGGTCCGTCGGCGACCTACCGGCAGCTTGCCGAGCATGTGGAGTCGCTGGCGGGACGGCTGCTGGCGGCCGGAGTCGAGCCGGGAAGCACCGTCTCCATCGTGCTGGGCAACGATCTCTCGTTCGTCGAGTGCTTCCTGGCGGTCACCCGAGCCGGGGCCGTCGCCGCGCCCCTCAATCCCGCCTACACCACCGACGAGTTCCGGTCGTTCATGGAAGACGCCGGCGCCAAGGCGGTGCTTCTGCCGCCCGGCGAGCGCCCGGCTGCCGCCGCC
>JACZVV010000130.1 GCA_022572465.1 Chloroflexota bacterium
GCATCGTCCGGATGGACCAGGGGGTGATCATCACCGAGACGGTCCACGGCCACGTCTGCGCTAACGCGGGCATCGACGAGTCGAACCTGTCGGGCAAGGACCTGGCCGCGCTGCTCCCGAAGGACCCGGATGCCTCCGCGCGAGGGATTCGGGACGGGGTCCGGAAGATGGCCAACGTCGACGTCGCGGTGATCGTATCGGACACCTTCGGACGACCCTGGCGGGAGGGGTGCACCAACGTGGCCATTGGCGTCGCGGGGATGGAGCCCCTGGCGGACTACCGGGGGCAGCGCGACCCGGCGGGGATGGAGCTCAAAGTGAGCGTCCTGGCGACGGCCGACGAGCTGGCTTCGGCGACGGAGCTGGTGATGGGCAAGCTGGACCGGGTGCCGGCGGCGGTGGTCCGAGGGTACGCCTACACGCCCGGCGAGACCGGCGCCGGTCCGCTGCTGCGCTCCCCGGAGCGCGACCTTTTCCGATGACGCGACGCCCGTGCCGGTGACCCACGCGGGTCTGTGCCGCAAACGTGAGAAGAGGGCCCAGATGACGAATCGGGGCCCTCTTCTCATGCTTTTTGCCGACGAGCGGCGTCCCGGACCTTAACGAACGTTCGGTTAAAGAACCCTATTCATCCTCGAACAGGGCGCTGACGGAGTTGCGCAGCTCCTGAATTCTGTCCAGCAGTAGCTGTCGAAACTCATCGCCGTCGCCGCCGAAGCCGAACTGGGGACCGGTTCGAGACCGCCCGGACTCCCCGTTCTGTCCTTGCTGACCGAAGCGGCCCTGGCCGATAGGCCGGTCGCCATCTGCCTGGCCGGAGCGCCGGAACCCTTCAAACGTTCCCTGGCCCTGGGGCCGTTCCTGGCCCTCTGGCCGGTCCGGCGTGCTGCATCGAACGACCTGGCCAAAGATCTGACCTGCGTCGGCCTGGCCGGGGCGTTGGAAGCCCTCGAACCGGCTTTGGCCCTCAGGCCGGTCTTGCTGGCCGAAACGTCCGCCCTGGCCGAAGCGGCCCTGGCCCGTGGGCGTCGCCTGGCCATCGGGCCCATCCTGCTGGCCGAAACGTCCGCCCTGGCCGAAGCGGCCCTGGCCCGCGGGCGGCGCCTGGCCATCGGGCAGCTCTAGCTGGCCGAAACGTCCGCCCTGGCCGAAGCGGCCCTGGCCCGTGGGCGGCGCCTGGCCATCGGGCCTATCCTGCTGGCCGAAGGGCGGCCCTTGAGGGTCATCCTCTCGGCATGGTTGCCTCGCAACGACGAGCCATCGCGCGACACCGTCGACGGTGACGACGATCACGTTGTCACCTGGCTCGAGCCGCCCCAGGACCAGTTGAATCGGGGGCGCGATGGGAGACTCGAAGCCGTAACGTTGAGGACCAGTGCCATCGTTGGCGTCGATGATGACGAAGTCCTCGCCGGTCTCGATGACCGTGCCGGGGATGGCGACGGCCGTCGCCGGCGTGTCCTCAGGGCCAAGGAAGCGAAACTCGGCGCCGAGGAATCGATCGAACTGGCGCCAGAAAGGAGCCGATGAGAGGCTCTGGTTGATCCATCCGACCAGCGATAGGCTCGCCGCGCCGGGCCGGAGGATGTCGGGTCCTTCGCCCTGCGGCTGGGCGTCTGAGTTGCCGCCGGCGTCCTGGCTCGAGGGCGCGGCAACGGCCACCAAGGCGGTGCTCACCAGCGTGGCGATCATCGCGGCGACCAAGCCTATCATCATCCATCGTTTCGGCATCGGAACCCTCCTGGTGGTCGACATCTCGTTGCGGCCCAGCCATCGCTCGGGCCGGGGCGCGTCATGAGCGACTGTTCATAAAGAAGAACGCCGGAGTCGCCGCATGGTTAGGCGTGGCCCGTTGGCCCGTCCCTGGGCCTATGCTATAGTCACCGGGCACGCAACGACTGGAGGTTCGCATGGCCGGCATCGCCTCATACGGCGCCTACATTCCGAAGTATCGCCTCACGAAAGAGACCGTGGGCTGGGGATTCCCGGGCGAAAAGGCGGTGGCGAATTTCGACGAGGACAGCATCACGATGGCCGTGGCGGCCGGAGCCGACTGTCTCGGCGGGATGGACCGCAGCCGGGTCGACGGTCTCATCTTCGCCACCACCACCTCGCCCTACGCCGAGCAGCAGGGCGCGGCCACCATCGCCGAAGCGCTGGACCTGCGGCACGATATCTTCACCACCGACATCACCAACGTCCTGAGGGCCGGGACCTCCGCTATCCGCGCGGCGGCCGACGCCGTCAAGAGCCGGTCGGCCAAGAACGTGCTGGTCGTCGCGGCGGACCAGCGCATGGCCCCTCCCAAGAGCGGCGCGGACCGGACCATGGGCGACGGCGCGGCCGCGCTCCTGATCAGCAGCTCCAAGGGGCTGGCCCAGATCGACGGTTTTCACTCGACGTCGGAGCACATGCTCGACGTCTGGCGCTCCGCCGACGATGCCTTCATCCACAGCGGCGAGGACCGGTTCATCGCCGACGAAGGCTATCATCGGATCCTGAAGGAAGCGGTGAACGGGCTCCTCGAGAAGCAAGGCCTCAAGCCTGCGGACGTCGCTCGCGTGGCCTACGCCAGCACCGATCCGCGGCGCCACGCCGACATGGCGCGGCATCTGGGCCTGGCGCCCGAGCAGGTGCAGGACCCGCTGTACGGACGGGTCGGGAGCACCGGCACGGCCTTCCCGCTGATGCTGCTGGTCGGCGCGCTGGAGCAGGCCGCGCCCGGCGATCGAATCGTCGTCGTGGGATACGGCGACGGCGCCGACGCGATCATCTTCCAGGCCACGGATGCCCTGGCCAAGAAGCCGGCCCGGCGCGGGATCAGCGGGCATCTCGACTCTCGCGACACCATCGCCGACTACGATCAGATGCTCCAATGGCGCCAGCTGCTGGCCAAGGAGCCGGCGCGGCGCCCGCCTCCGCAGCCGATGTCGGTGCAGGCCGCCTACCGCGATCGCGACCAGAACCTCCGACTCTATGGGATGAAGTGCTCGGCTTGCGGCCGGGTCCAGTATCCGCCGCAGCGCGTCTGCACCTTTTGCCGGAGCAAGGACGAGGCGGTGCCCTGGCGCCTGGCCGATCGACGGGGCGAGATCTTTACCTACTCCATGGACTACGTTGGCGGCACCCCGGACGTCCCGCTGGTGATCGCGGTGATCAACTTCGAGGGCGGTGGACGCATGCTAGTCATGCTGACCGACCGGAAGGTGGACGAGGTGCGGATAGGGCTCCCCGTCGAGATGACGTTCCGCAGCTTGGGGACGTTCAGCGAGGGGATTCACAACTACTATTGGAAGGCGATGCCGCTGCGAGAGGGCGCGCCTTCGACGGCGTGAGCCAGCAATTGACATAACTTCGGCCATCGCTGGTACAATGAGGCGATAACGCGGGATCGACAGCGAATCGGCGGTGCAGGCGAAAGGAGCAGGACATGGCTGGCAACGGCATCAGCGACCAGGTCGCCATCATCGGGATGGGGTGCAGCAAGTTTGGAGAGCGCTGGGACATGGGCCCCGATGACCTGCTGGTGGAGGCGGCCTACGAGGCCTTCGAAGACGCGGGTGTGGAGGCCAAGGACATCGAAGCCGCCTGGCTGGGCACCTATGTGACAGCGTTCACCGGCCAGCTCCTGGCCCAGGCCCTCAAGCTGGAGTACATCCCGATCAGCCGCGTGGAGAACATGTGCGCCACGGCTACCGACGCCTTCCGGAACGCCTGCTTCGGCATCGCCTCGGGCCAGTACGACATCGTCATGGTGGCGGGGGTTGAGAAACTCAAGGACACCGGCTTCACCGGCCTGGGCTCCAGCGTGATCCTGCCCAATACCAACGTCATGCCGCCGGCGCCGCCGCCGGCCCAGTTCGCCCTGGCGGCCACCCGCTACTTCCACCACTACGGCATCGAGCCAGACCAGGGCCGAAACACCCTGGCCCAGATCTCGGTCAAGAACCATCACAACGGCAGCATGCACCCGAAAGCCCACTTCCAGCGGGAGATCACCGTCGAGCAAGCGCTGCGCGCGCCGATGATCGCCTGGCCCCTGGGCCTCTTCGACTGCTGCGGGGTCAGCGACGGCGCGGCGGTGGCGATCATCACCACGCCGGAGATCGCCCGGACCTTCAGGGACGACTACATTCTGGTGAAGGGCATGGGCCTGGCCATCGGCGGCAAGCAGGGTACCCTGCGAGACGACTTCGACTTCGTCCACTTCCCGGAGACCGTCGCCGCAGCCAAGCAGGCCTACGAGCAAGCGGGGATCAGCGACCCGCGCAAGCAGATCAGCATGGCCGAGGTGCACGACTGTTTCACCATCACCGAGTTGATCATCTATGAGGACCTGGGCTTCAGTCCAAGGGGCCGGGCGTCGGAGGACGTGGAGGCGGGAACGTTCACGCTGGAGGGCGAGCTGCCGGTCAATACCGACGGCGGCCTCAAGTGCTTTGGACACCCCATCGGCGCCAGCGGCATCCGCATGATGTACGAGGTCTACAAGCAGCTCCAGGGCAAGGCCGGCCCGCGACAGGTCAAGAACGCCGACCTGGGCCTGGTGCACAACCTCGGCGGCACGCCGGGTTCCTTCAGCGTCGGTGTCGGCGTGTTCGGCACGCGGGACTGAGCCAACGGAAGTAGCTGTTCACATAACGCGCGCCGACTGGACATAAGGGGCCGGGTTCGTCACGACCCACAGGGGCCAGTCCTTTCAAGAGGCGCGTGTATTTGTATCTCGTCCTCTAGCTCTACCGGGTCCATGGCGGTCTACGTCGAGGTCGAAGAGAACGACAACACCTTTGGCGTCCTGGTGCGGGCCATTTGGGCCAAGGAAGCGCGCAATCGCGTGCCGAGAGCCGGATAGACGCCACGACGGCGCTCCCGTGGCTATTTGAGCTTTGGGGTGGATCAGCGGCCGGGACACCGCGCCTTGCGTTTCCTCTCCGCGAAGACGTCGGGGCGGTGCTTTCCCTCATCAGCCCTCGACGGCGAGACCTGCCCTCCCCGCGGCCGACGAGTCCGGCGTGACCCGCGCCGAATCGTAACGCCAAACCGTTATGTCAACGCTCCAGAAGTAGGGCTATTGGTTTAGCCGCACATAACATGCATTAGGCGAACCAAGCGGCGGACGCGGTTGGCTAGCGAGGGCATGTTGGGAGCGCAGCCTCGCCACGACGCGCCGTGATCGGGAGGCAGCGCGGCGCTGGTGTTTTGACACGCGGCTCGGTCGGGGCGGTGGCGGAGGGGCACGATAGCGGCCCGTTGAGCGCCTCACACGCTCTTTGACGCGGGTTGGGCGCCGAACGGCGCTCTACGGCGCCAGGCGCCGTCCGCCGAAGACGGCGTACTCGAACGCTTTGAAGAAGCAGTCGACGTCCTGAAACCCGATCTCCCGCAGCCAATCGCACTGCGTCTCGACGGGCGCAAAGATATTCGCCTGGCGGTCACGCCGGTTGGCGTACTCCTCCGCAACCTCGGCGCGGCTTCGGGCGCCGGCCTGGCCGGCCTGGGCGGCGTGATTGCTATCGATCTGCCACTCCTCGAAGATGGACTCGACCCATGGGCTCGGCGAGGAGACATGCTCCATATTGACGAACAGCCCACCCGGCCCGAGCAGCTCATAGGTCTCCTGGTACAACTGCCGCTTCCGGCGGTCCTCCAGGTGATGAATCGCGTAGCCCGATACGATGAGGTCGAAGGGCGCTTGCCGAGAGATCTGTCGAACCCACGACGAGTCTCGCAGGTCGGCCAGGACGAAGCTCACCTTCGTTTCGCCGCCCTGGAATCGGTCGCGGGCCTCGCTGAGCATCGGCTCCGAGAAATCGACCAGCACGGCCTCGGCGTCGGGGTAGCGCTCCAGGACCAGGGCCGCGAGGACGCCATCACCCGCGCCAAGATCGGCGAGGCGCCGCACCGCCTCGCCCCGGGCGGCGACGACCCGCAGCAGCACTTCGATCTGCTCGGCAGCCAGGAGCCTGCCCGCCCGTACCCGCTCGAGGTACCTCCGCACCACCGCGGCTTCTTGCCAGACGCTGCCTTCTGGAGTCAACCGCCACCTCCCAGGTCTTGCGTTCGTCTGGAAACCAGGCCAAGATTATGTGAACAAAAGGTTTGCGTTACGTCAAGTCTAGCTGGATTATGTGGATCGACACTGAAGTGCACCGTACAGGCGCGAACCAGGCCGCGAACCACCTCACTGGGGCGATTTCGGCGAGACCACTGCACGAACCACGGCTGATTCCGCCCGTCACAGCGGCTCCCCGGCGAAGTAGCGACGCGGGTTCTCCACCGTCATCGTGTGGATGGCACTCTCGCTGATTCCAGCCTCCAGCAGCCGTGGGATGAACTCCTCGATAAGATACGTATAGCGCCGCTTGGGCCGCTCCAAGCTTGCCTTCATGCCCGCCGGCACGTCGCCGGGGCTGAAGTGCCAGCAGCCGATGTTGTCGTGGGAGAGGACGATCTGCTTGGCAAAGCCGTCGCCGGTGAGCTCGACCAGGTTCGCGATGCGGACCTCGTCGGGACACAGGGCGTCGATGCCGATGCCGTCGAACCCGATGTAGCAGCCGCGCTCCAGCAGCGAGCGATGGTACGCGGGGTCGTGGTTCCAATCGCAGTGGCCGATGACGACGTGGTGGGGCTGCATTCCTTCGGAGAGAAAGATATCGAGCTGCTCGTTGCCCATCGTCCCCATAGTCGTGTGGGTGGTAATGCGCACGTCCAGGGCCTGAGCCGTCCGGGAGGCGGCGCGCAGCGACTTCTCCTCGTTCTCGCTGATCCGCCGGGGCCCCGTGGCCACTTTGATGATGCCGGGACGGATACGGTCGGGGCCGATGCCCTTGGCCAGCTCGGTCGAGTAGATTCGTTGGATCTGGTCGATGCTCATGATCTTGAAGTACGCCGGAAAGCCGGCCAGGTCCAGTCCATGCTCCAGATACAGACCGGTGCTGCACACGATGTTGACCCCCGACCGGCGGGAGACCTGGGCCATGAAGTCCGGGTCCCGGGCGAGCTCCATGGCGCATGGGTCGACGAAGGTGCCGACGCCCAGCTCCTTGAGCCTCTCGAGCCGCTGGACGGCCTCCTCCAGCTCGGCATCGCGGTCCCACTCCAGGGTGGTGTCGACCTGCCAGCCGGGGAAGCCGATCTTCAGATGCTCGTGCATCAGCGTCATGCCCAAGCGGTCCACGTCGATCGGTCCCAGCACCGTCTGGACCTGCGTCGTCATGGTGCGCCCTCCCTCGGTCTAAACGATCATCCCACCGGCGGCGGCCGGCCTCGCGGGCCGGGCTGTTGGCTGCGCGGGGCATTGTACCGCAACGCTGGCGTCGGAGTATAATGCCGCCACGTTTTGCAGGTCTTGTGTGCTGCCATGACGCTGCGGACCATCGACTTCCACACGCATACGCATCCTACCGCCGAGGCCGGCGTGGCCTTTCAGCGGCTGTGGGGCCACGACACCCCCGAGCGCAACGGCACGCCCGCCGAGCTGCTGCCTGTCATGGACCGGGCGTCGGTGGCGCGCACGATGATCCTACCGTGGATGCCCGCGCAGGACCATTACGACCGGCTGGTGCTGAAACGGTCCGAAGAGGGCAATCCACTTGATGGCAACGAGCTAACCGAAGCGAAAAATGAGATCGTCGAGTCGTGGCG